>JAGCLA010000056.1 GCA_017647225.1 Bacteroidaceae bacterium | reverse complement strand
GTAAGCCCGGAGCAACCACTACACGCCCCATCTCCAATGCTTGTAACGCTGTTAGGGATTGTTATGCTTGTAAGCCCGGTGCAATCACGGAACGCCCAATCTCCAATGCTTGTAACGCTGTTAGGAATTGTAATGCTTGTAAGACGGGAACAACCTCTGAACACATATTCTCCAATGCTTGTAACGCTGTTACCGATTACAATGCTTGTAAGCCCGGTGCAACCACTGAACGCTGAATAACCAATGCTTGTTACGCTGTTAGGGATTGTTATGCTTGTAATAGTATTATTGCCTTTGAATGCACTTTCGCTAATTACATAGCTTTCTCCTTTATAATCAGCAGGCAACGTTAATTCGGCTTCGCTACCCAAGTAATAAAGCAGTGTATTTACGTTATTTAGTTTACAGAAGATATAATCACCCTCTATTGAACCATTGGGGACGTTATAGACATTATCGGCGTAATAAGCAACATAACCATAATCATCAGAACCTTTTGAGAATTTAAGCGAAGAAAAGTTTATTACTTTTTTAAGGCCTCTGCAATAACTGAACGCATCATCTCCAATGCTTGTAACGCTGTTGCCGATTACAATGCTTGTAAGCCCGGTGCACTCATAGAACGCATCATATCCAATGCTTGTTACGCTGTTAGGGATTGTAATGCTTGTAAGCCCGGTGCAACCACTGAACGCATCACTACCAATGCTTGTAACGCTGTTGCCGATTACAATGCTTGTAAGCCCGGTGCAATTATAGAACGCATCATATCCAATGCTTGTTACGCTGTAGGTTGCACCGTTGTAAGTGACACTTTCCGGGATTACCACACTGCCGATGTACTCGTTGGAATACGCACTAGAAGATGTTCCTCTATAAGTAACCTCGACAGTTTTGTTTGTGTCATCGGTGATGTCGTAATAAATACCACTCACAGAAAAATCGTGGGCAGTTGCTGTTCCCACGCAGCACAATAACAGAAGTGCTGTAAATAAATGTTTCAACTTCTTCACAATAGTATTTTAAATGTTTGTTTTTGTCAAAGTGATTATTATACAATCTCTTTCAAAGAGATTTTTGCAAACTGTTATTTGCAGATTGACAACATTATAACGGTTGACAATCTACTTTTTGCTAAACAAATAATAAATATCCCCAATTAATATATTGCTGAATTGCAACATTTTGGGGTTGTTTTGTACTTATTTAACGTGAGTTCGATATAAGAATTTTAATTCTTGTTAAAATTAACTCATTGAAAATTAGGAGAATGTGGCAAAAGTTGTAAATTTGAGTAGCTAACAAAATAATATACAACCCCTTACCGCTATGTTCTCCGAGGATAAAGTTACTAAAATTTTCTGTTTGGCAGATGAATTCTGCAAGTTTTTTGATGCACAGCAAGAAAAATCAATGCTAGAAGCTCCAGTTGATGGCAAGCCGCCTTGGTGTAGCAGCCATCGATGCTCTGCTTGAAGGCCAGCGTAACGTAATGATCGGTTTGAGAAACAACGAACTTGTATATGTTCCTTTCACAAAGGCAATCAAAGATGACAAGCCTATTGACCGCGAGACTGTCCGCGCACAGGAAATTCTTGCATCATAATAAAAAAACAGCCTTTGAGGCTGTTTTTTTATTATGACCTTATTCTATAGAATCGAAAAATTCGAGCACCTTACTTGCAGCCGAGAACGACGTTATTTTACCCGACAAGAGCAGCTGCTCATATTTCCGCAGCATACCCTCCATACCTTCAGCGTTATAGAAACGTGATTTCAATTGCTCTTCGAGGCTCTCATATAACCAATACTTCTGCTGACTGCTACGGCGCAAATCAAAAGCACCGTTCTTCTTAACGTCTGCGATATAACCCATAACCATATCCCACACCTCTTTTATTCCTATATCAAAGAATCCCGAATATGTAAGTACGGAAGGACGTATTCCACTAGCCGGCATCGGGAACAATTGCAAAGCGTTGCGATAATGAGTGGCTGCGCGTCGTGCAGCATCAATATTATCTCCGTCAGCTTTATTTATAACAATTCCGTCAGCCATTTCCATTATACCGCGTTTTATACCCTGTAGTTCATCACCGGCACCGGCTATCTGTATAAGGAGAAAGAAATCGACCATAGAACACACGGCAATTTCACTCTGCCCTACACCCACCGTCTCAACAAAAATAGTGTCGTAGCCGGCAGCCTCGCAAAGAATAATCGTTTCACGTGTTTTACGCGCCACGCCACCAAGAGAGCCGGAAGAGGCACTCGGTCGAATAAAAGCACGAGGATGAACCGACAAACGTTCCATGCGTGTTTTATCTCCCAGAATACTTCCTTTACTGCGTTCACTGCTCGGGTCAACAGCAAGAACTGCAAGTTTGCCATTGCCCTGCGACAGCACGTGCATACCGAAAGCATCGATAGAAGTACTCTTTCCGGCACCTGGCACACCTGTTATACCTACACGCACCGACTGTCCCGAGAAGGGAAGACAACGTTCCACCACCTCTTGAGCTATAGCCTGATGTTCGGGCAACAAACTTTCGACCAAAGTAACAGCACGGCTGAGTATTGTAACATCGCCACGTCTTATGCCATTGACATAATCATCCACAGACAACTGTGACACGCGTTTCTTGCGCATCTGCGAAAGGTAGGGGTTTACCGAGCCAACAGGCTCCACTCCACCATTTACCTTCAGTCCTTTATATGCCTTGTCATTTTCGGGATGTTCCATAAGTTTCATTAAGCAAGTTTGCCTTTTGAACATATCTTCAATGCGAAGATACTTATTATAATATATAAAAGCAACAAGGTCGCCGTTTTTTCGGCGACCTTGTCAATATCAGAAAGCAATGTTTATTACTTGTTCATTGCGAAGCTGTTGTTCATATACATGCGAGCCATGTTGATACCCTCAGCATCAAGAGTCACATCCATTACACTGCCGTCCAACAAGAACAACTGTGCGTTGTTGTCGTCAACAATTTTGATAAGGTTTGTTGTCTGGTTGTTGTATTCAGCGCTCCAGATCTGAGTTTCCTCATCAAATACAAGATTCATTGCAGAAACACCGTCTGTCAAGTTGTAACCGTTCTCCATTGCAGTGATTTCAACATTCTTGCCTTCGTTGTTCTTAACGATTTTCTTTTCGCCCTTATTAGCCAAAGCTTTCTTGCCAGTCCAGAACTCGATTGAGTTGAATACAATAGCATCTACAAAAAGGCAAATCTCATAAACAGGAAGAATACAGCAAGCTGCGAATACAAGTTCATTAACCCACTTGTCACCGATATTCTCGTTAATCTGCTTCATCTTATTTGTCAACTGGAAAGAGCCGATACAAGAAGAGAACATGATAGTTGCAGCTAGCAACAATGCTGTGAATTTAAAAGTCTTTTTCATAATTCGAAATATTTAAGTTAATAAATAGATAATTTTCCCTTTGCTTTTTGTGCAAATTTATCAAAATTTCAATAAAAAAAGCATTATACTGACTTTTTTTTAATGTTATAAGAAAAAAATATATAACATCGCTAATGAATTGACATAAACGTTTTATATAAAAAATATTTATATATCCTTTTTTTGAACTTTCATAAGTTTACACTAACTTTGCCAACGATTTCAAAAACGGGGTGCCTTAATACATGGGCTGAGATCATACCCAAGAACCTGATCCGGGTAATGCCGGCGTAGGAAAAAAACTTATATATTATATATTCCTATATATATAAGTACACAGGAAAAATCCCCATTTTCTGTTTAACCACGGAGTTTGGAGGATTTATTTTTTTGCTCCTGCTCCAAAAATTGAAATTACAATGAGAAAAAGAACATTGTTTGGCTACCTGGCATTGGTAGCCATTGCATCTGCGTCACATGCGCAGGAGGTCTCTAACGACAGTACACTTGTCAGCTTGCAAGAAGTTGAAATCATGTCAACAAGAGCCACAGAAACAACACCGGTTGCCTTCACCAATATCGGTAAGGAGAAATTGGAGAAAATGAACACCGGCATCGACCTGCCGTACATAATTTCAACAACGCCAAGTGCCATTGCCACAAGCGACGCTGGAGCCGGCATAGGATACACAAGCCTGAGGATACGCGGAACAGATGCAACACGTATCAATGTAACGGCAAATGGCATTCCTGTCAACGATTCCGAGAGTCATAATGTCTTCTGGGTAAACATGCCCGACCTAACCTCGTCAATAAAAGATATTCAGATACAGCGTGGTGTAGGAACTTCAACCAACGGTGCAGGAGCATTCGGAGCAAGCATCAATATAAAGACAAGCGAATTCAACACAAAGCCATATATCGGTTTCAGCAGTTCTGCCGGTTCATTCGGTACACACAAAGAGACACTACGTGCCGGAACAGGAATCATTGCCGACCATTGGTCACTTGATTTGAGATTATCGAACATAGGCAGCAATGGTTATATTGAACGTGCAAAAGCAAGACTGAACTCGTACTATATGCAAGGTGCATATTATGGGAACAACACGACAATCCGTCTTATAAGCTATTCGGGAGCAGAAAACACATATCACGCATGGAACTACGCAAGCAAAGAGGAGATGGAGCTATATGGCAGAAGATACAACAGCTGCGGATATATGTTCACCGACGATAACGGAAAGGCACACTATTACGACAACCAGACAGACAATTACATACAGCACAACATACAACTGCTTGCAGACCACCACTTCACCGATGCGTTAAGCATGAATATAGGTTTGCACTACACCAAAGGCGACGGCTACTATCAGGAATACAAGAGCGAGCGCAAGCTATCAGAATATGCGTTACAGCCTTTCATCGTTGACGGCAATGAGATAAAACGTGCCGACCTTATACGTAAAAAAGCCATGGATAACCATTTCGGCGGCGGTATATTCTCGCTCACATACAAAAAAGGCAAGGTGAACGCCTCGTTTGGCGGTGGAGCAAACAGATATTTCGGAAACCATTTCGGAAATGTTCTATGGGTTAAAGAGTATGTTGGCGACCTGCGTCCAGACCACGAATACTACCGAAACAACGGAAGCAAGAACGACATAAACATATACATAAAGAGCGACTACAACATCACTCGCGGACTAAACATTTATGCCGACCTCCAATATCGTCACATCGGATACGTAATAAACGGAAAGAACGACAAATGGAATGATGCCACAAACAGCCTTCAGGAGCTTGACATCAATGAAAAATTCGATTTCTTCAACCCGAAGGCAGGATTATCGTGGCAGATAGATAACCATAACCGACTATTCGCATCGGCAAGTATGGCGCATAAAGAGCCGACACGCAACAACTACACCGATGGAAAGTTACATGAACATCCTAAAGCAGAAAGACTTATAGACTATGAGTTGGGATATACATTTGCCAACCACCTATTATATGCCGGAGCAAACTTGTATTTCATGGACTATAAAGACCAGCTTGTCCTGACAGGCGAATTAAACGAGATTGGCGAGCCACTTGCAGCCAACATTCCCGACAGCTACCGCGCCGGAGTCGAGCTTACAGCAGGTTTTTCATTTCCGTTTGGACTATCGTGGGATGCAAGTGCAACATTCAGCCGTAATAGGATAAAGGAATTTACCGAGATACTTTATGATGATAACACATACGAACGTTGGGAAATCAAATACAAGGAAACACCTATAGCCTTCTCGCCAGACATTATTGTGAATAGCAACATCACATACAATTGGCGTGGACTGGAAGCTTCGTTACAATCACAATTTGTAAGCAAACAATATATGAGCAACACGGCACAAGAGGAACATATTCTTGATGCATACTTTGTAAATAACCTTCGTCTGGCATATTCTTTCAAGCTAAAAGGTGTAAAGAATATTACAGTAGGAGCTACCATATATAACCTCTTCAACGAAGAATATGAGAACAACGGTTACGCAGGAAGCGGATACTACACCGATGCAGATGGTACACGCCACCGTTACAACTATGCAGGATATGCCGCACAGGCTGGTATTAATGCAATGGGACACATTAATATAGAATTGTAAAACGGGAAACCTTTACAAACTGAAAACGGAAAGCGGAAAACGGAAAGCGGAAATCTGAAAAAGTCTATTGGTTTTCACTTTTCAGATTTCACATTTCACTTTTCAGATTTCACATTTTTAACTATGGTACTTGAAATTTTAGGAGTAACAATTGGAATAATATATCTTTGGCTTGAGTACAAGGCAAGCATCTATCTATGGATTGCAGGCATAATAATGCCCTCGATATATCTATTCATATATTACAAAGCCGGGCTCTATGCCGACTTTGGAATCAACCTGTACTATCTTATAATAGCCATATACGGCTTTGTCGCATGGAAAACAGGATTCAGTCTTACAGGTAAAAAAGATATTAAAAAAGAGTTGCCCATAACCAGAATGCCACGAAGCGGATACTATAAAGCATTCGGCACATACATTGTGGCACAAATGCTCATAGCATGGATTCTCATAGACTTCACAGACAGCACTGTGCCATGGAGCGATTCGTTCACTACAGCACTGAGCATTATCGGTATGTGGATGCTTGCACGCAAGTACCTGGAGCAATGGTGGATATGGTTTGTAGTAGATATTGTAAGTAGCGGATTGTATATATACAAAGGACTCTATTTTACAGCCATTCTGTACCTTTTTTATGCAATAATAGCTATCTTTGGATACTTCAAATGGAAAAAGTTGATGCAAGATGAAAGATAATGTATTTGATGCCGTAATTGTCGGGGGTGGCGAATACCCCACAGCCGAGCAGCCACTAAAAGTCATCAGTGATGCAAGATACATTGTTTGTTGTGATGGTGCTGCCGACAGCCACATCGCAACAGGCGCAATCCCTGACGCCATTGTCGGCGATGGAGATTCCATAAGTTCATACAATAAGGCAAAGTACCCACATTTACTTCATATCGTATCAGAGCAGGAGAGTAATGACCAGACAAAGGCCGTACGTTTTCTTTTAGAACAAGGCAAGCGTAAAATTGCCATTGTCGGTGCTACCGGCAAACGCGAGGACCACACCATCGGCAACATAAGCCTGCTTATCGAATATATGCGCGCCGGAGCTGAAGTCCGTTCATATACCGACTATGGTGTCTTCATACCATGCAAAGGCACAACAACACACCGTTGCCGTAAAGGACAGCAAGTTTCCATATTCAGCATAACGGCAAACAATTTGAGCGCAGAAGGATTACTCTACCCCATTTACGATTTCAGCAATTGGTGGCAAGGAACATTGAACGAATGTACAGGCGACAGTTTTACAATACGTGCTGAAGGTGAATATCTCTTGTTTATCAATTACTAAAAAAAGCCACTCTCCGAGTGGCTTTTTTTATTCTATTACTTTATAAAAACCTTTTTACCGTTGACTATGTAAAGTCCATGAGTTACAATTTCCACTTTTCGGCCTTGCAAGTCATATATGCCATTTATCGTCGCATTTTCCCCTTTCACCTCGCATATTCCGGTTTCCACATCAACTGCATCTATACGAAAGAGATTGCTGTAATTATTACTATATCCCTCCGAGCCGTCCCAAGAGTCAAAAACACCCGAAGCCATAACAATCAACGAACCGTCAGCGCCATTTGCTCTTTTGCTCACGATGTAATACATGTCGGAAACAGAGCCCTGATTTATGCTCCAGTCGCAATATGTGGCATTATATTCAGCAAGAGTTCCACTGTTGTTATTATAGCCATAACTTTTACCGGCACGCCAAATCATATAGAGTCGGCTCTTCTCATTAAAAAAACTGTAGTTGCCGCTTTCCTCCTTAGTACATAGAAACTTTGCAGCTTCACCCATCTCCTCGGCAGAAGAGGTTGTCAAATCAAGAACATTATCATCATTTACATACAATACACGCTCTGCGCCCGACTGCTGGACATTGGTAAAAGTAAGGATTTTTCCGTCCCACTTGTCAGCAGGCTTAACCCCTGCAAAAACAGCATAAACGGCATCAAGTTCAGCAGGTGTCGGTTTCTCGCTCAAAGCATTAAGAGCCTTTGACAGAGCTTTCTTGTCTTTTGAAGACATATCCACATCATCAGCCCAAGCATTGAAATAGTCACGAACGAATGCACGCTGGTCAACATCACGCTTGACGCTGTATGCGCCATTTGTAATATACTCCAATTCGTATGCTACATATATATTGTCGAAACCGTCGAAATTATGCTGTCCGGAGCCTGTGGGGAAACTTGTAGAAACAGGGTTATCACGTTTACCAAAGCCTGTCAATGTTTCCTCGTATATAAAACCGATGCGGTTATCAGCCTGCAAGTCCATTGAGCTATAAGCCGATGAGGTGTTGCTTACCTGAAAGAATCCGTTCCAATCACCAGCAAAATTCGCAACGCTGTTGAGATCGGTAAAATCGGTCAACTCCTTATAGAAAATACCCACATTTGTACGGCCGCCACCTGTAGGCAAAGACTGTAGTGCAAGGTACATTTCTTTCTTGTCGCTATTTCGTTGAACGGGAACAACAAGAATCTCGCCATTGGTAGAGTTTCCACCGGGAGTCAATCCCGAGCCTGCAAATGTACTCTTTACGGAAGAATCCCACTTACCTTCAGCTGTAAGGATATTGCTGTATGTATATATATTATAGATACGTCCACCACCAACACGACTTGAAAGTATTACACGACCGTCGGGGAGTTCCTCACACTTCGGTTCATCTCCTCCCGGAGCAGGAAGAGCAGAAGCACCGCCAAGTGCATGCCATGTACGGCCAAAGTCATCGGAATAGATAACGCGGTTACCGTTAGGACGCGCACACATTGCTGCATACAAGCGGTAATACTTATCCTTCTTTACAATACGGCTCTGAAAGATTTTACCGCCACCAACGAATGCAGCCTGAATGGGGTTGCCTGCATCGAAGAGGCTGTATATATCTTCAGTTACATTTATAGGCTCTTCCCATGTCTCGCCATTATCTTTACTCAATATCGTAGCAATCATATTAGGATTCTGGCGTGTGGTATTACCATTACCATATACTGTACAACCGGCAACAGCTATTATAAGTACCTCGTCGCTTGTACGGTCGGCAACAATGGCAGGGTCACCGAAAGCGGTGTCGAAATAGTTTACGGTAGCCGATGTACGACCTGTACCTACCGCAACATCTATCATATCACTCCATGTCTTACCATGGTTGTCACTTGTGCGGCATACCACATCGACCTGACCATATCCGGGGTCAGTACCGCAGACAAGACGTGCGGCAGCTGTAATCAAGCGACCATTGCTCGCTGTGGTTATACCGGGAATACGATAAGGGGGAATTACACCGTCACCCTTACTTGTATTATACAAATCCTGTTTTACAGGAGTTTCAAGAGTTTTGACATTGCTCACCTTGATGGTTTTGCCATCAACTTTAACATCGGCACTCTTCACCACATTACCGACAACGCCAACAGTCAATTTTGATTTGTCAATATCAGTATCTACAATAAAGAATCCACCATTGAAAGCATAGTCTGTTGAAAGTCCGTTATTATATTTTACATAAGCCTCGGAATTGCCTTCGACAACAATTTCGTAAACGCTCATACCCTCCATATCCACAGGCTCAAAACGCCATTGATTGTCATCAGCGCTGCCACCGTCAGACCACGTAGTAACAAAATCCGCACCTCCAATCTTATAGTTAGCACTTCCGTTAGTACAGTTCAGCGCCTCATTGAAATAGTAATAACGAAACTCACCAACATCGGTAGTACCATCAACAGTAAGTTCTGTGTATGAACCCACGACAGAACTTCCCCAGTTTGCTCCGGCAACAAGAGGCTGACCGTCGCCGTTCTTTATAGCAAGCTTACCATTATCTTTTACTGTTACAAGCCAAATACCGTTATTGGTATTTACCATAGAATTTGACTGCAAGGTAAACTTCATACTGTTGGCACTTAACAATGCATTATTATAAAGATGTTCTGCACGGCTTGTAGCTTTACTTACTATGTGATAATAACCGGTTTCGACATCCTTTGCCACAGGTATCTCGACTTCAAGACCGTTAAGGAAATCCTCGATATCATTTACCATACGAGCACAATCCTCGCCTGCCACAGAGCCGGTAAAACGTCCAAGCAACGCATTCAACTGGGCAAGTTTTTCAGCATTGTCCTTATACTCCTCCTTGAGAATCTGTATTTTCTCATACTGGTGGATTCCTTCGATAAGACGCTCGAAACGCACGCTTGAGCGGTTGCCGGGATAATAGCAATATGTATCGCCCGAGCCGAACTTACGGAAACGGCTGTCGGTAAGAGGATGCTCGTCCCAGTTCATCCATGCCCAATGCAGATAACCGTCGAGGTTCATCTTTGCTGCATATATTGGCAAATAGGCAGCTTCAGCTGGATATGAATTGGAATAGATATTCGGTTCGCTGTTTGCACAACTTGTATAGAAGGTTGTTATACGATTCTTCGACTTGCGGTCGGCAAGCTGTGCCGCTGTAAAGAGATGTTCCTGGCCAAGCTGCACACACTTGTCGTGCAGGATATCGCAGAGCGAACCATGGTAGTTACCGGCAAGAGCCATCTTGAAACCAAGGGCATTGGCTATCTCATGAGCCTTGAGCATTGCTGCCTCGCCTCGCTCATCTACAGCAATGACAGTCTTCTCGAACCAGCCTTTCTGCTGCAAGTGAGCCTTAAAGGCTGTAAGGAAGTTTGTCCAAAGGTCGCGATATTCTGTTGATGAATATGTTGTAGTGAGATTCTTGTAGCTGTTTGAAGCCTCATCAAAATAGCGGAAACTCATATCCCAAGGCAACATACTGAAGCAGTTAATCTGCTTGTTGATACCATATTCAGCACAAAGCTCAACATATTTGTCGAAAATTGTATAGTCATAAGCCCAAGTGCCGTCACTTTTCTTTGTTGTCTGTACCATCGGGTCAAAGAGGTCGTGTGTCTGTTCACCCCATGGCTCATAGAAAAGAATAGCACTTACAACACGCTGACCGGCACGGCCAAGAGCCTGCAGATATGGACGCAAAGCCTCCAAGTGTTCGTCGCTCCAACGCTCCACACCATAATAACGGCTTACAGCATAAGGCTGCTGCCAGAAATCGAGATGGAATTTCTGATTTGCCACAGTTGGCAAAGAGTGAGAATCAACAACGATATTCAGTTTCAAGCTCTTTACGACATTGTCATTTTCATCAACCACTTCGAGTTCTGTAACATATTCGCCGGCCTCGATATCGCGAGGAATCTCCAATGTGCACCAAACAGGACGTGTCTCCATTGCAGGAACTGCATGAGGTTTATCCTGATCAATAACGTCGGCAACAAGCCATTGAGGTAAATCCATAGGATGATTTCCACATGCTACATAATCATCGGTAATAACATAGTTGACAAAACGGGCATCACCGCCATTCACACCTGTTGCCGAACCATTTTTCTTCCACTCTGTCATATGGACAGACATTATACCTTGGTCTGTTTTGCTGAACAGCACAGCCTGAACATTTGCACGCTCGCCCTTCCAAACATGTATTGTAGCGACATTCTTTTGAGCTACCTCCGGCACCTCATGTAGTTTATAATGTGCGTCACGCGAAGCCCATGTAACATTCAAGCCGTCGGGCAATGCATTCCAAGCCGCAGCATCAGGAGTGGTACCGACACGTGGCTCCTCATAATCGTCGATAGGATAACCACCTTCGACCACATCATCAGCCACGCCGTTGATTTTCAGCGTAACATCTATTATTGAAGCACCATCGCTTAAGAATTTGTCATAATTACCGGAAGGGTCGATGCAGTTCCACATCACAGCAAAACGCATACGGTAGGTTGAACCATTCTCAAGACCATCGGGCACACGGAATGAGCCCGGAGCAAGAACATCGCCGTTGCTCTGGTATATACCTGCGCTATTCCAACCTGTATCGCCATCGGTATTCTTACCATATAGCGACCAGCACATAAGTTCATTTCCCTCTTCCTTAACGAAAGGACCGTCACCGGAAATATTTACATCGAACTGTTTATTATTGTTCCAATCGACATAAACATAACCATGCATATATTTGCCGTTTATGGTAATAATCGGAGTCACTGTTTCACCGCTCTTTACCTCAAAGACAGTTGCAGTCTTATCAAAATAGGCAGCACAGCGAGGTGCAGTTGCTATATTTTCGAGCAATTGTTGCGGAGTTTGTGTACCGACTACACCAACCGACTTAGGATAGTGGGTTTCGTGGGTCACATTCACATTCGCACCATTAACCACTTTGTAATCTTGTGCCTTGGCAGTAAATCCAAGCATCAAGACAAAAAGCATGAACAGAAAAGGAACTTTTAACTTCATAGAATTTTATAATTAGTTATTTATTTATCATTAAAGAGTAAAAACTCTACAAAAAAACAAAAAAAATCACACCTGACCAATCCTTTCACCAAAAGAATTAAGGGGAGAGATTATACAAAGAATGTGGGTTCGCAAGTTATTGTAACATTTTTTCCACTTACAGGATGTTCAAATTGTATTGATGCGGCATGCAGCATAAGCCTTTCATCGGCAACACCATAAAGGACATCTCCAACAATGGGACAATCCAGCCCTTTGTTACTTGCCGCATGAACTCGCAACTGATGTGTGCGCCCCGTAACAGGATTAAAACAGACCAAAGCGCATTGTTTTCCCTTATATGATATTTTTTCAAGCACTTTATAATAAGTAACAGCCGGCTTCCCGTTCTCGTAATCGACCTTTTGGCGAGGACGATTTTCATAGTCAGATGCCAATGGCAGTTCAACAACTCCTTCACAGTTGTTTGGAACACCGCCAAGCACCGCTTTGTAAGTTTTTTTTACCAAACGCTCAGCAAATTGTTTTTGCAGCAACTTATACATTTCCACAGATTTTGCAGCCACCAGCAACCCCGATGTTGCCATATCAAGACGATGCACTACAAAAAGGTCGTTGCTATGCAGATACTCTTCACGCAACCACTGCTGCACCGACATTCCACCGACCACACCCGGCACCGAAAGAACACCCGAAGGCTTGTTTACAACAACAAGATGTTCATCTTCATAGACAACTTCAACAGAGCTTATATCGCCACCTTTTTCAAGCGCAGACTCTTCGACATCAATACCCTGAAGCATGTGACCAAGTATCGGCTCACACTTGCTCTTGCATGCTCCATAGAAGCAACCGTCACGTCTAACTTCACCTACAGGAGATTGCCCGACCCAAAATTCGGCTAAAGCAAGCGGTTTCAACGAATTTTCATAGGCATACTGCAACAGTTTTGGGGCGGCACATTCCCCTGCCCCGGCAGGTGGCAAGGCCGAAAGCCTTTCTTCAAAAATGTCAAGCAGACTTTTACTCACGCCATTGGCATCAAGCACTCTGAATTGTTCAAACAACCATCTTTGCAAAGCTATAGAACGATTACGACGTTCGCTCCCCAACACTGCCATACGTTCCTTGAACGACGCCACGAGAGCCTCTTTATCGGCAACCTCTGCCTCGCATGCACGACGCACACGTTTCAGTTCAGCCTTCTCAAATTGGCTCTGCTTTATCAAAAGCACCTCTTCCTCTGCCGACAACAGACCCGATTCACGTTTTCTACGACGTTCCTCCTTGTTTGCCTTGAACAGAAGAGAAATTTCCGCAAGGGCATGCTCCGTCTTTTCTTTTTCTGCTTTCAGTGCATCAACAGCAGAAATGTATTCTTTGCTCTTCTCAATATCCTTTATGGCAGAATTGATTGCCGATATTCGGCTTTCCTCCTGTTTGAAATATCCACTTGGCGATTGCATGTCATAGACAGGGGGAACAAAGCCTTTATACATGTTTTTCCCGAACAGCAACCCCGAGAATGCTTTCAGATACCCGACCTCACCCGAAACATTCTGTACGACAAGTACACCGAACATTTTACCTTTGGATGCCTCCGCAAAAAGAGCCTCATCGCCAGCAATAGCTTCACGTACCTCGTCGGCAGCCACAAAACACAGAGGATGTGGCGAATAGTAGAACGGATTATTGAAACGGCGTGGTATTTCCACGCCGTCGATATTGTTCTTGAATTTATGAAAAGTATTCATCAATAACGATACATTACATCCTTTTCCATATCAAAGCCACCATCGAAATCATTGTTCTCAATGGTAACATTTGTCACTTTGTCAAGCAAGAAACGGTAACGATTCCAATGGAAAGGCTTAAAATCGTTGTTCTGCACAATTCTATTGTTACGGAACACCAGACCGTCAAGAGATTTTGCATAAACAAGTGGCGCATCGAATGTTTCAAAAATGTTATTCTCTATAACCACGCCTTGACCATTTCCGCCATGGAAATATTTTGTCTGCGATGCGAGGTCAGGAATTTCGGGATATATTGAAATAACTCCGTTCGTGAATTGGAACATACTTGTCAAAGCATTTATGAAACGGTTATTTCTGATTACCACATCGCGGCAAGCACCTGTTTCGAACCAACCGTTACAATCGCCACAGAGCAGGATTGCCGTACCCGATGTATGGTCAAAAACATTATTTTCCACCACTGTCTTTTTAGGAGTACTGAACAAAGCACCACGAGCACGGTTATTACGTATGGTATTGCCTGCAAAAACAACCTCGGGAGTCCATTCGAGATTCTCAATGCCATATTTACCATTGGCAATATCTTCCGGCAACGGTTTTTCAAATGTTATCTTGAATTCTTTACATCCGGCAAGCTGTTCCTTGTCGTATGGAGCAATTTCAGCCACACGGTTACCTTCAGTAATTTCCATAACGTCGGAGCGTACGAACTGCACACTGTCACCCGCGCCTCCCCAATAGAAGCCGTATGCCTGACCATGCATGTAACGGCCTACCAAAGTATTGTCGTCAAGACGCTGGACAACTCGCAGATATGTACCGTGGACATTGATTGCATCGTCCATCATACCCTCGTACAAGCCGTTACAAGAAGTGAGCAAGCCCTTACAGCCTGAAAAATGAGTTGCATCGGCCTGTGTAGTAAAGTAACGGCTGTCATCACGTGTAGCAACCTCAAAATAGTCAAGAGTTATATTCTCACTCATTTGTGCCAATAAGCCCATTCCTTCAGCATAGTACACAGTAGAATTGGTTATTTCAGTATTCTTGCACTCCGAAACGAAGATTCCCGGAGTAGGACGCTGATAAGAGCGCATAGCAATTACCGTTCCCTTTACAAGACGTGCATCACGCCATGGCGCACGAATGAGATATGGTTCAAGTTCCTTAACATCGCTTGTTCCCACACCGATATCACTTGTTGTATATACAATATGTCTTGTGTGGCCGTCAAAAGCAATGCCCCAGCATGGATTAAACTCCCAATTACTGCCATAAACAACCAGACGGCCATTATCGATGCGGTATTTCACGTAAGGTGCTATCTTGTAAGTTATATAACCTGCCTCTACGTCGTTTTCAAGCACTTCGACCTGTGTTATCTGAGGAGAACGGGTGTCAATACCGATGAATCGGAGAACACAATTCTCACAACCGACCATTGCCACAGGCAACATACGGCCATTCATATAGAAATTGGCACGTCTGCCACACGATTCGCCTCTCAATGTCAGATTCTTGACACCCTCAAGAGCTATCGCCACGTGTTTTGGATTATCCTGGTCATGGTTACTGATGTAATACTCGCGCACATTGGCACTATCGGGATAAAAGTCATAATCGCCGGCTTCAAACAGAAGAACAGAAGGCTTACCTTTACGCTCAGCCTTAATAAATTCAATTGCATCAGCTATTTCCTTAGTCATATCCGCACCTGTACCGGGTATAATTCCGAAATCGGAAGCATTATAGACCTTCTCGTTATTGCATGATGCAAACAGGAATACCAAAGACGCAAAAAACAGAAATGAGAGTTTTTTCATTGAAAAAGATATTTATTTTTGCGAAGATAGGTAAAAAATATCTTTTATTGCCTACCTTTACAGAAATTATCGTAAACACATACAACAGACACGTTTTTTTTTATTATGAAACACAAGCTTTTTACAGTAATACTTTTGTCACTGCTATTATTCTCTTTCCAAAAAGCAAATGCACAAAAGCCTTATAAAAATGCTGTAAAACTCACTTTTTTATCATGGACAAGCGGTAGCACGAAAATTTCATACGAACGTGCATTCGCCGACATCAAGCAAAGTGCCGAGATTTGCGGAAGTGTCATTGGAGCCGGATATGACAAATACCACAATGACCCGTTAGGTTTCACTTTACGCTACGGACACAAATTCTTCATGGGCAAATACAACCCTGAAAAGCCGTTGATGGGTTTTTACTTACGTCCTGAAGCCATTTATTCACACTACGACTACACACATTCAAAGACAGGACTCCGTACACCTGCCCGAATGGGAGCTTTACTCGGCACTGTGGGATACCAGTTCTGCTATAAACGTTTCATTGCTGACGCGTGGGTCGGTGGCGGTTACGCCTTTGGCACACCTGCCGAAACAGGCTATCATCACGGATTCCAACTTTGGAACTGGTTCAACACCTATAACGACAATATAGCTTTAAGCTTCAGCATTAGACTCGGTTTCATTTGGTAACAAACAGAAACTATTGCATTATTTTCGCGTTTCAATGCATTTTATTTACTTGTTTTAATTATCTTTGCAAAGATGTGCGAAGCACAACAAGTATTATTCAAGAATAAAAAAATACAACATAATGGGTTTTAACGAATTTATAAGCAAACTATTCGGCAATAAGGCAAGCCGTGATATGCGCGAGATTCAGCCTTGGGTAGAAAAAGTAAAAGCTGTCTATCCTTCAATCTCGGCAATGAGCAATGACGAGTTGCGTGCAGCGACACAGACTCTAAAAGAAAAGATACAGAATACTGTTACTGCAGAACGTGCAAGAATTGCAGAACTGAAAGCAAGTATCGAAGATACAGAACTCGAAAAGAGAGAAGCAATCTTCAACCAGATAGACAAGTTGGAAAAAGAGGTGCTTGAGAAGCTTGACAAGGCTCTCGACGAAGCACTTCCCGAAGCTTTTGCCATTATCAAGGACAGCGCACGCCGTTTTGCCGAAAGCGAAGAGGTAGTAGTGACAGCAACTGATGCCGACCGCAACTTTGCCGCAAAATTCGATTTCGTCACCATTGACGGCGACAAGGCTATATACCGCAACCATTGGCAGGCTGGAGGTAACGACACAGTCTGGAACATGGTACACTACGATGTGCAGTTGTTCGGTGGTGTTGTTCTTCACAAAGGTAAAATTGCCGAAATGGCAACCGGTGAGGGTAAGACTCTCGTTGCCACACTTCCTGTATTCCTGAACGCCTTGACAGGTAACGGTGTACACGTAGTAACAGTAAACGACTACCTCGCAAAACGTGACTCGGAATGGATGGGTCCTCTTTATATGTTCCACGGCCTGACAGTCGATTGCATCGACAAGCATCAGCCCAATTCAGACGCACGTCGCAGAGCATACCTCGCAGACATCACATTCGGAACAAACAACGAGTTCGGTTTCGACTACCTGCGCGACAATATGGCTACACAGCCCGACGACCTTGTTCAGCGCCAGCACAACTATGCGATTGTCGATGAGGTCGATTCAGTGCTTATCGATGACGCACGTACACCACTCATCATTTCAGGTCCTGTTCCACGTAACGAAGACCAGATGTTCGAGGAGTACCGTCCATTGGTAGAGCGCCTGGTTGAAGCACAGAAAAAACTTGCTACACAGTTCCTTGCAGAAGCAAGAACAAAGATATATTCAAGCGACAAGGACGAGGTTGCCGACGGTTACCTGTCACTCTTCCGCAGCCACAAGGCCTTGCCTAAGAACAAGGCTCTTATCAAGCTGTTGAGTGAGCCGGGTGTAAAGATGGGATTGCTCAAGACCGAAGAGTTCTATATGGAGCAGAACAACCGTCGCATGCCTGAAGCTACAGAACCGCTATACTTTGTAATTGATGAGAAGCACAACAGTGTTGACCTCACAGACAAGGGTATAGAACTCATTACAGGAAATGCGTCAGACCAGAGCCTCTTCGTCTTGCCCGACATTGCTTCGGAATTGTCAATGCTCGAGAACGACGACACACTAACAAACGAAGATAAAATTGCAAAGAAAGAGGA
Organism: Bacteroidaceae bacterium; assembly: GCA_017647225.1. Lineage (GTDB taxonomy): Bacteria > Bacteroidota > Bacteroidia > Bacteroidales > Bacteroidaceae > HGM04593. The sequence goes on along the minus strand of JAGCLA010000056.1, from coordinate 23,207 downwards.
GATGCTCACAAACTTTGCAATCAAATCGGAACGCGTACACACCATCAACCAGCTGTTGAAGGCATACACAATGTTCGACCGCGATGTCGAATATGTCGTAACCGAAGACGGACAGGTAAAGATTGTCGATGAGCAGACAGGACGTATCATGGAAGGACGTCGCTACTCAGACGGTCTTCACCAAGCTATCGAGGCAAAGGAACGTGTAAAGGTAGAAGCTGCATCACAGACTTTTGCGACAATCACCTTGCAGAACTATTTCCGCATGTACCACAAGCTTGCAGGTATGACAGGTACTGCAGAAACCGAAGCAGGCGAATTCTGGGATATATACAAGCTTGACGTTGTGGTTATACCTACAAACCGTCCTATTGCCCGCATAGACATGAACGACCGCATATACAAGACAAAACGCGAAAAGTACAATGCGGTTATCGAAGAGATTGCAAATCTTGTACAGCAGGGCCGTCCCGTACTTGTAGGTACAACATCGGTTGAAATTTCAGAATTGCTCAGTCGTTTGCTCACCTTGCGCAAAATACCTCACAATGTACTTAATGCCAAGTTGCACCAGAAAGAGGCCGACATCGTTGCAAAAGCCGGTCTTTCAGGAACTGTAACAATTGCAACCAACATGGCAGGTCGTGGTACCGACATCAAGTTGAGCGAAGAGGTTAAGGCTGCCGGCGGTTTAGCCATCATTGGTACAGAGCGTCATGAGTCACGTCGTGTCGACAGACAGTTACGCGGACGTGCAGGACGTCAGGGTGACCCGGGTTCATCAGTATTCTTCGTATCATTGGAAGATAACCTGATGCGTCTGTTCGGCTCAGACCGTATTGCGAAAGTACTTGACAGCAAATACATGGGCTTCAAGGAGGGCGACATGATAGAACACTCAATGATTTCAAAATCAATTGAGCGTGCACAGAAGAAGGTTGAAGAGAACAACTTCGGTATTCGTAAGCGTCTGCTTGAGTATGACGATGTCATGAACAAACAGCGTACCGTAATATACACAAAACGTCGTCACGCACTTATTGGCGAACGTATAGGTATGGACATTGTAAACATCGTATGGGACCGCTGTTGCCATATCGTGGAAGACTACACCTACGAAGATGCAAAAATGGAGATGCTCCGTCTGCTGACAACCGAGTTGCCATTTGAGAATGAAGATATCTTCAACAAGATGGAGCCGGAAGAAAAAGCCGAAAAATGCTTCGATGCGGCAATGGAGAATTTCAAGCAAAAGACAGAGCGCATGGCACAGGTTGCACTTCCGTTCATTGATTTTGTTTACAAAGAGCACCCAGACATGCGTGACAAGCACATATATGTTCCTGTCACTGACGGCCGTCACGTTTACCAGATTCCCGTTCCGCTTCAAGCTGCATACGATACACGCGGAAAAGAGGTTATCAAGAGCTTCGAGAAATCGATATTGCTACATACCATCGACAATGCATGGAAAGAGAACCTTCGCGACCTTGACGAATTGAAACATTCCGTACAGAATGCAAGCTACGAGCAGAAAGACCCGCTATTGATATTCAAATTGGAGTCTGTAACTCTATTTGACAAGATGGTCAACAAGATAAACGACCAGACAGTATCGATATTGACACGCGGACAGATTCCCGTACAGGAGAACAGCAACGTAAGAGTTGCTCCGGACCCTAAGCGTAACAAGCAGCAACAGCGATACAACGAAACGAAAGTTGACTTGAACGACCCTAACCAGCAGGCAGCAGCACAACAGGACACACGTGAAAATGTAAAACGTGAGCCTATCCGTGTTGAAAAGACTGTAGGACGCAACGATCCTTGCCCATGCGGTAGCGGAAAGAAGTTCAAGAATTGTCACGGTAAAAACCTTTAAGAAGAAAATATATGTCTTTAAGCAGAGAAACACACGACAAATTGCAGGAAGCCATCATAAAGATGACTAAAGATTTCATTACTGCAGAAGAAACCAAGGTTACCGACTTTCATATATACATTGACGGCAACAGCGGTGATGTAAACATCATGGACGATGACGACAACACCCTCGCGCGCGTACATATATTAGAATGGGAGGGAGAACACGACGAGGAGATTTTTGAAAAAGAGCTTCAGACAATACTTGGCGAGATGTACGAAAACGGAAGTTTCGACAACCTGAATATAGCAAAACCCTACTCTTTCGTTCTCACCGACGATGACCATCAATCGATAGTTGACCTGCTTATTGTTGACGACGATACAATAATCCTAAGCGAAGACCTACTGAAAGGCTTTGACGAGGAGATGGATGAATTCTTAAAGCATCTGCTTGAAGAATAAACGATATAAAAAGCAAAACGCACCAGAACGGTGCGTTTTGCTTTTTATCATTTTCACCTTCAGATTATCCATAAAACAAACCTCTCAATTTCTCAAATACTAAAAAACTTTAATATCGGCATTTTCATTGCAATTATTAACGAAAACTTTTTGGCAACAAAAAGTTTTCGTTGTAATTTTGCATTCGAAATCGTAAAAAGGATACCGAGGTGAAAGAAGAGAATACAAAAGACAATGTTCGTGAACTCATATTAAAAACCGCGCTGGAGCAATTTACAAAGCACGGAATAAAGAAGGTCAAAATGGACGACATTGCATCAACTCTATCCATCTCAAAGCGTACAATTTACGAGCAGTTCTGCGATAAGGAGCAATTACTATTCGAAGCCTTGAAACTTCATAACGAAATTATCCACAACGAGGGAAAACAAATCGTACGCAATGCCTCGCATACTCTTGAAATAATCCTGAAGTTATACGACAAATATGTTGATATAATAAGCAGCATTAACAAAGAGTTTTTTACAGACCTCAAGAAATATCCTGAAATATGCAAAAGGAAAAGGCATAACGAAGAACAGAACGACAAGCGTTTTCTTGCCTGGATTGAAGAAGGACGCAAACAAGGCTGGTTCAGAGAGGATGCCAATCTCGAGATTTTCTCATACATTTTGAGACAGAATCTTGAAACAATATTCACTGCAAAGATGGATTCTGATAAAAACAGTTTAAGCAAGTTCCCTCCACGCGAACTGGGACGTACACTTATCATTTTCTATTTAAGAGGAATATCAACTCCAAAAGGTGAAGAAATCATCGAAGCATATCTGAAAGAAAATAATAAAATAAATACAAGTTATAATTATGAATCTTAAAATGCGATTAAAAACAGTGGTTGCAATGCTGGCAGCAATGACGCTGACTGTCAATGCACAAGAGACCACTCCCGAAATGCACATTACGCTCGACAAAGCTATCGAGCTTGCATTGAGCGAGAACCCAACAATTAAAATTGCAGACAAGGAGATTGAACTGAAAGAGATTTCAAAGAGCGAAGCTTGGCAGAACCTTCTCCCTTCGGTTACTCTTGACGGTGCTATCGTTTACAATGCAAAAGTGGCATCCATGAAAATGGAAGCTATGGGAAGAACCCAAGAGATTAAAATGGGTAAAGACAATTCTAACACATGGAATGGTGCTCTTCAGGTTGCAATACCGCTTTATGCTCCAGCAGTTTACGAGACCATGAAACTGAGCAACAACGACCTTGAACTTGCTGTAGAAAAAAGCCGTGGTTCAAAGATTGATATGATTAATCAGGTAACAAAGGCCTACTATCAGCTGATGCTTGCACAGGATTCTTACAATGTTCTTTTGGAGAACTTCAAATTGGCTGAAGCGAACTTCGACATTGTAAACAAAATGTTCGAGCAGGGCCTTGTAAGCGAATACGACAAGATTAGCGCAGAGGTGCAGAAAAACAATGCATGGCCATCGGTAGTAAGCGGAAAGAACGCCGTTGAACTTGCACGTTTACAGCTAAAAGTTCTTATGGGCATCACTGCTGATATAACACTTGTTATTGATGACAACCTCGAAAATTACGAGGACGAGATGGCAAATGTAGCCAACACAGAAATAAATCTTACCGACAACTCATCACTTCGTCAGATAGACATGCAAACAGACATGATTGGTCGTCAACGTAAGATATTAAAATCGTCATTTATCCCGACATTGGCACTTGTAGGTAGTTATCAGGTACAGTCTATCTCAAACACCAATTGGAATATCGCAAAATACAATTGGAGCGATGCTGCGTCCGTTACATTGTCTTTAAGTATTCCTATATTCAAAGCAAAGAATTTCACAAGCTTGAAAAGCAACAAGATACAACTATTCCAACTTGCTGAAACAAGAGTAAACACAGAACGCATGCTTAACATGCAGGCACAAAGTTTTATCGACAACATGACAGCAAGTTCTGAGCAACTTTCAAGCAACAAAGAGGCCGTACGCCTTGCTGAGAAGGGGGTTGAGATTAGCCAGAAACGCTACGACATTGGCAACGGCACAATACTTGAATTGACAAACTCACAAGTACAGTTGACCAATACAAGACTCTCTTACAACAACACCATATATGACTACTTGGTTGCAAAATCAGAGTTGAACAAAGTTTTAGGAAAAGAATAATAAAAATATACGTCTATGAAAAGAAATCTGACAATTATTGCATTAATTGCAACTGCACTGATAAGTTCATGTGGCAGTCCTGAGAAAACCGAAAATGCAGTACAACAAGCTGAAAAGCCAAAAGTTAAAATCGCTCAAGTATATACAGAGGATGTTGCACAGCTTGAGGAGTATGCGACTACAGTTGAGGCTGAGGTAAAAAACAATATCATTCCAAACTCACCTTTGCGAATTGCAAAGATTCTTGTAGAGGTCGGTGACTATGTAACAAAAGGTCAGCAACTTGTTCAACTTGACGCAAGTAGCCTCGACCAATTAAAATTGCAGTATGACAATCAAGTAACAAACTTCAAGCGTATAGAAGAACTTTACAAAATTGGCGGTACTTCAAAATCTGAGTATGACAACATGAAGACACAGCTCGAAGTTGCCAAGAAGAACATTGACAACCGTTTGGAAAACACAATTCTTGTAAGCCCTATTGAAGGTGTTGTTTCTGCACGCAACTACGACGACGGCGACATGTATGGCGGTCAGCCAATCCTTGTTGTTGAGCAGATTAAGCCTGTCAAGATGAAAATAAACATCAGCGAATCATACTACGCAAAGACAACCAAGGACCTTGATGTAAAACTCACATTCGAAGCTTACGGCGAAGAGGAGTTCAAGGGCAACATTGATATCATATACCCAACAATCTCTGCAGCGTCACACACATTCCCTGTTGAGATTTCAATTAACAATGAAAACCTCAAGATTCGTCCGGGCATGTATGGCAAGGCTGTTGTAAACTTCGGAACAAAGAAACATGTGGTTGTACCCGACCAGGCTGTAATCAAGCAGGCCGGTAGCGGAGATTACTTTGTTTATACATACGAAGATGGCAAAGTATATTACAACAAGGTTGAGCTTGGTCGTCGAATTGGCAACCGCTATGAAGTTCTTTCAGGTATTATTCCCGATTCAAAAGTCGTAGTTGCAGGCAAAGAGAGCCTTGCTAACGAAATTGAGGTTGAAGTAATTGAATAAGAAACATATTAAAACTAAAGAATATGAGTTTATATGAAAGTGCTGTAAAAAGGCCTATTATGACCGCACTATGCTTTATTGCGGTTGTAATATTCGGTATCTTCTCCTTCACGAAGTTGCCAATTGACCTTATGCCGGATATCGAGACCAACACCATGATGGTTATTACAAGCTACTCTGGTGCGAGTGCATCCGACATTGAGAACAATGTAACACGCCCACTTGAGAACACGCTGAACTCGGTAGAACACCTAAAGCATATCACATCAAAATCACGCGAAAACATATCTATAGTCACACTTGAATTCGAATACGGATATGACATCGATGATTTGACAAATGATGTTCGTGATAAATTGGATATGATATCATCTGCATTGCCTGATGGTGTCAGCACTCCTATTATCTTCAAGTTCTCGGCAGACATGATGCCTATCATGATGCTTTCTGTAAAAGCAGAAGAGAGCATGCCTGCACTATACAAGATACTTGACGACAATATCGCCAACCCACTTGCACGTATTGACGGTGTGGGTACTGTTTCTATCGCCGGTGCTCCTAAGCGCGAAATAAACATTTACATGAACCCCGAGAAGATGGAGGCATACAACATCACAGTCGAGGCGGTAAGTTCAGCTATCGGAGCAGAAAACAGAAATATCCCCGGAGGTAACTTCGACATAGGTAACAACACATACGCATTACGCGTAGAGGGTGAATTCAAGAGCCCAAAAGAGATGTTGGACATTGTCGTAGGTTCATTCAATGGTGCAAACATTTATCTTAAAGATATCGCCCGACTTGTTGACGGCACTGAGGAACGCGCTCAAAAGACATATACTGACGGACAGAGCGGTGCAATGATAATTATTCAGAAGCAGACCGGAGGAAACTCTGTAGAAATTATCAACTCAATATACGAGAAGTTACCAGAATTGCAGAAACGTTTGCCTTCTGACGTGAAGATTGGTGTAATCATGGACTCCTCTGACAATATTATGATGACAGTAAAAGCACTTGCTGAAACAATTGCATACGCACTGATATTCGTAATGTTGGTAGTATTCATCTTCCTTGGACGATGGAGAGCAACTGTTATTATCGGTATAACAATTCCATTCTCGCTTATTGCATCATTCATATACCTGCTTATATCAGATGGTTCACTTAATATCATTTCGCTTTCTTGTTTGAGTATTGCCATCGGTAACGTTGTGGACGATGCTATTGTGGTACTTGAGAACGTAACTACACATATTGAACGCGGTTCAAGCCCCAAGAGTGCTGCTGTACATGGAACAAACGAAGTTGCTATTTCCGTTGTGGCGTCAACACTTACCATGCTTGCCGTATTCTTCCCGTTGACAATGATTAACGGTATGGCAGGAGTATTGTTCAAGCAATTGGGATGGATGATGTGTACAATTATGGTTGTATCTACCGTCGCTGCCTTGTCGCTTATCCCGATGATGTGCTCTCAGATGCTTAAATTACAGAAAAAGCAAAGCAAGTTCTTCAAGATATTCTATACACCTATTGGTCGTGGACTCGACAAACTCGACAACTGGTATGCCAAGCGAATCAACTGGGCTGTACGCCACCGTTGGACAGTGCTTATTGCCTGCTTCTCATTATTCATTGCCAGTTTGTTCACTTTCCCAAGTATCAAGAGTGAATTCTTCCCATCACAGGATAGTGCCCGTGCTTCAGCGACATTGGAGTTGCCTATCGGAACACGTGTAGAGAGAGCCGAAGAGATAGGTCTTAAGCTTACCAACCTATGGATGGAACGCTACGGTAAGGACTTGAAAGCCTGCAACTTCACAGTCGGACAGGCTGACGAAGAAAATGCATTCGCTTCAATGAGCGACAACGGCTCACACATCATTAAGTTCAATTTCTCATTCGTTCCATTGACAGAACGCCCTCTTGGACTATCTGTAATATGCGACCAGATGCGTGCAGATATAAAGAACAGTTTCCCTGAGATTGCACGTTTCAACTTGCAGTCAGGTGGAGGTGGTATGGGAGGACAAGTAAGTGCATCGTTCGAGATTTATGGTTATGACTTTGCCGTAACAGACAGCCTTGCAAAGACTCTTGCCCGTAATCTTGAGAAATCACCACTTATTTCGCAGGTAAATATAAGCCGCAGCGACTACCAACCTGAGTACCAGGTTGACTTCGACCGCGAAAAACTTGCAATGCACGGTCTTAACTTAAGCACTGCTGCAACATACTTGCGTAATAGATACAATGGTGCCCTTGCAACATATTTCCGTGAGGATGGTGACGAATACGATGTAAAGGTTCGTTTTGAGCCTGAAAGCCGTACAAGCATCGCGGACATCGAGAATGTAGTTCTATATTCAAATAACGGAACAAAGGTACGTGTAAAGGATGTTGGTAAAGTTGTTCAACGCGAATTGCCACCAACCATTGAACGTAAGGACCGTGAGCGTATTGTAACAGTTGATGGTGTCATGGCTGCAGGAGCCGCACTCAGCGACGGTGTTGCATACGGTATGGAAATTGTCAACGACATGACAATACCGAGCGGATACTCGATACAGATTGCAGGTTCTTACGAGGACCAAATGGAGTCTAATGCCGAGATGGGAATGCTTGCGATACTTATTATCCTACTTGTGTTTATTGTTATGGCAGCACAGTTTGAATCACTTACCTATCCGTTCATCATTATGTTCTCCGTTCCATTTGCATTGAGTGGTGTATTGATAGCACTTTACATCACAGGAACAACAATGAACATCATGTCAATACTTGGTGCTATCATGCTTATCGGTATCGTAGTAAAGAACGGTATCGTACTCATCGACTACACCATGTTGTTGCGTGAACGCGGTCTTGGTATCATACCGGCAACAGTACGTGCTGCACGAAGTCGTTTGCGTCCAATTCTGATGACTACATTCACAACAATCCTTGGTATGGTTCCATTGGCAACAAGTCAGGGTGTAGGAGCTGAAATGTGGCGTCCATTGGGTGTAGCCGTTATCGGTGGTCTAACAGTTTCTACAATCATGACATTGGTTTACACACCTGTAATGTATTGTATATTCGGTAGCAATGGTATCAAGCGCAACCGCAAGAAACTGAGAGCAAAACGAGAACTTGAGCAGTACTGGAAAGAGCACAAGAGCGAGGAGATGCTTATCAACGCGAAAAAATAATATCTAAAACAAAATCCGGAGTGGCTCACCCACTCCGGAATAAAAAGAACATTTATGAAAGGAATATTTATAGCTTTTGACCAGGCACACAAGGATGCCGTCATCAGCACACTTGACCGCCTTAACTGCCGTGGTTTCTCATTCATTGAGCAGTTGCAGGGACGTGGCAGCAAGACTGGAGAACCTCACTATGGCACACACGCATGGGCATCAATGAACTCTGGTATTATCACAATGGTTGATGATGCAATTGTAGATAAGCTTTTGGCAGCACTCAAAGCCATTGACGAGAGCGCCGAGATGTTAGGACTGAGAGCCTTTGTTTGGAGTATCGAACAGTATTATTAATACATAACCACTAAACATAAAAGCCAAGCTCATTGAGTTTGGCTTTTATGTTGTCATCAATTATCGTTATTCGGTTCTTCCGTATCATCCAAACGGTCTTCCCAAAGATATTTCTGCGTCTCTTTAGCTATGATACCGGAAAGGAATATCAACGAAATCATGTTCGGGATAGCCATCAAGGCATTTGCGATATCTGCTATATTCCATACAACTGAAAGATTCACCATTGCTCCAATGAACACTGCCACAATAAAGATTGCTCTATAGACAAGCATCCACTTCTTGCCTTTAAGGTATTCCATCGCCTTTTCGCCATAATAGCACCAGCCCAATATGGTAGAGAATGCAAAAGTTATAATACCGAAGGTCAGCAAAGGAGTACCGATATATGGTATCTTATCAAAAGCCTGCTTGCTTAGAATAGCACCGTCGTTATATGTAATATCGGGATATGCAAGAATGCTTGATACAAGCACAAGACCTGTCAAGGCACAAATCACCACAGTATCCCAGAATGTACCGGTAGATGATACCAATGCCTGACGTACAGGATTGCGTGTCTGCGCTGCAGCGGCAACTATTGGGGCTGAACCCATACCGCTCTCATTACTGAACAAGCCTCTTGCTATACCGTAGCGGGCTGTCATAATTATTGCACCACCGACAAAACCGCCACCGGCAGCTTTAGGATCGAAAGCCGATTCAACAATCACACGCAACGCTTCACCTACATAAGAGCCATTGACAAACAGTATATACAAACAGCCCAGAACATAGAGCAGAGCCATTAACGGGACAAACGTGGTACATACTCTTGCAATACCCTTTACGCCAAAGATAACGACCAATGCGGCACACAAAGCTATAATCAATCCCGTCCACATGTAAGGTATTCCGTACGACTCGTGACAGAGCAACGATATTGCATTACTCTGCACCATATTACCGATACCGAACGAGGCTATGACCGTAAAAACGGCAAAAAGTACAGCAAGCCATTTCAATCCCATACCTCTTTCCAGAGCATACATCGGGCCACCTGCCATAGCACCCTCCGGCGTACGGACACGATATTTAACGGCAAGCAATCCTTCGGCATACTTTGTAGCAATGCCGAGCACTCCAGTAAGCCAGCACCAGAAAACAGCACCGGGACCGCCCAAGGTGATTGCTGTTCCCACACCGATTATATTACCTGTTCCAATGGTTGCGGCAAGAGCTGTTGCCAGCGCACCGAACTGGCTGACATCGCCTTTGGCAGATTTGTCGGGAGTTACAGACAGGAGTATGGCTTTCAACAGCTTACGCTGTGGGAATTTCAGACGTATGGTAAGAAACAGGTGTGTACCGAGCAAGGCTATGACCATAGGCCACCCCCAAAGGATATCGCAGAATTTTTGAATAAAAGCGGTTAATGTATCTGTCATGTTTTACTATTACTTGTTATATGCTATTAAAACACCCGCAGGCAGTTATCGTTAGGACGACGTATATGCAACAAACGTGCAATTTCCGTAGCCAGCACATTTGCCGAAGTCATCTCTTCGATTACGTCATGTTCAATACCGGCGCCATAGATTATGATAGGGAACATTACCGGTGTACGATAAACCTCATTGGTCAATGTCAACGAACTTTCGGCAACCTTCCACCCCGGCATAAGACGCAACCATACATCGCCCGAGCATGCCTGGTTATAACCATTCTTTACATACTGCAATTCGGGACTTAAAGTTCCGCCAAGATGATAGATGCTGAACACATCCTCGACACCGTCAAGCGATTTCAAGAATTCAACCGAACGTGCTATGATATCGACTTTGTTGAGTTTCTCGTTCTCTATCAATTCGTTGTCGAAATACAATTGCGGGCCATAAACACCTTCGATATATTCTCTCTGGCCGAAAATTGCACCAAGATATACATTCAGCAATGCCTGTACCCTCTCCATAAATATAGTTCCCGAAGGCAATCGGTATTCGGCACCATCGTCATTGCCGACCATGACATAACCCGTTGAAGCAAGCGACACAACGACATTCTCCATTCCTATACACTTGTCTATCTCATCAAACAACGAAGACAAAGTACTGTCAAGGCGCGCATATATATCCTGAATTTCCAAAGGACGCTGTTCCATTGGATTGCCGTCAACATTTCCTGCATAGAAAGTCAATGAAAGACAATCGGCAATAGCGTCATTGCCGACTATGCCTTTTTTAAGATATGCCAGAGCCATTTCTGCCACCTCATCATTAATGCATGCAGTAGTCTTGTACGACTTTACCTTGTTCTTACCGTCAAAAGAGTAGCTGAACGGTTTAGGAGCCTCATCACCGAAATTGTTATATTTTTCGGTATCGTAAAGCGGTACCCACTTTGCAGGACGTCCCTGTACGACATTGTTCATTTCCGTTGCCCATTCAGGATAAAGCCCATAGTATGTCGAGCTGCTCCAGAAACCAGCCGAATTATTCTTCCAAAGCGCAGCATCGGCAGCATGGCCACCCATAATAACCGCAGCATCTTCGTCGGGTGCAATGGCACATACCACAGCCTTTCCGCGCGATGCACGTTTCATTTCGTCGGTAATGGTTATTGCCTTGAGCCTTGTAGGTGCATAAGGAGATATAGAGAACAGACCTTTGTATTTTTTATCTTCCACACTGCTCACAGTACGCAGGGTATTACGGTCAAACCAACGCTCCCCCACTATACCGTTTACATAGGGATTTGTTCCAGTCATCAACGCAGCTGTTGAAGAAGCCCTGTCAACGTTTTCAAAGGCATAATACGAGTTCGGATATATACGTCCCCCGGCAAGCAGACGCTTAAAGCCACCCTCGCCATACAGTTCCGAAAACTCATAGAGAAAATCGGTACGCAATTGATCTACGACTATATTCAGATAGAGTTTTGGAGAAGATATTTTTTCCTGCGCAAAAGATATGCCCAAAGAGCAGAAAAGAACTATCAGAAACGACTTAATTCGCATATATTTTCTTTATAGATTAGAAACAATGAACGTACAAGCAATGCTATGGCACAGAAGTACAGAGGTAACGGATATACCTGCAACGACAACATTGCCGACAATAAGAACAACACCACAAAAACGACCTGTAACCATGCCAAAGACAATGACTTATGCTTTCTTATACGGCTGACAAGTATAGGCATGAGTATCAAAGCCAAAGGATTAAGCAGAATGATTGCCCAATTGTTTCCGACAGCCGGATGCTGTGAGAAAAGAGCCATAAATAGCAACAGAAGACCGGCAATGCCTTGTACCGACATCAACAGCACATCATAACCCCAGAAAGTCTTTTTCTTACGTACCTCGCACAACATTATCACAAATGTCATGAGCAAAAGCAGAAGCGAGACGTTGAATGGGGTGAAATTGCTCTGCATAGGAGCGTCGTCTTCACCTTCGGGGAGTACAAGTTGTTTCATTGCCACAACAGGCGTTCTTTCGCCAGCGGCATTTACCATATAGCAGCTATCGAGGTCATGCATGAAAATCCCCGGAATAAACTGCAGTTCACGCACTGTTGCCGGACGGTCGATATCCGCGCCAAGCAGAGTATTTATTCCGAAAGCGAACCAAGGATGATCGCCCAACAATGAGTTCAAGGCATCGCGGAAAGTCGGGTATTGCGCAACAGCGTCATACGACAGAGGGCCGGCAACCTGCTCAATTTTGTCCCTTACCTTTGTTGTGCAATTGTTGTAGAAATAGTTATAACGGTATGTCCTGTTCCTCACACTACAATTATCCACAAGCAGTTCGAGGAGTTCATTTTCCTGTTCGGGTGTCAGTTCAAGCACTTGACCGACAATAAGCGAACCACGTTGTATGTATTCCTGGCAGAAATGGTCGTAATCGACAGCTCCTACCATATAATCGGTTTCGCCCAAAATGAAACGCCATGCAAAATTAGGGGAGTCAAAATCGAAATATCCATAGTTGAACACTATATCCATATCCCTCTCCTCATCGCAATATCTCAAGCCCGTATGGCCATAAAGAGAATAAGCCTCATCACCCGGCCAACATGTCAGAACCGAGAACTTCGGATTGTTCGCCGTTATCGAGATTGAAAATATGATTCCTAAAACAAATATGCAAAATCTTTTCATTTCTGTATCGTTATAATTTACAAAGATAGTGAGAAGTCGCATAAAAACGGCAGGATTAAGGGAAAATATGGAAAACAGTTAAATTTATGAATAATTTGCAGTATCTTTGCAATGTTAAACATTGCGAAAACAAATAGACTTTGAACCTTATAGCAGACATAGGTAATAACAGCGCCAAGTTCTTTCTATTCAACGGAGAACAGATTCTGTTGCACACAAGAAGAGGCGATGCGTCATACGGAATAATTTCGGAATGGAACGAACAATTCGGTATTGACAAAATCATCGTATCCACTGTAATAGACCTCACTGAGCAACAGAAAGAAGAGTTCCATACAATAGGTTGCCCTGTAATATGGTTCAACAACGATATACCCACACCACTAAGCATTGAATATGCCACACCACACACGTTGGGCAGTGACCGCATAGCGGCGGCTGTCGGTGCATGGAACGAACAGCCGGGCAACAACATGCTTGTCATTGACGCTGGCAGTGCCATAACCATCGATTTTGTTGACCGACAAGGAAGATACAAGGGTGGCAACATTGCACCGGGTGTAAAGATGCGTCTTAAGGCCTTGCATGAATTCACAGGTCGTCTTCCCTTGGTAGAGAAAGAGGGCGAAACCCCCACATTCGGTTACGACACCAAAACAGCCATAAGAAGCGGTGTAATTAAAGGCATTTGCCATGAAATTGACGGCTATATCAATGAAATTCGAGAAAAATATGGCAATGTTTTGGTTTTTTTAACGGGTGGAGATGAAAAAACCTTGAAAAATAGCATAAAAAATCGCATCTTTGCAGATAAATACCTTGTTGCAAAAGGTTTGAACAGAATTTTGCTTGATTATGATTGGTTATAAGAGAATACTAACGATATTGCTGACACTTGTCACCATTGCCGGAGCCAAAGCCGACAACGGTGTCAATTCGCCATATTCACGTTACGGATTGGGAACATTGACAAACCAGAGCCTTGGCATAAACCGCCAAATGGGTGGATTGGGTTACGGTTTGAGAAGCAACAGCTATATAAACATTCTCAACCCTGCGTCATTCTCACAGGCCGACACGCTGACAATGCTTTTTGAAGCCGGATTCACATTGCAGGACGTAAACTTCAAAGAGAACGGCAAGAACATCAACGCGCTAAATGCAAGTTTCGACTACATTGCCATGCAGTTCAGATTATGCAAAGGATTAGGAATGTCACTCGGTTTCCTTCCCTACTCTACAGTCGGTTACTCATTCAGCAACATATCAAATGCAGGAACACAGAATGAGAGTACAAACACATACGCAGGTAGCGGAGGACTTTACCAGCCTTATGCAGGACTTGGCTGGCAACCGTTCAAAGGTTTGTCAATTGGTGCAAGCGTTTCTTTCATTTACGGCGATATCGACCACGAGATTGCAATAGACCTGACAAAGAGCGACAATGACAATATAAAGACATACAACGCCACATTCAGAAGCTACAAGGCCGATTTCGGTTTGCAATACTACGCGACTTTTGCCAAAAAGCACGATTTCGTTTTGGGTGCGACATACTCACTCGGACATAACCTGAATGCAAACGCATCTGTCACAGAATCTGTTTCCGGAACTGAGAACACCCAGAAGAAGATTGAAAACGGATTCTATTTGCCAAACACTTATGGTGGCGGTTTTACATATTGTTACGACAAGAAATGGAAGTTCGGTGTCGATTACACATACCAGCAATGGGGAACATCAACATTCTTTGGTGACAACGAAACAGGACACGGAGTTGACCGTTACAAAATTTCGGCCGGATTGGAATATTCGCCAAACGAACCTTCAAACAAATTCCATAAGATGATAAGCTACCGTGGCGGTCTGTATTACGCACAACCATACACAATGGTTCAAGGCAGGAACGGATGTGACGAATATGGAGTAAGTGCCGGACTCTCGTTGCCGTTCATGAACCGCAACAACAAGTACAGCCACGCCGAGGTACATATATCGGGACAATACGTTCACATGTCGCCAAGAGGCGGAGGAATGATTGCCGAGAACTATTTCAGGCTGAATGTCGGAATCACATTCAACGAGGCGTGGTTCATGAAGTTAAAAGTAAAATAAACCAAGATAGAACAATAAAAAGATGAAGAAGTTATTTTTTGCAATTCTTGTACTTGTAGTAGCAAGTGCAAGCGCACAGAACGGTATTACAAACGAATTCCGTTTCGGTCAGGGCGAAGACAGCATCAGATGTCTTGAGGCTATCAGCATCGCCAACATCAACGTAAAGAACAAGGACTACAAGACAGCTTACGACTCTTGGAAGACTGTATTCACCGAGTTCCCTGTTGCACGTGTCGATACTTACACAAACGGTGTCAAAATTCTGACAGAGCTTATAAAGACAGAGAGCGACCCTGTTAAGAAAGAAGAGCTTACAAAAGAGCTTATGCTTGTTTATGACAACCAGATAAAATACATCGACAAGTTACAGGAAATCACAAAGACTCCATTGTCTGCAGGTCAGATTCTTGGCCGTAAGGCACTTGCATATATTCAGTACTACAAGAATGCGCCTGTTGACACAGTTTACAACATGCTTGCAAAATCTGTAGAAATTGAGAAAGGCAAGTCTGAATACACAGTTACAGAGCGTTTCATGAAGTATTCGGCAATGATGTACAAGAAAGACAAGAGCCACAGCGAGCAGATCATCGAGGACTACCTCAATGCATCGGTTTATATCGTAGAGGTTCTTGACAAGTACCACGACAATATCGAGGCTTGCAACGCACGCTACAAAGAAGAGGGTAACCCAAAAGACAGCATCAACGCCGAGAAATACGGCAAGATGATTGACGCTTCACGTATTTCAAAGAGCAACATCGATGCATACTTCATCAACAGTGGTGCTGCTACTTGCGACGACTTGAACAACATCTACATGGCAACACTCGAGCAGAACAAAGACAACCTCGAATACCTCAACAAGGTTATCTCTGTAATGAGTATGTTGAAGTGTACCGAGAACGACGCTTACCTCACAGCTTCAGAGTACGCTCTTGCAATTGAGCCTACATCAAAGGCTGCCATGGGTTGCGGTTACCGTTACTTCAAGAGAGGCGACACAGAGAAGGCTTTGGAATTGTTCGACCAGGCTATCGAGCTTGAAGCCAGTGTTACCACAAAGGCTGAGCTTTGCAATAAGGTGGGTAACATCTATTACAGCCTTGAGAACTATGCAAAGGCACGTACATACGCTTTGAAGGCTTTGGCACTCAACTCAAAGTTCGGTGCGCCTCACATCCTTATCGCACAGTGCTATGCAACAAAGCCACAGTGGTGTGACGACGAGACACTCAACTCATGTACATATTTCGTATGTATCGACCGTCTTGAGCGTGCAAAGGCTGTTGACCCATCAGTAAAGAAAGAGGCCGACAAGTACATTGCAATGTATAAGAAATACTATCCGAAACCAGAGGAGATGTTCATGAGAAACTACAAGAGCGGTCAGTCAATCACTATTGGCGGTTGGATTAATGAAACAACAACTGTTAAATAAAATAGTACGTATTCTTAATGGTACAACAATTGCCGTTACGGCAATTGTTGTACTCATTTTTCACTCATCATGCAAAGGAGAGCCAAAAGAGAAGCTTCTTGCTGTTGAGTGCAGCGACTCGCTTGCCGTCATGAGCACTTTCGATGTAAACACAATGATAAGCGATTCAGGACGCATCAGCTACAAGATAATTGCCGATGAATGGCGTATATTTGACAAGCGCAACCCGCCTCATTGGGCCTTTGAAAAAGGAGTATATCTTGAGAAATTCGACAGGGATATGAATGTCGAGGCTACCATAAAATGCGATACGGCATACTATTACAGCGAGCAAAAAATCTGGAAACTGATAAGCAATGTAAACATAAGGAACAGTAACGACGAAAAATTCTTTACCGACCTTTTGTTTTGGAATCAGGAAACAGAAAAAATCTATTCAGACGCTTACATAAGAATAGAACAGACCGACCAGGTAACCGAGGGATACGGCTTTTCAGCCAATCAGAACCTCACTATCTGGCAGATAAACAACACCAAAGGAATATTCAGTATTGAGGAATAGTATATGACGAGTATATTGGCACTTATTGTCGTAATTCTATTGTCCGCCCTGTTTTCGGGAATGGAGATAGCGTTCGTGTCGTCGAACAAGCTGTTGCTTGGCATCGACCTCAACGAGCGTTCCACCACGTCGTATGTCATCAACAAGTTCTACGCCAAGAGCAATAACTTCATTTCAAGTCTGTTAGTAGGAAACAATATCGTGCTTGTAATATACGGTATGCTTATGGCAAAGTTGTTGCACGCAACAATTCTAAAAGACTTCAGCGACGCCAATTCGCTTCTGCTCGAGACCATAATATCTACCATTGTCATTATTCTGACAGGCGAGTTTGTACCCAAAGCCATTTTCAGAATAAACCCCAACCGTTCGCTGAAAAGATTTGCGATCATAACCTACCCGATATACATACTTCTGTATCCTTTTGCACGTTTCACCACCCTATGCGCCATATTCCTGCTACGTTTATTCAACATAAAAATCGAGGACGAAGCACGTGACAACACATTCTCAAAGCGAGAACTCAACAACCTGATACA
This sequence comes from Bacteroidaceae bacterium, assembly GCA_017647225.1. Classification (GTDB taxonomy): domain Bacteria; phylum Bacteroidota; class Bacteroidia; order Bacteroidales; family Bacteroidaceae; genus HGM04593. The sequence continues at coordinate 5,309 of JAGCLA010000056.1, read as the reverse complement.
GACCTCGATAGAGAGCGCCGAGGAGGAGGAGAAAGAGATTAACAACGATGTACTTATATTCCAGAACGCACTCGATTTCTCAAACATCAAAGTAAGGGATTGTTTCATACCGCGTACAGAGATTGAGGCTGTGGAATTCAACACCTCACTTGAAGAGTTGAAATCGGTATTTATCGAATCAGGTCATTCAAAAATTGTCGTATTCAAGGAGAATATAGACAACATCATCGGTTACATTCACTCGTCGGAACTCTTCAGAATGGGCAAGAAATGGCAACAGAGAATATGCAAGATGCCATACGTTCCCGAAACTTTGTCGGCACAAAAGCTGATGAAGACACTCATGCAACAAAAGAAATCGTTGGCAGTTGTCATCGACGAATTTGGCGGAACATCGGGAATCATATCCCTTGAGGACCTTCTCGAAGAGATTATAGGCGAGATCGAGGACGAGCACGACAACCAGAACCTTGTGGCCAAATCACTCGGGAACAAAGAATACCTCTTGTCGGGACGTCTTGAGATAGAGCGCATAAACGAACAGTTTGACCTTGAAATACCTGAGTCGGACAACTATCAGACACTTGGCGGTTTCATTCTTGCACATCACCAGCGTTTCCCACAACTCAACGAAACATTCACTATCGGCAATTACAAGATACAGGCCATAAAGCTGCGCAGTACAAAGATTGAACTTGTAAAGCTAACAATAAATAAATGATAATAAGTTTATTATGAAAGTAAGAGTGGCAGAAGTTTCACATGGGGCAAAGACGCATTGCTTATCAATAGAGATTCCAACAATAACATATATTATGTAGGATATTATGACAAAAATGGCGAGTATCATTTCTTTGATGAATACGTGACCGATTAACAAGATTACAAATAAGCACAAAAACAGCCAAAGAACGTACAAAAATGCGTTTTTTGGCTGTTTTTTACACCCATTTTATAATAATAATTCAAAAGCTTTTTACTATCTTCGCAAAGTTTAATGCAAAATATAAAACAAACAAAATATTAGATTATGGCAACATTACAAAAATTGCGCAACATGGGCCCACTGCTCGTTATTTTCGTGGGTCTTGCATTATTTGCATTCATCGCAGGTGACGCTTGGAGATTGTTCCAGTCAGACTCTATGGAAGCGACCGTTGGTACAATCGACGGCGACAAGCTTTCTGCAATGGATTTCGAAAAATTGTACAAAGAGTGCGAAAACGCACAGAGAATGTTCAGAATGTCAGACCCAAGATTGTCTGACGACCAGAGAACAGCATCATTCACAGAAGAGGAACTCTCATACATCAAGAATGAGGCATGGAGTGTATTTACACAGCTTAATGTAGCTGAAAGACAGTGCAAAGAGCTCGGTATCACTGTTACTTACGAGGAAATCATGGATATCCTCAATAACAACAGCAGCGAATACCTCAACAGTATCTACCACCCATTCAGAACAGAGAACGGTTTCAGCACAGACGACTTGAACGCCGTTATCGCATCATACAACCAGATGATGAACGAAGGTGGCGAGTACGATGCAAACCTTGCAGCAATCTACAGCTGCTGGAAGTTCATGGAAAAGAGAATCAAGCTCGAAGCTCTTACCAACAAGCAGGTTAAGTTGATTGAGAACGCAACCATCGCAAACCCAGTTCTCGCAAACAAAAACTTCAAGCTCAACGACAACGCATACAACCTCGAGGTAGTATCATTCCCATACACATCTGTTGAGGATTCATTGGTAAATGTCAGCGATGCCGAAATCGAGAAATACTACAAGGAGAACAAGGAGTATTTCTACAAGCAGGAGATTGACACACGCGACATCAAGTATATCGACGTGAAGATTACACCAAGCGAAAGCGATAAGCAGGAGCTTCTTGCACAGATGAACGAGTATGCAGAATCCCTCAAGAACGGTGAGAAGGAGTACGAAAGACTTGTACGCACATCACGCAGCAATTTCGAGTACAACGACCTCCTCTGGACAGGTGATTCTTATCCCGAAGATATCCAGATTCGTTTGGAGCAGGCTGCAGTAAACGAAGTTGTAGGTCCATACCTCAACCCATCGGACAACAGCTACAACATCTTCATGGCTACAGAAAAGAGCACAGTTCCCGATTCACTTCTCATTCGTGCTATTGTTGTTACAAGCCAGTCAAGCGAAGAGGTTGCAGCAACAACAGACAGCCTTCTCAACGCATTGAACAGCAAGGCTGACTTCAAAGAGGTAGCAAAGAACTATGCAAGCGTTGACTCATTGTGGATTACATCGGCTCAGTTCTACACAGCAGGTATCATCGACAATGCAGCAACACAGAAAGAGATTTACAATGCACGTCCGGGCGTATATGCAACATCAGATTTCAAGACTATCCCAGGCAAGCTCATTTACCAGGTAATAAGCAAGAAGGGTAAGGCTGATGTATGCAACCTCGTTATCATCAAGAGAGAGATTGAATTCAGCAGCGACACATACGACAACGCATACAACAAGCTCAGCCAGTTCATCGCATCATGCAAGAGCATCGAAGATGTTGAAAGCAACGCAATGCAAAACGGTTACCGCGTACAGAAGTTGAACGACGTCAATGCTTCAACAAGAAACATCAACAACGTACCACAGACATACAATGTTGTTAAATGGGTTCTTGCTGAAGAGAGAGAAGCCGGTGATTTCTCAGGCATTGAAGAGTGCGGTGCAGACCACTTGATTTTCGCAGCAGTTACAAGCGTTAATCCAAAGGGTTATATGTCACTTGACAAAGAAGTAAACAACTACGGTACAAAGATTCGCGATATCGTAAAGAACCGTTTGGTACTTGACAAAAAGGCAGAACTTCTCACAGCAGAAATTGCAAACAACGATTTCGACGCAATCAAGAACAACAGCAAGGCTAAGGTTTCAAGAGTGAACAATGTAGAGTTCAAGAAGATTACAAATATCCCTTCACTCAATGTTGACGAGCCTGTTATCGGTGTTGTAGCCGCAAATATGCAGGTTGACGAAGTAAGCGCACCAATCAAGGGTGACAACGGAGTATATGTAATAAAGGTAGTTGGCAAGAATGCTAAGAACGCTATCTTCAACGCAGAGAAAGAGAACGAGTACATCCTCTCAAACGGCGGTATGTATGAATACTCTAACATCGTTGGCCAGCTCTTCCAGATGGGCTTGAACGAGGTTTACCCTGTAGAGAACAAGTTATTCCGTTTCTTCTAATAAACAGAAACAGACCTTCTGAACGAAGGAACCAACCAAGGGGCTGACCAAAATTTTGGTCAGCCCCTTAATCAAAAAGATGCACAAACAGATGCCCACTATACTACGAAAAACCACCCTCTGTCTGCTGCTTGTAACAATGCTGAGCAGCGCACAGGCACAGACACTACGCCTAGGAGCGGACTTCACCACCCTGTTCGACAACAAGGAATACGCCACCACAACCTTCAACAGTTCATGGACACTGTTCAGCGCACGCCTGACACCCAAGATAGGCATGCAATGGGCCGAAAGCAATGAATTGATGTTCGCAGTAGATTTGGTACAGGACTTCGGAAACAAGACAAAAATACTTTCCGATGTAAACATACAGCTATACTATGGCTACAGTTCGCCCCAACTAAGGTTGTTGGCAGGTATCTTCCCACGCGAAGAGATGCGAGGCCTTGACAGCCCACTTTTCTTTGACCGCGATTTCCTGTATTACCATAACCGCATAAACGGTGTACTTGCGCGCTACGAAAGCAAAGACAGCAAATCGTTTGCGGAATTTGCTTTTGACTACACAGGCATACGCGATATGAACACACGCGAAGCGTTTATGATAATCTCTGCCGGAGAATACAATTTACGCGGAGTACGCTTTGGATATGACCTTATGGTCGGACACTATGCCAAGGACGACAACCCTGAGACAAAAGAAGGTGTTGTTGACAATATCCTTGCAGTGCCACATATAGGCTATGACGTGAAAGCAGGAGGGTTCGATATCAACCTGCAGCTGTCGTACATACAGTCGCTGCAACGCGACCGATATTATGAAAACATATGGCTTCACCCATGGGGAGGAGAGTTCTTCTGTGCTGTAAGCCGTTGGGGAGTGACATTGTCAAACCGCCTGTATATGCACGACAACCTGTTTCCACTCTACAGCAGATATGGGAAAGATATCTATTACGGCACACCATTCTACCGCACCACAAAGGGAATATACGATGCAATAACAGCCTCGTATAATAATACGTTCTTCAACAAGACACTTGACCTATCTGCCGGTATAACTATGGAGTATGACGGTACAGGCTGGGGCACACGCCAATGGTTGCAGGTAAAGGTAAATCTCGATTACGGCATTCTGTTGGGACGTAAAAAGTAAAGGAGCGAACACCGCTCCTGCACAGCCGACAATGCACTGTTAAAACAAGAACAGAGCAATCAGTATCGCAACCTGTCAATACCCCTCTAAACTTTAGACTTTACACTCTAAACCACTCGTCACTTCGCTCTGTTGGGACGACATTAAGCAGAAAACGCTCAGGGTCAACTGCTATATTATAGCTACAAAAAAGAGGATAGCCCTTAAAGCTATCCTCTTTTTATATCTAAACCTTTCGGTTATTTATTACTTCTTCAAAGACTCATCAGCCTTGCCCTGAGGAAGCATTTCCTCTGCGAACATATAAGCACCGGTCTTAGGTGATTTAACCAATTTTACAACCTTTACGAACTTCTCCTTATCACCAGTCTGGAGGGTTGCCACTGCTTTCTTAGCCATCTCTTATTACTTAATTTCTTTGTGAACAGTTACTCTCTTCAAATATGGGTTGTATTTCTTCAACTCCAAACGCTCTGTTGTGTTCTTACGGTTCTTTGTTGTAATATAACGAGACATACCGGGAACACCGCTATTCTTCTGCTCAGTACACTCAAGGATTACCTGAACACGATTACCTTTTACTTTCTTAGCCATACTACTTTCCTCCTTTAATTAGCCGAGTACTTTGATTTCCTCCCAAGCAACGTGGCCCTTCTTTACTGCATCTTTCAAAGCAGCATCAAGACCTACTCGGTTGATAATTTTTAACCCCGCTGCACTCACGCGCAACTGAATCCAACAATCTTCTTCTACATAGAAGAACTTCTTAGTAAACAAGTTCACGTTGAAAAGACGCTTTGTTCTTCTCTTTGAGTGTGAAACATTGTTACCCACCATAGCTTTCTTACCGGTGATTTGACAAATCTTTGACATCTCTATATATTTTTTGTTTATTCTTTTGATACTTACTCAAAACAG
>JAGCLA010000055.1 GCA_017647225.1 Bacteroidaceae bacterium | reverse complement strand
TTTTAATATCCCAATCCTTAAGCGGTGTTCCTACAGACTCAATCTTTTGCTTGATGCTCTGTTCTATTGGAGATAAAATTACCCAACTTTCTTCATTAGAAAAATTACAGATTGAATGTTGTTGCTGAACAAAATCGCTCAAATTCTTTACGCTATCCTTATTCTGCTTGTTGGTAACTGCACAGACTGTATTATGCTTATTATCCGACTTTGAAAAAAGGAGAATATTGGTATCAACAGTAGCACTCTCAAAAATCTTCACTCCTGCAAAATCTATAAGCAACATTGGATTAGTTTTATTGGCAAAAAACTCTCTGGTCTTCTCTCCATAACCAGCTCGCATCCACTTATTCGACGTAATGTAGCAAAGATGTCCTTTCTTTTTTAGCAACTGCCAACCACGCTCATAAAAAAGACAATAGATGTCGCCTGTTCGGGCAAAGGTAGAGTAACCACATCCTTCATATAGCTTAGCCAGTTCACCACCGTTATTCTGAAGCTGAATGTATGGTGGGTTACCAATCACAATGTCGAAGCCATCAGCAACACCGAACATCCATTCTGGATCAAAGAATGGACAGACTGCATTTTGGTCGTAAGGATTCCATGCCGCCAATTGCTTCGCATCTTCTGGGGCAAAGTTGTTATCATCAGAGAGTAGTTTAGCCAGTTTCTCACGGAGTGCCTTGTCTTTCTCTCTTAACCGATGTTTTGTTGATGCCGACTTGGCGGAGAAGTGCCTGTGACGGATCTCTGCCAATTCGTTCTTTGTAGGCTCAATTTCTTGATTCTCAAACAGGTTTCCCTGTGCTGGCTTCTTTTTCTTTGCAATCAACGAATTGGCAGAAACGAATTTTGTTTCAAGGTTAGGCAGTGTCGGGATGCCATAGTTAGGCTTTGAAGCATCCTTTTCACAGTCACAAATCAGAGAGATAAAGAAGCGAAGCTTGGTAATCTGTGCCGCTATGCTCTGAATATCGCTGCCATACAAGCAGTTCTCAATGACTGACAGTTTGAGGTCATAGATACTCTCATTAGGTGAGATACGTTCCAGTATGTCTATCATCCTGTTTAACAATCCCATAGGAAATGCTCCAGAACCACATGCAGGATCAAGAACCTTTACTGTTTTCAGTTTATCTGCAATCTTTCGATAATCATCAGTCTTTGTCTTGTCAAACACAAAATCGTAGCTGAACAACGAACGAATAAAAGTCGTATCACCCAAATATGCAATGAGACTTTCGTCTACCATATAGTTGACTATCTCACGTGGCGTATAGAAAGAACCACTTTGATTACGTGCCGTTTCCTTGGTTTCTGGATTGTACGCTCCCAATAGGTTCTCAAACACCTTGCCTAACAATTCTGGATCTAGTGCAACCTGTTGTTCCTCTGGTGAATTTTCCTCAATGGTAAAGTTGTAGCGATTCAGGATAGAAATCAAGCCTTTTTCTGGTTCGAAGAAAAGATTGTTCGGAACGACAGCACGATGCTTGTACCTTCCATCAACAAAGCGAGCATCGTTTCTACTAAAGCCATCGAAATTGTAACATTGTTCAACTCCATCTATATAACGCGTCTTGTCTAAACATTCAAACAGACCACCATTCATGAAAGGTACTTTTGCAAAAAGATTGACGACTTCCAACTCACTGATGGAGAACATCTCAGCATAACGATAAAGCGTCTTTATATCACGTTTGCTTGATGTTGCAAACCTACGAGTATTACCATCTTCATCCTTAATTGCACGATTCAATGTGCCGAAAAAAAGATTTTGAAGAATAGCATTATAATAATTACCCTCTGTTGTACTATATGGATTAAAATCTTTCAATATGGAAGTAAGGAAATCAATATCAAAAATCTTATTAGGTACCAAATCTTTCTGTTTGATAAACCAAACGAACATGATACGGGTTATCATGCGAATAATTTTCTTTTCAATATCGTCCTTATCATCTTCTTCTATAATTGTGTTATTAGGAAAAGTAACATTTGAAGAATCATCAACAGCCCACTGATACCATTCGAATAGGTCTTTGTAGAATTGCTTGGTGAGTGCTTCAACAGAAAATGCTGTCGTAATATCGCTTAATGACTGCTTGCTATTCTTTAAAATACTAAATTGTTCAATAGCGGTGCGACATCCTCGCCCTTCACCAAGCAAATAGGTATATCTCTTTGTATTAGTGGAAATTTTCTCATATTCACCTTGCTTATTAAATCCCCATGTCTCACTGACATATGAAAAGCGCAAAACACTTTCGTTCTTACGATAGCAGAACATGAATGCTCCTGCATAGCCCATGTTATGCCAGTCTGTTGTAAGCATATCGCGTATGCCACGACGGTTGCGCTCTATGTTCACATTGTCGGTGAGTTCAACTTCATAGATGGCAATGGACTCGCCATCGGAAAGTGATATTTTGCCAAGGTTTAGAGCTTGTTTCGCCAGACGGCTGCTAACATGTACTTCTGATGGATGGTTCCAGAAGCTGACTTTACCACGGAAAATGTCGTGAAGAAGTTGTTGCCATGCTTCACGATTATATTTTGATTCAATGACTTCTTTAAAATTCATAGGGCAATGTTATTATTGAAAGCTTTCTGATAATATGATTTCGGCATCTGTTTCCTGCTCATTTAAGAGTGATTCTTCTGCCATATAATAAGGCGCATACTTCTTGGCCATTTCAATAATTTCGGCAAGAGCTTCATCATGGGTCATACGTGCTTTCCCACTTGTACGCCTCAAATCTTTTTGGATTCTCTGTAACCTCTTGGCAATGTATGTAATAACCCCTCGTTCTGCCAATGTCTTCAACTGAGCAACTTTAAGATATAGGTCACTATCATCTATTTCGCGCATAAAATTAGAAAGCAGATTAATAGCTGTGCTAACCTGTGCTCCCATATTCCCAGAGTCGTCTTTAAGAGTTTCTTGTGCCTGTAATTCTTCATCTTGTATTTTCCTGAATTTGGCTAAAGCCTTTTCTACGTGTTTGTGATGACTTTCAATCCTCGGAACAGAAGTTTCTTCTTTTGTGGCCTTAAAATAGTTCAGTGCGTCAAGAACAGATATTTCCTCGGCATTCTCAGATACAAGGAAAAAGACTTTCCTGAAATTAGTTTTCAGGAATACTAATGTATCACCAGACAATGTAACACCATCCACTATTCTTGCCTCACGCCCAGTTCGGCTACGGAGAGATAATTTAGCAATGCGGTTGTACTCTCTGCGATTTGTATGATATAGAGTACGTAACTCTTCATAGAAAGGAATCTCTTTGTTAAAGTCCTTCTTTTGTTCATTCAGACCCTCATCAAAAAGTTTGCTGAGGTTTCGATCTAGAATTTCTTCCCGTGAGTATATCTGATTATCCTCACCAAATGTACTATGAAAGGTTTGTATTTTGCTAACAGCAATCTGGTTGAGGTTAATTTCTCTGTTACCTTCTCTTGAAGGGTAGAACACATAGTTATATATATGCTTGGAAACAGAACCTATACGATTGACACGGCCAATGCGTTGCATCAATCGGGTGGAGTTCCAAGGTGTATCATAATTGACTATAACATTTGAGCGATGCAGATTGACACCTTCGGCCAAAACATCTGTTGTTAATATGATATTGTAATCGTTGAGTTTATTCTTATAGTTGGCATCGAAGTTCTCACGGATAATCTTGAATTGCTGACTCCTGTTCTTTGCCGATATAACAAGGACATCTGGGCGATTGATGCGCCGTTGCAAATATTCAACGGTATCTACAGACTCTGAGAATACAACAAGCTTCTGCTCCGGATTGCGGTCGGACTTAAACAACTCATGTTTCAATAGTTCATTGAATTTTTCAAACTTTGAATCGTCCGCTTCAGATATATCCTTCCAATCTGTTACCATCTGTTCCAGGGTCACTTGGTCTTTATGTAACATTTCAATGAACTCTGGTCGGAAATCGTCTGCTTTGAAGATAGCATTCTTAGGATTATCCTCAGCCTTAGCATTTAACTTTTCTTCAATCTCTTCCTCTGTGAAACCGGATTCAAGAAGGAGGTTTATATCAAGATCAGGCGCAATAAAAACCTTGTCATTCTCAAACATATTTATCATGTTCTGATTGGCCTGTTTAAAATTGTCAATGGAAACTTGGAAAGCATAAAAACTACTTTCCAACCGTTTCACTAAACCATTCTTTCGTATTCCAGCTAAACTGCGGCTTACAAGTTCTGCATTGTCATATAGCCCGTTGGATGCTTCTGGTTTCAAATATGCAATGGCTTGGTAGCGAGCATATGTCAGTTCCTTAACAAGAGTCTGCATTGCTTTTTCAAACAGGTCTGCTAGATGCTCATTTAATTCATAACGACTTTCATTCGGGCGTTCTACCTTTGGAAAACCATTAACATCCTTGTTATATCGAGGAACGCTCTCAATGTCAGTTCTAGTACGACGTACTGTCAATGGTTTGATTACTCTGTCGCGTACACGCTCTGCAAGATGCTTAAAGTCTCTAATGTCTGCTTCTGGATTGTTACGAAGTTTCTTGAACTCCTTTATAAGAGGTGAAAAGAATGCTGTAAGATTTCCTACGCCATCAATAGTACAATGACGCGGATCTTGGAACAAAAGTATTTCATTATAGAGATCGGCGGGTGTATTATTCATAGGCGTTGCAGAGATAAGCATCACCTTTTTCTTATAGCCAGTGATATTACCCGTTTCAATACGAGGCATCTTGCATATCTCCTGTAATTGTTCAAAAGCTGAAGACGTATGACTACGAAACTTGTGAGCCTCGTCTACTAGAATAAGGTCGTATTCGTCTGCATTCCAATAGTTGTAATTATCCTCATCCAACACCTTGTTCAAACTTCCATTTGTTACAAAATTGGCATATTTATCTATGCCGAAGTCCTTAAATGTGGTTTTCCAATTCTGTTCTACAGCAGGTGGGTATACCACAAGAATTTTAGTGTGGTCACGTCCATTTTCTATCAGGAACTTTTTGGCAATCATTGTTGCAATTACAGTTTTACCAAGACCCACGACATCTGCAAGGAAAAAACCATCGTAACGAATAAGTTTCTGATAGCCTTCAATAACAGCATCCATTTGATAGTCATATTTTGTATAACCCTCAGGCATATCGAACGGATCATCATTGTCTGTTTCTAGAACACGGTCGGAAAAATACTCCATCAGCATCTTTACATAAAGGTCGTAGGGTGAAACATCACCTCTGAGATAAGTCCGTTCTATTGCTACTTTAACGTCATCTGCTGTAATTTCGCAACCTTCGGCTTCTTGCCATAATAGTTCAAATTCATCTTTGGCAAATTTTACATCATCATACCTATCCATCTTAACGTTGAACTCGTACTGACGTTCTTCTGATATTCCTAAGCCGTTACCAGACAGATTGCTTGAACCTGTAATTGCTAAGCCTTGTGTGTATTGATTAAATTCATTAGGGTATAAGACGTATATCTTTGCATGAATCTTCTTTGAGGGATGTGCACGAAGTTCTAACTTTCCATCGATAAGATCTTGAACCATCTGGAACATACCCTCTTCGATTTCTTTTTTGTAGTTAGATGATTCAATATCCTTACGAATTTTTCGCAGACAATCTTCCTTAACATCTTCTTCTGCTCCAAAGAATAGTTTACCCTGTTTTGCAGCTAGTGCAATATACTTATCAACATCAATACCAATCAGTACTCGTACTTTTTCAATATTATCTAGGAAAGGACGAAGAGAAAAATATCCAGATGCACGAAGGAAACCAACAACGGCATCCAAATTACGGATTTGAGGATTATGTTGCAAAACACCCTCAAACTCTTTCATAAGAGTATTTCCTTCTCTGTTCGTAAAAAAGTTGGAGTTCATATCTCAAAATTTCATCTTACATATATACTAGTAAAACATTATTGCCTAAATTTATTAACTGCACATTATTATGACCATCTTAGGATGAAGTTATTTTGTATAATAGGCTAAATGCAAAAATAAATAAAATTTATTTTAATTCTAAAGCTAAAGTCATATTTATAAATATTGAGTTCATATAATACCATTCCAAACACCAAAAACAAAGACAACAATCAAGCGGCTACAAGGCATTATCCTTGCAGCCGCTTGATTGTATTTATACATACGCAAATACCAAGTTCCTCTAAATTCCTTAAAACACCTTGTGAGGATATAACGGCAACTCGTCGGTCGCAAGCAATGGAGAGTGCAGACAGCCGAGCGACTCCTTGAACTGTTCGGGAGTGCGCGCACCGACAATCACCGACGTAACACTACGCTGCGCCAGCACCCATGCAAGCGACATCGTAGCGAGCGATTCGCCACGCTCCAAGGCAATGCCGTTCAGCTCATTAAGAAAACGTTGAAGGTCGGGAGTCAGTTTGTCAGCTTTCAACGAACCGCCACGCGACATGCGCGAATCGGACGGTATTCCATTAAGATAGCGCGAAGTGAGTAAGCCCTGTGCAAGAGCCGAAAAAGATATAAAGCCAATTCCGTTGTCGGCACAATAATCGAGAACACCCTCTTCCTGCACCGCCCTGTCGAGCAGGTTCAGGCGGCCTTGAAAAATAACAGGCGGCACACCCTGGCTACGCAAGAACTTGTCGGCATACTGCAAAGCCTCAAGAGGCCAACGCGAGATACCTATATACAAAGCCTTGCCTGCACGGACTATATCCACAAGAGCCTGAAGCGTTTCATCAAGCGGTGTTACAGGGTCATAGCGATGAATATAGAATATATCGACATATTCAAGCCCCAAACGGCGCAGACTCTGGTCCATGCTTGCCATAAGATGCTTGCGCGAGCCCCAGCTACCGTAAGGCCCTGCCCACATATCATATCCCGCCTTTGTCGCGATAAGCAATTCGTCACGATGCGCCACAAAATCGCTTTTGAGCATACGGCCGACCATCTCTTCGGCAAAGCCCGGAGGAGGGCCATAGTTATTGGCAAGGTCGAAATGTGTTATACCGTTATCGAATGCCAAGCGGGCTATCGCACGACAGTTGTCGTACGATGCATCAGCACCGAAATTCTGCCAGAAGCCAAGACTTACCTTTGGCAACAGTATTCCGCTGTTACCGCAACGGCGATAGAGATTCTCCCCACCGTCGTACCTTGTAGCTGAAGCAATATACTTTTCCATTCGGTTATTTGGCTATAAATAAGATTATATACACCCACTCCTTTTGCCGTCAAATTCAAGGGCGCGCATAAAGCAAGGGCAAATTTTACTTTCTCTCAAGTTCCTGTAGTTCCTCCATTTTCTTGTTGGCAAGGAACTCATAAACACCGCACAAGTGCTCGCGCACCTTACCGTGTCCGAATTCATATACCTTGGTAACGAGTCCATCGAGGAAGTCACGGTCGTGGCTCACACAGATAAGTGTACCGTCAAAATCCATAAGAGCCTGTTTAAGTATGTCTTTTGTTTTCAGGTCGAGGTGGTTTGTAGGCTCGTCGAGTATGAGCAGGTTTACCGGCTCAAGCAACAGTTTCATAAGAGCCAGACGGGTACGTTCACCACCCGACAGAACCTTCACCTTCTTTGCGCTTGCCTCGCCACCGAACATGAAAGCACCGAGCAGGTCGCGTATCTTGTTACGGATATCACCTTTTGCCACGTCGTCGATAGTCTGGAATACTGTCAGTTCCTCATCGAGCAACGAAGCCTGATTCTGTGCGAAGTAGCCTATCTGGACATTGTGCCCGAGTTGCAGAGAGCCTTCGTGCTCCAACTCCTTCATTATACATTTTACAAGAGTTGATTTACCCTCACCGTTACGACCGACAAAGGCAACTTTGTCGCCACGTTCAATGGTCAGCGACGCACCGGAAAATATGCGTTTATCGCCGAAAGCCTTACCCACACCGTCCATTATCACAGGATACTGTCCCGAACGTGGTGAGGGTGGGAATTTAAGCCTCAAAGCCGATGTATCTTCCTCGTCAACCTCAATTATCTCAAGTTTCTCGAGCATCTTCACACGGCTCTGCACCTGAAGAGTCTTTGAATATGTTCCTTTGAAGCGTTCAATAAAATCCTTTGTTTCCTGAATCATCTTCTGCTGTTCCTCGTATTGTTTCTGCTGCTGCTGACGACGCTCGGCACGCAGAACGAGGTATTGCGAATAGTTTACCTTGTAGTCGTATATACGTCCCATAGTAACCTCTATGGTACGTGTGGTTATGTTATCCACGAATTTACGGTCGTGGCTGATAACGACTACCGCCTTACCGTTATTGATAAGGAATTCCTCAAGCCAACCTATTGATTCAATATCGAGGTGGTTGGTAGGCTCGTCGAGCAACAGCACGTCGGGGTTACGCAACAGCATCTTCGCAAGCTCTATACGCATACGCCAGCCACCGCTGAACTCACTTGTCTGACGGTTGAAATCCTTACGCTCAAAACCCAAACCGAGGAGAGTCTTTTCAACATCTTCCTCGAAGTGAGTCATATCAATGGCATAGAATTTCTCGCTTTTTGTCGCCACCTCCTCAATCAGCGACATATATTCATCACTTTCGTAGTCGGTTCGTGTCGCAAGTTCATTGTTGAGGCGGTCAAGTTCCGCTTCCATTTCGTACAGGTGGGCAAAAGCCTGTGAAGCCTCTTCAAAGACTGTGCGTCCGTCCTCGGTCATAAGATGCTGTGGAAGATAGGCAATTACCGTATCTTTTGGGGCAGACACCACACCACGGGTGGCAGTACGCACACCTGCAAGAATCTTCAGCAACGTACTCTTGCCTGCACCGTTCTTACCCATAAGGGCAATGCGGTCCTTCTCGTTAATAACAAAAGAAACATCGCTGAAAAGCGTTGTTCCACCAAACTCAACCGTTAATCCGTCAACAGAAACCATATATAAAAAATCTTCGCGCGCGAAGATACTAATTTTCCGGCACATATTAAACTTTCAGGAACAACTTGTTCCTATACATAAACCGCAGAATAAAGAACAGGATAAGGCTGTTGCAAGCTGTAAGAACAACCGGGTACCAGCCACCGATATACTGTTCCAGGCCATAGAACAATGACGATGCAACACAACGGAAATTCACCACTTCGCCTATCAAGTATGCAGTTATTGCGTTGCAGCCATAATAGAGCAACCAGTTCCACCCTTTATTATGCCCTTTTACATCAATCCACCAATAGAACAGAGCAAGCAACAGATAGCACCACCCGGCACTGTAAAGCACCATACTTGCTGTCCATATACGTTTTATTATCGGCTGCAACGTTCCTGCAAGCACTCCTGCGACAAGAAGCACCACACCGACAACAAGCAACCTCTTCGCAGTAGCCTTACGGTTCTCATCTCCACTTTTTGTCAGATGGCCTGCAAAGCTGCCAAGAGCCACCGTGCAACAGAAAGTGAGACTGCTCCATATCCATGTATAGTCGTACCAAGAAGCGAAAGCGACACTACCGTCAGCGGCAAGCACACTGCCGTCGCGGAAACGTCCAAGCAACTGTTTGTCAACCATACAGGCAAAATTCCCCTGCGCGCTCCAATCACCGAACAGGTGCATTGGAACAGAGTAAACGACAAGTAGCACGGCAATGGCAACAAGCTGCTGTTTAGGCTTTAGATAAAGGACAAGCGGCACAGCCAGCAGATATCCTACAGCTATAGCTTGCAGAGTATTGCTATACAGATACACCCTATCCAAGTCCAACGATAGGATATTACCCTGCACCAGCATACCGAGAGCAAAAAGCAGGAAGAAACGCTTAAGCACTCTACCCCACACCTTGATATTGCCGTTCCGATTCTTGTATTTAGGCAAAGAATAAGGCATTGTCACACCTGACATAAAGAGAAAAAGAGGCATAACAAAATCCCAAACACGCATGCCTTCCCATTCGGCGTGGTCGAGTTGGTAAAGAATGGTATTATTCAATGCCTCACAATCGAGCTCGATAAGCAGCATACGCAAAACCGGCTGAAGACCAACAAGCAGCATCAGGTCAAAGCCACGTAACACATCGAGCGAGAGCAAGCGTCGGTTGTCATTCATAAAGCTATTGTTTTAAGATGAAAGTAGCACGCGCGTTTGCGCGTGCTACCTGTTTTTTTTGCAAAAAGTTTGCAGTTTACTTCACAAAAGTCTTTTTACCGTTTACGATATAGAAGCCTGGAGTAACGACTTTCTCAACCTTACGACCAGCGATGTCGTATATAACTGTTGCAGCCTTCTCGCCCATCACCTCTTCAATAGCAGTTTCAGGAACTTCAGGAGCAACCACCTTAATCAACACATCGATTATCTGACCACCATTTCCTTTGAAGTCGTTAAAAGCAGACTCAGCATCACCGGCAGGGTCTATTGAGCACCAATCCTGTTTCAAACGCATACGATATACGCCCTCCTTTTCAGGAGCTGCGAACGCCGGAGCTTGTGGTTTATTACGGTCAGTACCTGTTATTACAGTACCAAGACTGTTCCAACCACTTCCGTCTTCGCCTTCACCAAGTTTACCATTGTTATAGAAAGAGTAAGAAACAAGGTCGCCAGTAGGCTCGTAATCGCTACCCTCCTTGATACCAGCAGTAAAGCCGTCAGCATCGTAATCAATATATGCATAAGGATGTACCCATGAGCCATTAGTAATCAAATCAATAGTAATTGTTTCGCCAGATTCTACTGTAATAGGCTCCATAGCATCAGCAAGATTAAGATAATCCTGGCTCTGCTCTGTTGCGTCTAAATCACGCTCCCAAGCATTAACAGTAATCTTTGTAATATTACGATCATTTCTTGTTTTTGTACCGGTATTGCGTGGTGTATATATATCGATTGTGAAAGTGAAATCACCACCCTGATAAGCATCTGCTTCGCCCAAAACCTTACCACAGATCAAACCTTCAGGAACAACGAGAGTCATCACGCCGTTTCTCTTTACCTCGTTATCAAGTGTTACTTTCAACACCTTACCTTCAGCTACACATGTAGCCTCAGCAACTTCATTACCCTCAACATCCTTTAGTACAACTGATGCTGTTGCATTCTCAACAAGAGCAATTTCCTTGTTGAATGTAATTTCAATGTTAGTAAGTGATGTAACGGTCTTTGAAGGAGTAACGCCTGTTGACGCAATTGCTTCAGGAGCCTTAACAGTGAATGTCAGTTCACCTGAATATGCTTTATCATCGCTCTTACGAGTGATAAGGCCCTCAGGGATAACCAATTTATATTCGCCAGGTGTAACCACCTTGTTGCTCAATGTAACAGTAAGCACAAATCCGTCAACAACATAGTTTGAAACACCACTTGCAACATTATCACCCTGTTTAAGCTTCATGAATTTGCTCATTTCATTTGGGTTGAACTCACCTGCTATTTCTGAATTGAAAGTAACAGTGATTGTTTCAATTGCCTCTGCATTTGTTGGAGTTGTAGAAAGGACCTCGAAAGGTACTTCTGCAGGATTAGCGTTTACACCATCGAATGCGAACAAGCTGCTTGCAGGCAAAGTAACAGTCAACTGCTGGTCGATATCGATAGCAGCGCCCTCTGTCAAACCATTCAAAGCATCCTGTACCTTAAATGACTTGTTAAGGATGACAGCACCCTTGATGTTCTTTGGAATTTCAAGAGCCTCACGCAATGTGAATGTATAAGTCTGTGCATTGTTGGCTCCGTTACGCAAAGCAAGAGTAGCCTTTGTACCGTTCCAAGAAGCCCAACCGTAAACCTGCTGCTGGCTACCAGTCCAAGGATTACCACCTACCCAGTGAGCATCGGGCAATACATCGGCATTCTTCTTCTGCCATGCAACACACTCTGCAAGGTCTTCCCAAAGCTTGCCATTGTTTATGCTGTTCATCAATGCATAATCAGCATAAAGTTCAACCATACCTGAACCACAAACGAATGCAGCACGCAACTCACGAAGAGCCGGAGCATAATCCATATTCTTTGAAACTGCACCAAACTTTGTAAGGATGAATCCGTGAGTCATCAAAGTGTTGATTGGACACATTGGTGAGTTTGTCACGTAGTTCTGATAAACAAGACGGTCGCGGTATGTAATCCACTTCTCGCGGTCGATTGAGTTATTGCCGGCTTCGCCATAGTCACCCTCCTGACGCCATGTAGCATCGGAAATCTGATACCAGAATGGAGAAGCCCATGTACCTACTGTTGTGTTAAAGAAGATATCCTCGCGCATGTGCTCACGAACATACTGCTCAAGACGGATAATACCCTCGGCATTCTCGTTACCTGTATCACCTGAGTCTGGACCTGTTGCAGAGAACTGACCTGAAATACCATCATACTTAAAGAATAGATAGCTGTCAGTTTCAGGATTGAAACCTTCTACACCATCCTGCTGGCATACAAGGTTATTTGCTGCATCAAGATATGTCTGATAATAAGCAGGGTTAGAGAGCTGCATGCCACCCTTGCTGCTCCAGTAAGCACGACGATAGTTACCGCTCTGACCATAACCGCCTACAGGGCCTAACCATGCACCGATACCGGCATTAAGTTCCTTAGCCTTGACTGCGATATCACGCATCTCGTTAGGGAAGCCACTATGGAATGTCCATGTACCATAATTGTCCCAACCATCATCGATTACGAATGCGACAATACCCTCGCCATACTTATCAAAGTAATTAGTCTTCCACTGACTAATCACATCAAGTACCTGAGCCGCAGTAAAGTTTGTGTGCTCCTGACCGGGAGCCGCGTTATTGCGGTCAATATTCAACTCGTACCAGCTGTTATAGTGTGGGAATGTTCTCCAGGGCACTGCACGCTCACGCTCGCTGTATGCAAGGAACGAACGGCGTTTCTGTGTCTCACGGATATTCTCATTAGCCTGTGCACCATCCTGTGCAATAAGACCTACAACTGCTGCAACCTTCCAAGTTTCACCTGCAGCAAGTGTTGTATTGCGGCTCCAACGGCCCTGGATACCTACAACTGCAGTGTTCACAACAACACCTTCCTTGGCCTCGTAAACCTTCACGGTCATTGTGCTTGAAGCATCGATTTCCTCGGTCTTGTTCTCAGTAAATACGCGAACTGCAAATGTACCGTCGTATGGTGCTGTGAATGTGAATGTATTGTCACTGTGCTGGCCGCCTGAGTAACCACTGTGGTAATCGCTTGCAGCGATGTTGTTCTCGGCATCCAACAAATCGGCACCGCCGAAGTTCAAACGATGGTTACCGCCTGTGTACTTAACCTCAATCTCAACCTTCTGGTTCTTCTTGAGTGTTACATTTGCCATCTTGTAAGCAAGCACGTTAGGATAGTTTGCACCTGTAGCCTCAATCACACGGTTAGGAAGGTCGTTCTGTGCAACCTGTGTCCAAGACGAAGCTGTCAAAGAAGCACTCTTTGTATCCTTCAAAATCCAAGCATCCTCTTCGCCTGTAGCACCACCAACGGTGTTGTAGGCTGTTGGAGTCTCAAGACCTGCGAAAATTTTATTGCTTACGATTGTAGCACCACGTGTGTTACCAACAACCTTAGGAGTAGAACCGGCAGCCTCTGTATCAACATTGTAAATCATTGGAATGATGTTGAACATATCAACAGCATCAACACCTGTCAAATCCATCTCGGTGCGGATGTAGTGGCTACCGTCGCGAAGCACTGCACGCCAAACAATGGCAATCTTTGTGCCTTTGTACTCATACTCATAGTTAGCAACAAGCTGAACACCATTGTAATGCTCTGCACCACCTATTGCAGTAGATTTTCCTGTAAGGGTTTCTGTCTTAACATCCTTCAATGTCATTGCCGAAGCAGGAACATTGTCACCTGCACCGAAAGCAACAGTGAAAGGCTCAGTACCGGCCACAAGGTTCATAGCGTCGCAACCTGCAAAATAGATAGCATTGCCAACCTTCATCCAACCAGCAGCAAGTACCTTGTTGCTGAGTACATAAACGTCGTTCTCTTCTGAGATTTTCGCAACGCCTACATTATCCTGCTGTTTAGGATAAACCCAAGCATTCTCATACTTCTCAACAGCTGGAAGTTCAGGCAATGTAGCTACGCTTACAACGATAGTCTTATCAACATCATTTACAGCAACTACAGCAAACTGATTTTCCGATACAGTAACATTTATCAGACTCTTGTCAAAAGAACCTTCTGAAGAGACTGTTTCACCATCGGCATATTCTTTATCATTGATTTTGACAGTAACACCTTCAGGGATATCGAGTGTATATATTTTATCCTCGATTATAACCTCTGTAAAAAGATAAGCACTACCCTTATCTTTTGTACCATTATCCTGCCATAGACCAAGAGTGATACCGGCGTTAGCGCTAGCACCTTCAAACCAGTTAAGATACTTATCTGTTGAACCGGATGTTGTTACCGGAGAAATTTCATAGTAATTAGCCCAATCACCGGTACATTTTGTTATCTTAAAATAAGTACCATCAACTTTTGAATCAGAGAGTTTGATAAAGCCCTTACCGTTGTCATAGCTGGCAGCCTTGTCATAGGTAAGCCATTTTTTTGCACTATGGCTATAAATGTGATAAGCATTGTCCGTTCCACTTACTGAATAGAACGCAAAAAGGCCATTCTCGTCTGTTGCTGGCGCAGTGGTAGGGCCGGCATAAACGTCATTGGCACTCATCATTGTGAAAAGATGATCAGGACGGCCATTTTCAGGCTGTACCGTTGCACTCTTCACATCATCAGCATACGCCTGTGTCGAAAGGCACAGAACAGCTAACAAAAAGAAGAAAATCTTTTTCATAAAAATGTTAGTTTAATGTAGTTAGTTATTAATTAAATTATAATCTCCAAAATTAAAGAGCAGAAAAGACAGAAGACACGCCCCATGCTTTTACGCCACCGCCACGCACAGCATGGCAATCTGCGCAAATGTAATCATTATTTTATTATTAATAATAATAATTCTGAAATTTATTTATCATTAACCATTTTTCAGGCATTCAAGAAGAGCAAAAAGTGCGTAAAAGATCAGCAGCAAGAAGGATATTCGACAGATGCATATTACACCTTAAAAAACAAAAACAACAAAATTTACTGCAGAATTATATAATTAACAAAAAAACTTTTTTAGATTTGCATCAATCACAGTTATACAATAACCTTTCACCTATGAAAAAATTTGTTTTATGTGCAGTTATCACACTTGCTTTCTGCGGATTTTCAAATGTAGCAAATGCAACAGTTCCAACAACTAAAGCAACAACAATCTGCGTTGCCGAAGACGAATGGGACAAAATTCTTAACGAATACGAAAAGTACGTTGATTTGTATGTTAAGACATACAAGAAAGCAATGGCAGGAGATATGTCTGCATTGCTTGAGTATGCAAAATTGGCCGAGAAAGCACAGGCATTGGCCGAAAAAATCGACAAAGCAAAAGACGAGATAAGCGAATCACAGCTCGCACGCTATGCCAAGATTACTCAAAAAATGGCAGAAGCACTACAACAATAAAATTCAAATTCAAACAACGAACTACAGCCCGGCATTGCCGGGCTGTAGTTCGTTTATATAGAATGAGTTTGGCTTTTGGGTCAACTGTTATATTGTTGCTAAAAGAAATGTCATTCAACAAAAACCTTCTTGCCGTTTATTATATAAAAGCCACCGACAGAAACATCACCAACACACTCTCCTCGTAAATTAAAAACACCTTTCAGATTTCCATTTTCGCATTTCAGTTCACTCACTTCCGTAACATTTTTATCAAGAAAACGCAACCCGACACTGCTTTGCGACGACGGATTGAATATACCGGCAGGCAGATACGCCTTATTAGCATTATTCAAAAACGAACCGTTTTTCAAAGCCGCCGAATAAAAGCCGAGACCACTTTTTCCCAAAGCCAGCACATACGCATCGCCAACAACATAACGGTCAACAATAGAGCCTTTAAGCATATTCACCCCAACAGGTTCAACAGCCGCGTCGGTGCAGGCAAATGTATATACAGAGCAGCCACCGACATTCCTCAAAATCACCGGCGTTGCGGCAGGAATCACATCACCCACCGGCTCCACCTTCGCCCAACCGCCAGCCACATCACTAACCACATAAGCCTCAACACCAGATGGCACAGCGACCTTATACCCCAGGTACAACGTCGCATATTCCGCTTTGAATTCCACATCATAGTCGAATACAGACGTTTCGACGTCTTCAGAAACAACAGTCACAATACCATTTGATTCGTTAAGCCTATTTCCGGCATCACTTGTCACATAAACACGAATTTTATATATACCCGCTTCGGCAACCGTCAATGTGTATACATTGTCAACCGACTGTGTGCCGGCAACCCCCACGTGATAATCACCGCACACGATATTGCCACAAGAATCAACAGCTTCCACACCGCGGATATTCAGAGCAGAGCCGACTCCTGAATGATTAAAGGCAAGCATAACAGAGCTTGTAGCATCAACAGCGAAATTATCATAATCGCAAGAAAAGAGCCCACCGGACAGGTTTTTATTAAACACTACAGAAGTATAGTCCGCCTCGTTTACACGACTCCACAAGGTAGAAGATGTCCACTCTAAAAATTCACCCTTTTCGGCTTTGTCTATAACCTCTTTTGCATTAGCCAACATTGCCGCATCAACCTTGCCCAAGTTTTTGACAAACTCAAAGACAGCACCATCGTTGTTACTGTCAGCAACCCACAGAGCCTGCTCGCCCGAAAGGCCATTCATAACATTGTTTGACAGAAAGAGATTCTTATCAAAAACTTTAATATGGAAATACTTTGAATCACGCACCGAAGGTTGGACAACGACCGGCACCGGATTATCAGCATTAAGGACTGCACAATCGCCACTTTTAGAGACAAAAGAGCCGTCTTGCAGGCTGAACAGATAGCGTTTTCCACTATCCGAGGTCAAAAGATACCACCTGCAATTAACTCCGGTATAATTTATTTTAGAAAAGCAGTATTCCGAAGAGGTGTAACCGGAAAGCTCACTCGCCGCCACTTTAATTTCGCCGGGATACTGACTTGAAAACACGAGCCACCCTCGAGAGCCCGCAGCACCTTGATTCTTAAGTTCATATACACCATCGGCAATATATCTCCAAGCACCCATAACAGAGATTTCACCAGCTGCATAATTCACATTGTCACCACCGACGACATTACATGCGAAACAACGCAAAGTATAAACACCGACCGGCACGCCCAATAACGTATAAACATTGTTAGCAGGAGTTGTATTACCACCGCCGTCAACACCATAATGATAATCCTTTTTTATGACAGTGCCTGATGCATCAACAATGTCAACACCAAAAATATTCAATTTATGATCACCATTCCGAGCATTAAGAAATGAAATCACGACATCGTTATCCCCTACAACCTCAATAGATATTTCAGCAACACGAAACGAAGTGATTTCAACAGGACTATTATTCAAGAACTCCATTGGATAATTAGCCGTACTAACCCAAATAGACGACTTGTCGTAGTCCGGATTACTATATTCGCGACCGGTATTCAGGTAGGCCTGAACAAAGTCGGCCTTCATAGCAGAGCAAACAGACAAAAGAAAAATAAGAGCCAAAAAGAAACGATTCATAAAATAAACAAACAAGAAGAATTAAAAAAGAAGAAGCGACAACCGTTAATGCCCGTTTGTCGCTTTTGATTTAATAATGTGTCGGAATGAGGCGACTCGAACGCCCGACCCCTACGTCCCGAACGTAGTGCGCTACCAACTGCGCTACATTCCGTCCTTATTAATATAACCGAAACAGAGCAGAGAGAAACGCCAAAGAATTGAACAGTTCACCACAAACGCACCCCATTTCGCGTTATTTTTATGACGCAAAGATAGCTGAAAAAAGTATAACAGAAAAATTTTTGAAGATTTTTATCAAAACATTTGTACAGATAAAAACTTTGTCCTACCTTTGCACTCGCAAACACAACGGTGCCATAGCTCAGTTGGTAGAGCAAAGGACTGAAAATCATTGTGTCCCCGGTTCGATTCCTGGTGGCACCACAAAGAAGAGAGGCTTAAACCTCTCTTCTTTCGTTTTATATAGTTCTATAGTTCAAGGGATTTACCCTCGTCTTATATTCCGATATTCAAATTGTTTTATGCGAGTCAACCTTGCCACGGCATTAAATACAAAACAATATTTTTAACCCAACCTATCATATAATAAAGAAAAAGTATTATATTTGCACATTATATGATATGTTACAGATATGGCAAAGAGTACGATGGGGACAAAATTACCCCGAAAGTTGGAACAGAAAATGCAAACTGTTGGCGAGCAAATAAAGCTTGCCCGTTTGCGTCGTAATTTGAGCATTGCACAGGTTGCGGAGCGTGCTACTTGTTCGCCACTTACGGTATCACGCATAGAAAAAGGCGCACCAACGGTGGCAATTGGCATCTATCTGCGAGTGCTGTATGCCCTGCAACTCGATGATGATATCCTATTTTTGGCAAAGGATGATGCACTCGGCAGGGCGTTGCAGGATATGAATTTGCCTCAGCGTGAAAGAGCGTCTAAAAAGGAGTAGTGGGCTATGAAAAAGTTGTATGTATATGCCGATTTTGATTGGCTGAAAGATATTGAGTTAATTGGAGAACTAGGCTACGAATCACTTCGCGGTTCGGATAGCTATAGTTTCAAGTTTGCCGATAGCTGGATTAAAAAGTACAATGCCATAACTCTTAGCGATGACCTAAACAACTATCCGGGCATTCAATATACCCGGCCCGAAAAGGATATTTTCGGTTGTTTTGCCGATGCCTT
Organism: Bacteroidaceae bacterium; assembly: GCA_017647225.1. Classification (GTDB taxonomy): domain Bacteria; phylum Bacteroidota; class Bacteroidia; order Bacteroidales; family Bacteroidaceae; genus HGM04593. Next base: position 621 of record JAGCLA010000055.1, on the reverse strand, counting down.
GCCCGACAGATGGGGTCGCACGCTTCTGCTTCGTCGTGAGCAAATTTTGGCACAAGAGGAGAACCGACCAATCCGCAGGCTTTCATCGCTTGACTTTTTGACGGGCATTGATGACTTTTCCCGTATGGGAGGATTACGATTCAAAGAAACACTTGATGGCGAGTTCATAAACGCGGACAAGTCTTTGCGTATTCCCCCGTTGACGGACTTACGAGAACTGATTGCTGCAAGCAAGGAGATTGAAAAAAGCGAGGATGCTAATACCCTCCCCGAGAAACGATGGATTGCTCAACTTGTGCAGCCGGGTTCTTCGCTCGGAGGTGCTCGCCCCAAAGCAAATGTTGTAGATACGGATCGTAGTATATATGTTGCAAAATTCCCATCATTGAAGGATGATTACGATGCAGGACTATGGGAGCATTTCTGCCATCTATTAGCAAAAAATGCGGGCATAAACGTTGCCGAAACAAAGGTGCTTGAAATAAATGACAAGCATCATACACTCCTTTCTCGTCGTTTTGATAGAACAGAGGATGGCAAACGAATTCATTTTGCATCTGCAATGACACTGCTCGGGTTAAATGATGGCGACAACGCTACAACAGGACACGGATATATTGA
>JAGCLA010000054.1 GCA_017647225.1 Bacteroidaceae bacterium | reverse complement strand
GTTTTGGCACTGGGCATACTGTTCGTTTATGATTTGGAGTTCCTCACTTTTATGTTTTTGACAATGTATCTCTACCTGATGCTGTACATCGTGAAATTTAACCTCGCCATGCATCGCGAGAGAAAGGAGCAAAGATGAAGAATGCCATCCGCGTAGAGCGTGCCATCAAGGATATCACGCAGCAGGACCTTGCCGTGGCAGTAGGCGTGAGTCGTCAGACCATCAATTCCATCGAGGCAGCCCGCTATGTGCCTTCTACCGTATTGGCACTAAAGATTGCCCGTTACTTCGGGAAGACTGTTGACGAAATCTTCACCCTTGAAGAGGAAGACTGACTTGGTCTATGACACACACCTTCAACACTCCCATCGGAGCCGTCCGTCTCACTGAAGAGGGCGGCTCCATCATACGCATCGAGCTCACCGACGCTGACGCTTCATCCTCTGCGCCCACTCCCCTGTTGCGTGAGGCGGAGCATCAGATTACGGCATTCCTTCGGGGTGAGCGGCGTCAGCTGGACTTCCCCATTCGCATGGTGGGCACTCCCTTTCAGCAACGCGTGTGGCGAATCTTGCAGCAGATACCCTATGGCGCTACACGCACCTACGGAGCCATAGCCACCGCCATAGGCAATCCCCGAGCAAGCCGCGCCGTGGGCATGGCCTGCAACAAGAATCCCCTACTGCTCATCGTCCCCTGCCACCGCGTTGTCGGAGCCAATGGTAAACTTGTTGGCTTTGCCTATGGCACTGAGGCTAAGCGGTGGTTGCTGGAACTGGAAAAATCAATATTGTAGGTATAAAAAGCGATAGCTTTTAAGGGGAAAACGAGTAGAGGCATATTTTTTTGTATATTTTGCTGTTTTACGCAGAGAAAGCGTATATTTGCAAAATTAAAATAGTAATTATGAAAACTACCCGTATGGGCTTCTTTGAAGTTGCTATGACGAAATATATGTTATGTGTTCGGCTATGGAAAATAGTGTTCATACCTTTCTTCGTCTGTATGTTCATTGCTTGTAATCAAGAAAATGGCACAATTCCATTGCCGCCCACCGATACTATAGATGTTTTTCCTTGTCAGTCAATAGACTTTACTGATAAAGCGGGAAGTGATACCCTAATCGTACACAGCAGCGGAGAGTGGACTATTGGTGTATTAATGGATTGGATATCCGTTTCACCGCAAAGCGGTGTGAATGGTGATACTCTGTTTGTTTCTGTGACGGAGAATATTTCGACTGATGAGCGTAGGCATCAATTGATGCTGTTTTGTGGCAAGGCACAAGTAAATGTCAATGTATATCAGAAAGGGGCTGATGATGTCTTGAATCCAGATACTATTTCTGGTAAGATAGTAGACGATGGGGAAGTGATTATAACTGACGACACGCCTCATACTTTTGTGATGGAAGACAATGTTCCTGGCAATTGGGATGCCTATGTTCTGTTTGCGAACGATGCAGGTATTCAATATTGGCAAAAATACCTCTCCATTATGGACACACCTCAGTTTACCGTCTATGCCGAAGGGGAGCTTCTGGCATGGAACAAAGCAGTTGCCATAAAAGATACAGTCAATGGAAATATTTATAATCCAGGAATGGTGGTATGTCGTAAAGATACGTCGTATTTCTATTTCAATGTATTGCCCACACAGCCCATAATAGAGAAGGTTGCCTTCACTTATGATTCGTTTGACTATGAATTCGGGGAGTTTGTCAATCCTAAGTGTTATGTAGAAATGACAATGAAGCGAAGTGGCCAAATATACTATTATGTAGATAACGGATCTTGGCTTGTTGATACTGACTATATAAATCCTACGGAAATAGGCGAAAACAAGTATGCCTATACTTTTGATGGGAGCGAAAACTATTGGTCTTGGATGTCATACATTTGGATGAAGTCTTTCAACGATTATGGCAGTTCGGAAGCCACCGAGCTTAATATTATTAACTACGTTGACAATCCCAAGGTCTTGGAATATGTAAATGAATTAGTAAATTCTTCGCCTTCTCTCGACTGATTTTCTTTTCCTTATATCTTCATTCTCTTACACTTTGTCATTGGCGACAATAGTAAGCTTACCGGCTTTGCCTATGGCACTGAGGCCAAGCGGTGGTTGTTGGAGTTGGAGGTTTATAGCGTCACAAATGCTGATAGAAAAACAACAGATTAGATTTATCTACCGTAACGGTTCTCGGAATTCTCTCACTAAAGTTTGGTAAATCAACAGTTTGTTTGTACTTTTGCCATAGTACTATCAATCTCTACACTTATGACAAAAATCTTTATCTATGTGTTGTTGGGTATCGTTGCCACTAGTCTTTTGAATGTTTTCTTAGGGGGTATGATGGGTTATGCCATAGGCTCATTTATTCTTGCCATCCTATTCTTTATAGGCAAAGGCGACAACCTGATATCAGGCTATAATACAGCCAGCGAAGAAGAGAAGGAGCTATATAATATTAAGCGTCTACGTCTTGTTATGGGTGTCTTCTGTTTGCTGATGGCTGGTCTAATAGCCTTTATTGACGCTATTGGTGTTGGCATTTTTGTTATTATAATGACATTGATGGTCGTGCCTCTCCTTGTTTTATGCAACACCTGGGCTATGAAGAAATAGACTCAAACGTTTCTGCTTGCAATCCCCTTCTCACTATCGCGTAGTGGGAAGTCTTTACGCTAATTTATTCGTGGTAAATTTATGGATAATTTGTGAGAATTTATGTCGTAAAAGAAAAAAACTAACCCTCTATTTATAATAGCATAAGACCATACTCCAATGAAACTAACCCAGCTTTTCATACTTAGTCTGCTGTGCTGCGTGCAAGCAATGGCGCAAACCAAGGCAGAGAACATTTACACCTTCAATGAGGAGGGTGAAATTGTTGTAAACGAGAAGTTTGTCGAGCAAAACATAGAGTTCGACGATCAGAGTATAAAGCCTTATGAGCCAGTAGGTATTACAACTTTTGAGGTACACTCAGAGAAATACGAACTACACGTTTTGAACTATAAAGGTTGGGAGGATGAGGCAGGCGACTTCCGCGTCATCAGATTATATCATGGTGGCAAGCAGATTTTAGAGTTTGCCGATGATAATGCTTGGATAGGTGACCCTTTGTTCAAGGAGGGGAAGACATGGTTGCGCGATTCTATAGATAGCAGCGGAACGCCATTCAGTCAGATTTTGGACTTGATTGGCGAGCATGCCACATATAAGGGGCATTGCCTGGTGTATCCGTTGGTAAACGATGCTGCTGCCCTCTTGCTTGAGGGTTTCACATATGGTTGTGGCGAAACCTTGACTACTATCATTGTTATTAAAGATGGTAAAGCAAAGGTTGTATATAACAAATGTCGTTTTGTAACGGGTATATATGCTAACGAAAAACAGTTTGAGCTATACCTTGAGGAAGACCCCACTACAGCACAGTATGAGGAAGTAGTGAGCACCACAGTAGACGGGACAATGGAGTACCGTGTCAAACCACATGAGGAGGGTTATTTCATTCATACGAAGCCCGAGATAATGCCTGTCTTTAACGATGGCAAGATAGAACTATCTGACTACCTTCGGAAAAACATCAGATACCCTGACGCTTGTCGAGATACGGGCATACAGGGGCGCGTAATTGTACAGTTTGTGGTCACCAAGGAGGGGCAAGTGTCTGATGCAAGGGTGGTGAAATCTGCTCACAAGTTCCTCGACAAGGAGGCCTTACACGTAGTGAACAATATGCCTTATTGGCGACCAGGTGCATATAAGGGAAAGAGGGTAAATGTGCAGATGACGATGCCTATTATCTTTCGACTACGGAAAGACGAAGCGGTAAAAGTTGATACAACCTCAACAGGCAATATAGTTGTTTTAGTATCAAAAGAACCTCATGAAATGACTACCTACGACAGCTTCAACTTTGAACAAGGCAATGTCAATCAAGAGAAGCAAACGATTAAGTAATCCCCTAAAGTTTAGTATTTTTTTATTTGTCCTATAACCTTTTACCTCATGAAAAACTTTCTTATCATCCTACTCTTGATTGTCGTTATTGCCCTTCTAAATACACTTATTGGTGGTGTAGCGGGTCAGGCATTGGCCAGCCTGTTTGTGGCGATTGTCCTTTTTGTAGGTAAAGGAGACTTCTTGATAGCTGGCTACAACACCGCCAGCAAAGAGGCGAAGGAGAAATGCAACATCAAACGCTTGCGCCTAATCATGGGGTCTTGCTTTATCTTATTGGGTGCTCTCTTGCTCTTCATGGATGCCATCGGCCTCGGCCTATTTATGGCCGCCACACTATTGCTGGTTATTATGACCATAATCTTGGCCAACACTTGGGCTATGAAGAAATAGGTATTCTCAAAAGTATCTCCAAAAATTCTCAAATCTATCTTCTGAAATTCTCAATTCTTAGAATTATTCGCAGATATTATTTGTTTTATATCTTCATTCTCTTACACTTTGTCATTGGCGACAATGGTAAACTTGTTGGCTTTGCCTATGGCATTGAGGCCAAGCGGTGGTTGCTGGAGTTGGAGAGAATACCATTATTATAGTATGACGGGGCGTGAATCGCTCGCGGAGCTCCAAAGAAGACGTGTGTCTTTTTGTGGATTTCATCCCAGCCTCTCTTGAGTATGAACCTCGATTGTCCGGAACTTCTACCAGTCAGCAGTGGCATTGCTTGCAAAAATAAATATTTCTGGAATATTCGCCCCTTGTAAATGACCGTGTTTCAGTTCAGGAATCAATATCATTCCCGCATTCAGAGCAGTAT
>JAGCLA010000053.1 GCA_017647225.1 Bacteroidaceae bacterium | reverse complement strand
TAAACGATAAAGGTAATAAGGTTAAGAACAACGGAAACAACCTATCTCTTCCACCGCAAGCGCTCCTTGTTAATCGTTAATCGTTAAACGTTAATCTGTTGACAACACTCGACTAACGCAACCCACGCGGTACGAACTGCGTCCGCACTACGCGTGACCTATGCTGCTCGTGCTGTCGAAGGCTATGCCTTTAATCGTTCCTCGTTAATCGTTTTCACCTTCCTCTTGTGAAGTCTGGAATCTCAACCGGTGCGCCGCCATTGTTTGCCGAAATGTCGGTAAGCTCCACAAGGCAGCTCCATAGGGCAGCGTCATACACATTCATGTCGAGTGGCAGGCCGTTGCGCAGGCAATGTATCAGGCGACAGTCCATGGCATAGTCAATCCAGCGTCTGCCGCAAAGTTCAGTGCCGCGTTCTTTGTATTCGGCAACATACGGGTGACGATATTTCTCCAGAATCTTCTCGCAAGCCTCGCCTGTCAATGCGTTGTCGCTGTCCTGCGCAAAGGCAAAATGTTGTATCGGATATTTCTGTGCGAAGCCCTCTGTTCCGCTTACAAGGAACGAACGGCTATAAGGACGTGGCAACGCCACGCAATGCTGTACCAATATGGTATTGCCTTTCTCTGTCGTTATCAGTGAACTGTTCATCGTGCCGTTGAGGCCGTCGCTGTCACCCACACGTCTTGACGACACCGAAACAATGCTCTTCATCTTGTCGCCACGGTGAATATTCATCGCAAGGGCTATCGGCCCGAGGCCATGTGTGGGGTAGGGGTTGCCGTTGTGGCTGTTCATGAACTCCACCTGCCAGTTGCTCCATTTGCGTTCGCCGTTGTCGTTTGTGGCGATGCGCTCGCGCAGGTCGTGCAGGTACGAGCCTTCGCAGTGTATAATCTCGCCGAACACACCCTGCTGTGCCATGTTTATAGTACAAAGCTCGAACTCGTCGTAGCAACAGTTCTCAAGCATTATGCAGTGCTTACGTGTTGCCTCGGCTGTGTCAACAAGCCTCCAGCAGTCGGCAACCGTCGTTGCCGCAGGCACCTCGGTTGCTACATGCTTGCCGTTCTGCATGGCATATACGGCAATGTCGGCATGGCTTGCCCAGTCGGTGCATATATATACAAGGTCTATACCCTGCATCTCGCAAAGGTTTCTCCAGCCGTCAGCGTCGCCGAATGTAACAGGTGCTTTTGCACCATGCTCTGTTATGATAGCTGAGGCCTCTTCTATATTCTCCTGAACAAGGTCGCACAACGCCACAATCTCGCATCCCTCGATGTGCATCATACGGCTTACGGCACGCTTTGCGCGCACGCCAAGCCCGATAAATCCTATGCGGACACACTCAATAGGAGCGCATCGTAAATCCAACACGCTCTCTCGCAGTTCGTTTGTTGTTTTCTTGTTCATATATGCAAATGTACAATCCAAAAAAATAAGGCGCAAATTTGCGCCTTATTTTTTGTTATTTCTTAACAGGAGAAATCCTTAACTTGTATGTCATTTCCTTGTTAGGTACGCAATATTCAGGTAATGTGCCAACATCGTGTCCGCATGAAGCGTTACCTATACCACGCATCCACGCATCGAGGTGAAGCACTGTATATGGACGTTCTTCCATTTCCCAATAGTGGTTGGCGTTCATAAGGTCTTCGTCGGTGTAAGGTAGAGCCGAGAAGCTAACGTTGCCTTCAGTCTCGATCTTGATACCGTTACCCATGTTGTCGGTCATTACAAGCTCGCGCAATCCCTCGCGGCTACCGCTGCTCTGTGGCTTCACATAAGGCGCAGCCATGCTGCCGTCAGCCTTTGCGTTGTAACGTCCTACAACCACACCGTCCTTGCGGTCAACGGTGTTCTCCCAAGGACCGTAAGCGTAGTAGCTGATGTTGTTCAAAGCCTTGTCAATGCCGCATACAAGACCTGCACGACGCAACTCGCCGTTCTTTGGAATGAACTTCGCTTCTACGTCAACAATACCCTGTGGGTAGATGATATAATCGATTTCGGTGTCGCAGAGTGAGCCACGACGTACAGTCTTTACAACGGTGTTGCCGTTCTCCTCTACAATGTTGATTTCGCCCTTAGCCTCAAGGCCGTTGCCTGTGTTGCCGTAGCGGTCGTTCTCAATCCAACGGTGGTTGTCATAGAGGAAGCCCTTCTCGTCGGCGATTATGTTCTTGCCATTGAACGCAAGAGCTGTCAGCTGTGCTGTCTCAGCGTCGAACTTAACCTGTACAAGCTCGTTGCCGATAGTATATTCGTGCAATGACGATGTGCTTGCAAGAGGAGCGCCCTTTGAGCTGATTACAGCCAACGGACCACGCTCTGTAATTGCGAACTGTGCAATGGCAACCTCGTGTCCTGCAGGAGCAAATGTCTGTGCCTCGCGGTGTACAATGTGAATGTTGATAAGCAACTCGTCACCACGTTTTGCAAGTTTCTCGATGTTGGTAGCCTTCTTTGTTGTAAGCCATGTCTTGGCACTCTTGCCAGGTGCAGCGTTTGGAGCCTTTGTGCGGCCTGTATATACAATTTTACCGTTCTTCACTACATCATATACAACATCGAACTCCTTGAGGTTTGTGAAGTTGTACTTGTTCTTCAATTCAATGGTTACGATACCATATTCGGTATTTACCTCAGGCATTGCAATGTCTATAAACTGGTGTGCAGCCTTCACCTCTTTGAGTTTGGCGCTCTCCTCGCGTGTTGGAGGAATTACACCATTTGAGCAGAAGTTGCCCTGGTGAGGTCCCGGGTAGTCATAACCTGTATGTATGCGGTACAAGCCCTCTTTCATCTCCTGTGGGTCGTAGATTGCCTGGTCAACCCAGTCCCAGATACAACCGCCGATGCAAGAGTTTGAAGCCTCAATCTTCTGCCAATACTCCTTGAGGTTACCGATGGCGTTACCCATGGCGTGAGCATACTCGCAGATAAACATAGGCTTGTCGAGGTCGTTGGTGTTCTCGTCCATCCATGCCTGTCCGGGGTACATCTTTGAATAGAAGTCGCTGAAGCGTCCACCGCCGTAGTTACCGTTGGAACGTGTTCCCTCATAGTGGACAGGACGGCCGTCAAGGCGTTTTGCCTCATCGTAGCATGGGCCGAAGTTATTACCGTTGCCGGCCTCGTTACCCAAGCTCCACATTACCACACTCGCGTGGTTGCGGTCGCGCATTACCATGCGGTTGATACGGTCCACGAATGCAGGAATCCACGATTCGCGGTCCGAAATGCTCTGGTTTGCGTGGTCTTCGAGGTCAGCCTCGTCGCAGCAGTACAGACCATAGTGGTCGAACATTGCATACATCTTTGCCGCGTTGGGGTAGTGGCTTGTACGTATGGTGTTGATGTTGTTCTGCTTCATAAGGATAACATCCTGCAACATCGATTCTGTTGTAACGGCACGGCCATATACAGGGTGAGTGTCGTGACGGTTGACACCCTTGAAGAATACGCGCTCGCCGTTGATATATACGAGTGAATTCTTTATCACAATCTCGCGAATACCATATTTTGTAGAGAATGCCATTTCTTCGTTGCCGTTCTCGTCGAGCTGTGCAATGCGTACAGTGTATAGATAAGGCTTTTCAGCGTTCCATAGCTTCACATTGTCAATGTTCAGTTTAAGGTCAGCGTTCAACGATGCAATTTTTGCAGCGGTGTTGAGTGTAACCGAGTCGCTTTGAATGAAACGGCCGTCAGCTGTGTAAACCGATGCAACGACAGTCTTCTTGCCAGGCTCGAAATCTCTGTTGTCAAGTTCAATGTTTACGTTAAGAGCAGCGCTCCAGCGGTCGTCTGAAATTTCGCTTGTGATATAGTGGTCGCGTACCGAAGCCTTAGGAACGTTGTAGAGATATACATCGCGGAAGATACCGCTCATGCGGAACATATCCTGACACTCAAGATATGAGCCGTCGCTCCAGCGGAATACCTGTACGGCGAGTTTGTTCTCACCCTTCTGCAGGTAGTTTGTGATGTCGAACTCAGCTACGTTGTTTGCACCCTGAGTGTAACCTACGTATTGGCCGTTGAGCCAAACGAATGCAGCAGAATAGATACCGCCGAAGTGAATGAATGTGCGGCGGCTGTCCCAGTTCTCAGGAACTTCGAATGTACGTACATACGAACCTACAGGGTTGATACCGTAGTTCTTGCCACCGTCGTTATATCCGGGGCGTGCCTTGATGAACGGAGGAGTGTTCGCGTGTGGGTACTCCACGTTGTTGTATATAGGTTTGTCATATCCGAGCATCTCCCAGTTCGAAGGAACAGGAATCTCGTCCCAAGCATCAACATTGTAACCCATCTCGAAGAAATCGAGCGGACGCTGTGAAGGCTCGCTTACGAGGTTGAATTTCCATGTACCGTTGAGGCTCTGGTAGCGGCTGTTTACAGGCTCTGTCCATGGAGTAGCGTAGTATTCAGCGTCGGCAAGCATCTCCTTTGTGTTGTTGTAAGGCATGTATGTTGCAACGGCGCGTTCTTTGTTCTCGGCGAACATAGTCTCGTCTTCCCAGTGTGGTGATGCAATTTTTGGCTTTTCAACCTGCTCGAATGTGAACCATGCAGTGTTGTCCTTTGCATCTTTGTCAACGAGCTTCATCTCGCCGTCGCGTAGAGCATACATCTTGTCGCTCTTTGCTGCCGAAACGATGAGGTACGCACCCTTGTTGCCTTCGACAGGCTCAAAGCGGAACTTCGCGTTGTTCCATACACCTGGTGTAGCAGGCCACTGCAACAGATAGTCGATGCTTGCGTTGCCACCGCCGTCGTCGAAGTTCTGGCCATAGAAAGCGTTTTCTACAGCGAATGTATGAAGGTCGATGGTCTTGATGCTCCAGTACTGTCCTCTGTTCTCGGTGTCGATAGCCTCTGCGATGATACGTGCATTGTTCTCGCCCGAATCCTTGTTACCGAGTACCATGCTGTCAGCGGCTACAGGACGTATGCGGTATGTGAGGTCGTTATCGAAACCTGCATAAACCGACTCCTCGAAGCGGAACTGTGCAGCCTTGTGGCCAAGAGCCTTTTCCAAAGTAACGAATACAAGACCTTTCTTTGATTTTGCAACAGCATAGTTGGGGTTGTTGGCAGGGATAAGCATGCCGTCCTCATATTTCCATAGCTGTGCCTCGTCCGAACCGTTGTTCTCGCCAACCTCAACGCGGCTACCGTTTACACGCAACGCGTGGTTGGTTACAGGGTTGATGATACGCCAGCTGCCCGACAGTTCCGATACTTGCCAGTACTGTGCCGAATTGTCCTTGTCAAAGTCGGCAAGACCGATAGCATTGTCTTCAGTCTCATAAACTACATTGCCTTTGTTGCCATAGGCATGAATGTGGTACAGTTTGCCCTTCTCAAAAGCTTCCTGAGCAACCATGCCGGTTATACCCGACATTGCCACCACGAGTGCAAGAGCAAATTTCTTAATGTTTTTGATAGACATAGTGTTTTTATTTCAATTATTATATTTATTACAAAATATGTTACAACTTGCGAATATAATTAAATCCTCGGGTAGTAAGCTAATAGTTGAGCGTATTTTTTTAGCAATAGTTTGTTTTTTTTATAAATAGGAGATTTTTTACCTGAAAAGTAATACATTTGCGTTGAACGTTTAGCGATTAACGAAGTGAAAACGGAAAACGGAAAACGGAAAGCTTTTAGTTCTCAGTTTTTAGTTTTCACTTCGTGCAAACTTGGCTACGCTCGTTGCGTGTGAAAATGAATTTTCACTCACTCGCTTGCACAAGTTTTCAGTTCTCAGTTCTCAGTTTTCAGTATTCAGTTTTCAGTTTCTATAAACCAACCATATGAAACACAAAATAATTTTTACATTATTGGCTTTTGTGGCGGTGGTTGCCACAGCACAGGAGAATAGTGGAATGCAACGCGCAAATCTCGACGATATTGGCGCGGGCAAAGTCGTTTACCTCGAAACGGCAAGCTGGGGGCAGAACGCTCCATTTAACAATCTGTGCTGGACTTATTATGGCAGTACGGTGCATGCCAAGACAGGTTGTGTCCCTACGGCATACGCCATTGTTATGCGTTACCACAGGTGGCCCGAAGAGGGTATCGGTACGCTCTACAACTGTCAGAAGCCGGGTACTGTCTATGAAGAGATTCTTGACAGGAGATACGACTACGACAAAATGCCGTTGGTCTATGACCGTAATTGGAGCAGTGAGCAGGAGAATGAGATAGCCAAGCTGATGTCGCACCTCGGTCATGCCTTTGGTGTTGAGTATGGCAGCGGGGCGACAAGCGTCAGCGACCCGCAGAGCACAGCCGTACCCAATAAATTCTTCAACTACAACCTGTTGAATGCCTCATACCAGATGGATTATACCCTTGAGGCGTGGCAGACGAAGATAAGAGAGAGCCTCGATAACGGTTGTCCTGTTATCTATGCCGCCAACAATGCAGGAACGGGTGACACACGTCACATGTTCGTTGTTGATGGTTATACCGACAACGGTTATTTCCATTTTAACTTCGGCTGGGCCGGTAGCGGTAACGGCTGGTTCAAGCTCGACGCAATAAAGCCCTACCAGGGCGACGACTATTCATGGCGCGAGGGCTCGGAGCATTATGCCATATTTGACTTTGCGCCACATAAGGTGCTGTGTGCAGTGAATGTTACGGCATCGTCAGGAGCTGCCGGCTTGGTGTCTGTCGATGGCTCTGCGCCCGAAACAGCAATCACACTCAGCAAGTACGACTGTAGCAATATGAAGCTCACAGCGCTGCCTGCCGACGGCTATGTCTTCTCGCATTGGAGCAGGGCAGGAGAGGTCGTCAGCACCGCCAAAGAATGTACTGTAAAGGTTATTGAAGGCGATAGTGACTTTGTGGCGAATTTTGTAGAAGTGTCGGCCACCGACATGGTGGAACTTGCCGTAGAATATAACGCTAATTATGGAACGGTGGAGTGCGATAGCGAAATAGTTGAAGAGGTAAATAATTTTTACAAAAACAGTGAGGTGACTCTTGTTGCTGTTCCCAAGGACGGCTGCCTTTTTAACGGCTGGGTAATCAATGGTGTAGAGCATGACGCAAGCAGTGTGACATTCCTTGCAACAGAGGATATGACCGTCGTTGCCGAATTTGTCTTGCCATTGGTCGATTATATCATCGACAACACCACAGGAACAAAACTGACAACCGAAAAAGTCAATCGCTGGGAATATGCCCCGACAGAGGGTAACCCTCTTGCTGTTACTCTCACAAGTAGCGAAAATGCAATAGCCTATAACAGCTCGAACAAGGTGATAAGGCTATATACAGGTGCGGCAGGGGTGCAGTATGCAATAACTGTTCCCGAAGGGTATGTCATTGATAAATACCGCTTTGTTCAAGCGCGTATGTCATCGTCGAAGAATAATATACGCATCGTGGCCGATGTGGAATACACCGTGTCAACCACCGCGCAGGATATAGTGGTGGAGAATATCAATGCTCCTGTTGCTGAATTTGCCATAGCCGGCGAAGCCGACAAGTCGTTGCAGCTGGCAAGTATTGTTGTAACGATGAAGAAATATATCCCGGGCGACACGACATCGATTCACGAAGTGAAAGGCGAAAACGGAAAACTGATAACTGAGAACGGAGAACTGAGAGGTATTTATGACCTCTCCGGCCGTAGGCTCGACCGCATCACAACCCCCGGAATTTATATAGTGAACGGAAAAAAGGTTGTCGTTCGATAACCTTTTTTTTGTTTGACGTTTAGCAAGGTTGTCATTCTCGACAGAACTTGCGACGATAGATTTCCGTTTTCCGTTTTTACTTCGTGCAACCTTGGCTGCGCTCGTTGCGTGTGAAAATAAATTTTCTCCCACTCGCTTGCACAAGCTTTCAGTTTTCAGTTTTCAGTTTTCAGT
>JAGCLA010000052.1 GCA_017647225.1 Bacteroidaceae bacterium | reverse complement strand
GAGGATGGGATTCCAACTGGTACGGTGGTAAAAACTACGGTGACGAATTGGTAGAAGATTCAAAGATCAGAAAATACCTTAATGTACGTTTGGCTAAGGCCAGCGTTTCGAAGATTGTCATCGAGCGTACTTTGAAACTTGTTACAATTACCGTATGCACAGCAAAGCCTGGTATCATTATCGGTAAGGGTGGTCAGGAAGTTGATAAGTTGAAAGAGGAGTTGAAGAAGATCACTGACAAGGAGATTCAGATTAATATTTTTGAGGTTAAGAAGCTTGAGCTTGATGCAACTATCGTTGCAAACAGCATAGCACGTCAGGTTGAGGGTAAGATTGCTTATCGTCGTGCCATTAAGACAGCCATCGCTAACACAATGCGTATGGGTGCTGAAGGTATCAAGATCCAGATTTCAGGCCGTTTGAATGGTGCAGAAATGGCTCGTTCAGAAATGTACAAAGAGGGTCGTACTCCTCTTCACACATTCCGTGCGGACATCGACTACTGCCAGGCAGAGGCTTTGACAAAGGTTGGTATCCTTGGTATCAAGGTATGGATCTGCCGTGGCGAGGTTTACGGTAAGAGAGACTTGGCTCCAAACTTTACACAGAGCAAGGAGAGCGGTTTCAACAACAACCAGGCTGGCGGAAGAAACTTCAAACGTAAGAAAAACAACAATCGCTAACGAATTGAATTTCAAGAATTATGTTACAGCCTAAAAAGACAAAATATAGAAGAGTGCAGCACGGCGTGCAGAAGGGTTTCGCAACTCGCGGTAACCAGCTCGCTTTCGGTTCTTTCGGAATCAAGTGCTTGCAATATAAATGGTTGAATGGTCGCCAGATTGAGGCCGCTCGTATTGCAGTAACACGTTACATGCAGCGTCAGGGTCAGGTTTGGCTCCGTGTATTCCCCGATAAACCAATCACTCGTAAGCCAGCCGATGTCCGCATGGGTAAGGGTAAGGGTGATCCAGAAGGTTTTGTGTTCCCCGTTACACCGGGTCGTATCCTCATCGAGATTGAAGGAGTTTCATTCGAGGTAGCAAAAGAGGCTTTGCGTCTTGCAGCTCAGAAACTTCCTGTTACAACTAAGTTTATTGTTAGACGCGATTACGATTATAATAAGGCATAATTATGAAAATAGCAGAAATTAGAGAGCTCTCTACAGCAGAGCTGCAGGAAAGAGTTGAGGCTGATGTAATGCGTTATGCCCAGATGAAGCTTAATCATGCAATATCACCATTGGAGAATCCTGAGTTGTTGAAGAAAATGCGTCGCGATATCGCGCGTATGAAGGGTGAGTTGCGCTCTCGCGAATTAAATAAATAATTAAGACTTATGGAAGTTAGAAATTTGAGAAAAGAGCGTACCGGTATTGTTGTAAGCAACAAAATGGACAAGACAATTACCGTTGCTGCTAAGTTTAAGGAGAAACACCCCATCTATGGTAAATTCGTGAGCAGAACCAAGAAATATCATGTACACGATGAGAAGCAGGAGTGTTCTGTAGGCGATACAGTTCGCATCATGGAGACTCGTCCCTTGAGTAAGACCAAGAGATGGAGATTAGTAGAAATCATCGAAAAAGTTAAGTAATTATGATACAAGTTGAATCAAGACTTACAGTATGTGATAATAGCGGTGCAAAGGAAGCTCTTTGTATCCGTGTACTCGGTGGTACACGTCGCCGCTATGCTTCTGTAGGGGATGTGATTGTAGTCTCTGTGAAGAGCGTAATCCCCTCAAGCGATTTGAAGAAGGGAGCTGTTTCAAAAGCTCTTATTGTTCGTACTAAGAAAGAGGTTCGTCGTCAGGACGGTTCTTATATCCGTTTCGACGATAACGCTTGCGTTCTGCTTAACAATGCCGGCGAAATGCGCGGTAGCCGTATCTTCGGCCCCGTAGCACGTGAGCTTCGTGCAACAGATTATACAAAGGTAGTATCTTTGGCACCGGAAGTACTTTAATATTTAAAAATTTGAAGTAATGAAGAAATTACATATCAAAAAAGGTGACATGGTAATCGTTAACTCTGGCGAGGACAAGGGCAAGACCGGTAAGGTTTTGCAGGTTCTCGTTCAGAAGGACCGTGCCATCGTAGAGGGCGTTAACATGGTTTCTAAGAGCACGAAACCAAGCGCAAAGAATCCCCAGGGAGGTATTGTAAAACAAGAGGCTTCAATCCATGTGTCAAACCTCAACTTGGTTGATCCCAAGTCAGGTAAGGCAACACGCATCGGCCGTAAGTTGAATGCTGATGGTAAGAAGGTTCGTTATGCTAAAAAATCAGGAGAGGAGATTTAACAATGGGTAATACAGCAAGCCTTAAGAAAGAATATGCCGAGCGTATTGCTCCGGCTTTGATGAAGCAGTTCAACTACTCATCGGCAATGCAGGTGCCTGTACTCAAGAAGATCGTTATCAACGAGGGTCTTGGTGCAGCTACTCAGGACAAGAAGATCATCGATGTTGCAATCAACGAGATTACAGCTATCACTGGTCAGAAAGCCGTTGCTACTGTTTC
>JAGCLA010000051.1 GCA_017647225.1 Bacteroidaceae bacterium | reverse complement strand
GTGTTGAAGGCTTCCTTACTCGCGATGCTCGTGAGGTTGAGCGTAAGAAACCAGGTCAGCCAAAGGCACGTCGTAGATTCCAGTTCAGTAAACGTTAATATTCGGTCTCGAAATATACGTTTAGTATCTAAACCGCCCAGGACCTCGCTTTTCGTTTGGTGGGCTACCAGGGAGGTTGGTTAAAGAATTTAATTAAAAAGAAGGTAAACGAATTAAAAATTAAAAAAAAATGTCTAGAATTACATTTGACACATTGCTTGAGGCCGGTGCACACTTCGGTCACTTGAAACGTAAATGGAATCCCGCAATGGCTCCTTATATCTTCATGGAGCGCAATGGTATCCACATTATCGATCTGCATAAGACAGCTGCTATGACTGAGACAGCTGCTGAGGCTTTGAAGCAGATTGCAAAGAGCGGTAAGAAAATTTTGTTTGTTTCAACAAAGAAACAGCTCAAGGAGATTGTTGCTGAGAAGGCACAGTCAGTAGGTATGCCCTACGTAATTGAGCGTTGGCCAGGTGGTATGCTTACAAACTTCCCAACAATCCGTAAGGCTGTGAAGAAGATGGCTACTATCGACAAGTTGACTGCAGACGGTACATACTCAAACCTTTCTAAGCGTGAGGTTCTCCAGATCTCTCGTCAGCGTGCTAAGCTCGACAAGAACCTTGGTTCTATCGCAGACTTGACTCGTCTTCCTTCAGCAATTTTCGTTGTTGACGTAATGAAGGAGCACATCGCTGTTCACGAGGCTAACCGTCTTGGTATCCCTGTATTCGCTATCGTTGATACTAACTCTAATCCTAACGATATCGACTTCGTAATCCCAGCAAACGATGACGCTACAAAGTCAGTAGAGGTAATCCTCGATGCTTGTTGTGCAGCTATCGCTGAGGGTATCGAAGAGCGTAAGGTAGAGAAGGTTGACACTGAGGCTGCTGAGGGTGAAGAGAATGAGGCAAAGAAGGCTCCTCGCCGTCGTACTACCAAGGCTCGCGCAGCTAAGGCAGAAGAGGCTGCAGAGGCTCCTGTTGCTGAATAATTCTCAATTGTTTAACTATTAAAATTAAAAAATACTATGGCTGTAACAATGGCTGATATTGCCAAACTCCGTTCAATGACCGGAGCTGGTATGATGGACTGCAAGAACGCTTTGACTGAGGGTGAGGGCGATTTTGACAAGGCTATCGAGATTATCCGTAAGAAGGGTCAGTTGGTAGCTGCTAAGCGTAGCGACCGTGAGGCTTCTGAAGGTTGTGTACTTGTAAAGGCTGAGAATGGCTTCGCTGCTATCATCGCTCTCAAGTGCGAAACTGACTTCGTTGCTCAGGGTGCTGACTTCGTTAAGTTGACACAGGATATCCTTGATGCTGCTGTAGCTGCTAAGTGCGCTACTATCGAGGAGGTTAAGGCTCTTCCATTGGGTGATGCTACTGTTCAGGATGCTATCGTTGCTCGTTCAGGTATCACCGGCGAGAAGATGGAACTTGACGGTTACAAGACTCTTGAGGGTGAGAACGTTTATACATACAACCACCAGAAGAAGAACATGCTTTGTACAATGGTAGCATTGTCACAGGCTAACGCTGAGGCTGGTCACGAGATTGCAATGCAGATTGCTGCTTCTGCACCTCTTGCTCTTACAAACGAGGATCTCGATCCTACTTTGATTGCTAAGGAGCGCGTTGTTGCTGAGGAGAAAGCTCGTGAAGAGGGTAAGCCTGAGAATATGATCGCTCGCATCGCTGACGGTCGTATCCAGAAGTATTACAAGGAGGTTTGTCTTCTCCAGCAGGGCTACTGCCAGAACGAGAAGATTTCTGTTGCTGAATTCTTGAAGAGCTTCGACAAGGAGCTTACAGCCACAGGCTTCCAGCGTTTCACACTCCGTGCTGAGTAATTGAAACTTATATAAATGGCAAGCGGTTCACTTGACGTGAGCCGCTTGTTTTTTTATCTATGGCTGTCATGAGAAGCTGCCGCTATGTGCATGCCTGTTCCTTTTGTGCTGCGAAAATTCTCCAAAAAGTTAATATCATTGCCATACTTTTACTATTTTAGCATCCATAATCAACTTTTGACAATTATGAGATTCTATCTTGCAATACTGTTATATATCCTCTTGCCGTTCCAGCTTATGGCGCAGAGTGTTGTTCCTTCGCGCGGTGTCGCCTCAAATGCTATTCCCGGTAATAACACGGTGCTTTACTATCGTCTTGCATTGCCTGTAACGCTTTCGGCTTTTCAAGAGGATTTGGATAGCGACTACAACTGCGTGTTGCAGTTCTGGCGTGAGTGTGAAGATTATGTAAACAGAATGTTCGTGCCGTTGGGTATATGCTTTGATGTTGTCGAGGACAGTCGTCTTGTGATGTCGCAGCGCAATATGATTGACGAAAATATCTATAATATCTCTTATGGAACAGAACTTACCAATGCTGCAATAGGCTCGGGAAGTTACGATGTTGGTATGTGGGTGCATCATCGTGGCGAGTTCGACGAGAATACCGGTCTTTCTATAGGCAACGGCGCATATAACACCTCTACAAAGAGCAACGGATATGCAAAGACCGACAAATGGGTTGTCGCACACGAACTCGGACATATGTTCGGAGCCGATTATCATACACCGCAAGGCGAGGGAAGCCTTATGGATAACGAAGGTGAGTTTTTCTCTTATCCTTCGATACTTCTGATACGCGAAGAGGCTGTGGAACATGCTGCAGGCAGTGCATCTGTCATCAAGCAGGTAGCGAATACTGCTCCAGTTTTTGATACCTCTGTCGTGAAGGATACTTATAGAATACCGCAAGGTGCTTGTTTGGCAATTCCTGTTTCTGCCACAGATGACGATGCGGTTACATATTCCGCAATAGGGTGCAGCAGCGCAAATATAGGCGAACTCAATGGCGAAGACGGCTATGTGCCTCATTTCAAGTCATTGCTTCCGCAGGCTTCCAATGTAATTGATTATAGTCCAAAATACAGGGCCGACATATACGATTCCGAATTCTACTTTGAGGAATACGGAACAAACGTTCCTGCCATGCAACCCGGTTTATACAGTATTGCACTCCTTGCAAACGACATGCCGGCTGCAACGGCTTATGACTATCTGTTGGAAAATCCGTTCTACAGCAACTATTCCGTTTGGAATGCTACGGTGCAGATTGTTGCCGGTACTCCGTTTGATGCCTCTATTGCTCCTGCGAAGAACAATTATTCGGCAGGGGAGTCCGTTATCGTCAATTGGGGTGTGAACAACAGCTATTTTACATCGGACAGCCGTTTGCGCATAACAATGTCGGCCGATTATGGCAAGACATTTCCTTATGTGCTTGCTGAGTCTGTTTCTGCAATGGACGGTAGCTATACTGTTGTGTTGCCCGATGTGAATGTAGGTAATGTTGATGTCGATTTCATCTCTGCAATACGTTCTGTGCGTGGCGGTATAATCCGCATTGAGGAAATAGGCGGAGTGGCATACACCCTTACCACTCTTTCTCCCGAGAGCGGTGGCGGTTTTACCGTCGGCGGTGGTGGCGCTTATGTTCCTGTGAGCTATATCGTAAGTGTTACGGCAGAGCCGCTAAATGGCGGAACTGCCTCGGTCAATGGCAGTGCCTCTGTTACCGTAAGCGAGAATACTACTGTTACTTTGCAGGCTTCTCCCGAAGAAAATTACACTTTTGAAGGTTGGTACAAGAATGGTGTATGTGTAAGCACAGCCTACAAATATACTGTTGCCGTTACCGGAAATGTTACATACAGCGCGTTGTTTGAAAAGAAACATGAGGCAGGAGTTGAAACGGTAACAACTGACGAGAATATCTCAGAAAAGGTTATATATGACCTCTCGGGCAGGGAATTCGAAACGGTTTCAAGAAAAGGCGTATATATAATTAACGGTAAGAAAATTGTGGTATTCTGATTTTCGTGAATTCTCTTATCGGGCTCTCTTAAAATGAAATGCGGCAAATGAGAAATTGGGTAAAAAGGATAAGAAGGACATTTCGTCTTCTTAACAAAAACAGAATAACCGAGGACCATGTCTTTGTCTGGTCTTTTGTAAAATTCTTCATGACAAATGAGAAGCTGAAGCAGGCTGCTGCGGCATTGACATATCACACGCTTTTTGCTCTTGTACCAATAATGGCTCTGTTTGTTGCCGTTGCAAATATCATGGGCTACGATGATGTCTTCAGGGAGCAGGTCGGGCTTTTTCTGGAAGGACAGGAGAGCATTGCAACGTATCTTCTTGATTTTGCCGACAGATATCTGATGAATGCCCGAATGAACTATTGGTTAGGAGCCGGTGTGGGTCTGTTGTTTCTTATATACTCCCTTTTCTCGATATTCCAGACCGTTGATGAGGAGGTGAACTCTTTGTGGAATCTGAAGAGTCATGGCTTGAAAAAGCAGGTGCTTGTATTTCTGTTTGTTCTGCTCCTGCCTTTTGTGTCGATGATTCTTATTGCTTTGTGGCTGAGTATATCCTCTTATTTTGAGAAAGGAATTATATTCGAGGTTAATATATTTGTTGTTTCTGTGTCGGCTTATTCGGCTTTGTTGTTCGCTGCATATAAGTTCATTCCGAATACAAAAGTCGAGGTAAAATATGCTCTTTATTCGGCTATAGTATGTGGCGCATTGTTCGCGTTGTTGCAGTATTCAGTATCTTACGTGTTCGCCTTTTTTACAAGTTACCGTAATATATACGGCGACCTTGCTACTCTTGTGCTGTTTGTTCTGTGGATATATTTCTCATGGATGATATGTCTTGCCGGCTCGCGCTGGAACTATCTCTTGCAGGAGGCAAAAAGGCTCGACGTGCATAACCGTTTCAAGAAGGTGAGTCTAAGGTACAGGAAATTCCTTTATCTTCTTGTGGTTGCAGATGTGGTGGCTTTTCAGAAAAGCAGCGGCAACAATGCGGTTCCTCTTAAAAAACTTGTAGAGTCGATAAGTTGCAAATATGGTCTGCCTACGCATGTGGTAATGGAGATAAAGGAAGAGCTTGTCTTTAAGGAGGTGCTTATTGATGATGCCGGTGATAATGTTTATGTTGCCAAAGAGTATGTAAATTATAATATCGGGGAGCTTATAGAAAAACTCGACGATGCCGGAAAAAATGAGTATGCAATAGAAATGACGGCCAAAGTGCAGGACAGTGAGGATTTTTGGCTGTTGTGGAGAATGGTCAATGAAAATGAACATGAGAAACTTGACCAGTCCTTGCTTGAATTTGCAGAAAAAGAGAATGTTGCCGAAGAATAACGGCAACATTCTCTTTTTTTATCAATCTCTGTTGATTAAAGTACGCCGTTTACGACGAGTGCCTTAACCAATGAGTAGAATTTCTCGACTGTAGGTATCTCTACGCGCTCGGTAGGAGAGTGGGGCGACATGAGTGTCGGGCCGAATGATACCATATCCATCTTTGGATAGTTTGTTGAAATGATACCGCACTCAAGACCTGCGTGGATAACGCGAACGTCAGGCTGTTTGCCGAACATGTCGTTGTATGCTTCTTTAAGCGCAGCAAGCAGAGGAGAGTTTACGTTTGGCTGCCAGCCGCTGTAACCGCCGCTCAATTCAACCTTCATGCCTGCCATTGCAAAGCAGCTTGACAACTGTAGAGCAAGGAACTCCTTCATTGTGTCGCATGAGCTGCGTGCAAGAATGTTGATTTCAGCCTTGCCCTCTTCAATCTTTACGATAGAGAGGTTGCTTGATGTCTCAACTGTGTCGGGAATTGTTGGAATGAAACGCAGTACACCGTCGTGGCAAGCAAGGATAACATCGACAAGGTTGTCCTGTATCTCTTCGGGAACAACTGTTTCTGGCATTTCGCACTCTGTAACTGTCAAAGTGATGCCTTCCTCAATTGTAGCGTACTCGCTGTTGTATAGAGCCTCATACTTTGCTGCGATTTCTTTAAGTTCCTCAACAGCCTCTTCGGGCAATGTGAGTACAACCTCGCAGCTTGCAGGGATAGCGTTGCGCATGTTACCGCCGTTCCAGCTTGCAAGAACAACGCCGCATTCGTCCATGGCTTCGCGAACGAAACGTGCCATCAACTTGTTGGCATTACCACGTCCTGCGTTGATTTCAAGGCCTGAGTGACCGCCACGCAATCCCTTCAACTGTACCTTTACTGCAACGTCATCTTCGTCGCTTGCCTCTTCCATGAATTCCATTGATGCTGAAATGTCAAGACCACCGGCGCAACCGATGTAAAGAACGCCCTCCTCTTCAGAGTCGAGGTTGAGCAGAATCTCTCCTTCAAGTTCTCCGCCTTTCAAGCCGAATGCACCATACATACCTGTTTCCTCGTCAGCTGTGATAAGTGCTTCGAGTGGGCCGTGCTGCAGGCTTTCGTCCTCCATGATAGCCATGATAGCGGCAACACCAAGGCCGTTGTCAGCACCGAGAGTGGTGTTGTCGGCGTATAGCCAATCGCCCTTTACCACAGTTGTGATAGGGTCGTTTATAAAGTCGTGCTTGCTGTCCGGTGTCTTCTGTGGCACCATATCCATGTGTGCCTGTAGAATGATACCCTTGCGGTTCTCAAGTCCCGGAGTTGCGGGCTTGCGCATGATGATGTTGCCGGCTTCGTCCTGCCATGTCTTTACGTTGATGCTCTTGCCGAAATCGAGCAGGTACTTCTGGATTTTCTCAAGGTGTCCCGATGGACGTGGAACCTGTGTCAATGCCTCAAAGTGCTTCCACACTTCGCGTGGCTGTAAATCTTTGATTGTTAATGCCATAATAATTAGTTTTTATTTGAACGTTTTTTAAGTTGTAACATTATAAGTGCGTAAATTCCAAGTATTGCGACAATAAGCGTCTGGGTACTGTGTACTATAAATGCAAAAATGGACGCATCGGTTGAACTTACTCCGTATAGTATCATGATACTTATTACTGCAAAGTGCCAAGGGCCTGCTCCGTTGGGGGTAGGGACAACAACTGCAATGCTACCAGCAACGAAGAGTAACAGTCCTGCAAGGAATGAGAGTCCGCTTGTGAATGGGAAATAGAAGAAACAAAGATAGAACTGCATGAAATAACAGAACCATATTGCCAATGTTTCTAAAACGAATAACCATCCGTTCTTCATTTTTCGTAGCGAAAGCAGACCTTCGGAAAAACGTGCTATGAAGCTACGTATTTTTTTCCATATCTTCATTTTACGCATGAACAGGTATAGCATTACTGCTATTGCTACTGCTGAAAGTGCAATGACAATCCAACCTCCGATACTTTTGTCGGGGGTTACAAACCCTACTTCGTTTATGAATTCCATGAAAACGTTCCATTGCAATGCTACCGCTACAGTTGTCATTATGGCAACTACAAGTGTGTCAATAAGCCTTTCTGTGACAAGTGTGCCGAGTGATTGTGCAAATGGAATTTTATCATATTGTTCGAGAATAACACATCGTGAAACCTCTCCGACGCGCGGTATGACAAGGTTTGCGGCGTATGCGACAAAAATGGAATTTATGCTTGTCGATGATGTGGGGTGCAGGTCGAGTGGTGCAAGTGCCAGCTTCCAGCGGAGTCCTCGAATGACGTGGCTGAGGATAATGAAAATGGTTGTCATGCAGAACCAGAACATGTCCATCTCCTTCAATGACACCCAAATCTGCGAGAAATCGAAGTCATTGTAGATAATATACAGTATAAAAACACCTAATAGTAGTGGAAATAGCACTTTTAGTATTTTATTTGAAATCTTTTTCATAAGTTTTACCGCATTTTTAATAGATTTCTTTACCTTTGCAACATTGTGGGAATATGGCAAAGGGTAAAATATCAGCACTTTGCTTAGCAAAGATAACAATATATTTAATTAATAATTGTTATTTTATAATTTATTAATAAAATAAAGCTCACCTACGATACGATGAAAGCAGTTACAGCAAAAAAAAGATTAGGCCAGCATTTTCTTGTTGACCTGTCAATAGCGAAGGACATAGCTGACACGGTTGATATCTGTCCGGGCATGCCGGTGCTTGAGGTAGGACCGGGAATGGGTGTCTTGACCCGTTTCCTGCTCGAAAAGCAACGCCCGATAAAGGTTGTGGAAATCGACGAAGAGTCGGTGAGCTATCTCTGTAAGAATCTCCCTGAACTCAAGGAAGAGAATATTATCCCTGACGACTTTCTTAAAATGCACCTCGACCGTCTTTTCGGCGGCGAAGAGTTCATGCTCATAGGTAACTATCCTTATAACATATCGAGCCAGATATTCTTCAAGATGCTTGATTATAAGGAGTATATTCCCTATTGCAGCGGTATGATACAGAAGGAAGTGGGCGAGCGTCTTGCCGCTTCTCCGGGAAGCAAATCTTACGGTATATTAAGTATTCTCATACAGTTGTGGTACGATGTGGAGTATCTGTTCACCGTACACGAAAATGTTTTTTCTCCTCCGCCTAAGGTCAAAAGCGCTGTTGTGCTTATGAAACGTAATGGGCGAACGTGCTTGGAATGTGACGAGGATCTGTTCAAGAAAATTGTAAAAGGTACATTCAACCAACGCCGAAAGAAACTGCGTAATTCTATACAGCAGATTGTAGGTAAAGAATCACCGCTCTTGAATGACCCTATTCTCGAAAAACGTCCCGAACAGTTGTCGATAGACGACTTTATTGAGTTGACCAAGAAAGTTGAAAGCGAACTGGTATAAAAGAGAAAAGAATGACAAAGGATTTCATCAATTATATAAAGGAACTTATCGAGCGCAAGGACTCGGTGCTGTTGCATGAGAAAATCTCAAAGCTGCACCCTGCCGACATTGCAGAGATTTGCGAGGAACTTGACGTAGAAGAGGCACGTTTCCTGTATCGTCAGCTCGATAACGAAAAAGCCGCTGACGCCCTTATCGAAATGGATGAGGACGAGCGTAATGAATTGCTTGAAGAACTTCCTTCCGAGGCTATTGCAAAGCGATTTGTCAACTACATGGACACCGACGACGCCGTCGAAATTATCCGTGACCTTGACGAAGAGAAACAAGAAGAGGTCTTGTTGCATATCAAGGATATAGAGCAGGCCGGAGATATTGTCGATCTTTTGCAATATGACGAGGACACCGCCGGTGGTCTTATGAGTACCGAGATGGTTGTCGTTAATGAGAACTGGAGTATGCCGGAGTGTCTTAAGGAGATGCGCCGACAGGCCGAGGAACTCGATGATATATACTATGTATATGTGGTCGATGACGACGAACGTCTTTGCGGTCTTTTCCCATTGACAAAGATGATTACAAGCCCCTCGGTGTCAAAGGTAAAGCATGTGATGAACACAAAGGTTGTATGTGTCGATGTAGATACACCTATCGATGAAGTTACATTGCTTATTGAAAAGTATAACCTTGTGGCAATTCCTGTTGTTGACAAAATCAACCGTCTTGTTGGACAAATCACTGTCGATGACGTCATGGACGAGGTTCGTGAACAGACAGAGCACGACCAACAGTTGACTGCCGGTCTTACACAGGATGTCGAGACAAGCGACAGCGTCTTTGTGCAGACAAAGGCACGTCTGCCTTGGCTTATCATCGGTATGTTGGGAGGTATCGGCTCTTCATTGTTGCTGAATTGCTTTGAAACAACTTTGGGCTCACATCCCGAAATGGCTCTCTTTATCCCGTTGCTTGCCGGTATGGGTGGTAATGTGGGTACCCAGTCTTCGGCTATCGCCGTTCAAGGACTTGCCAATAATTCACTTGATTCACATCACATCTTCAGGCATATACTAAAAGAAATGGTAGTGGCGATAATCAACGCTACAATACTTTCTTTGATGGTTTATGTCTATAACTTCTTTGTATATGGAGCACTCGATATGGTAACTCTTGCCGTGCCGTTGAGCCTGTTTGTTGTCGTGCTGTTTGCTTCGAGCTTCGGCACACTGATACCTATGGTGCTTGAACGAATGGATATCAACCCTGCGGTGGCGACAGGCCCGTTCATACAGATTATAAATGATATCAGTGGTATGACATTCTATATGATTATAGCAATGGCACTTACCCGACTGATGTGTTAGATATATTGAATACAAATGGCTATGGCCGAAAAATAATTACTATGAAAGAACATTTATTGAATTTGGACTCATTGAACATCAACCTTGGATCAGGTGAAATGTTGGTAGTAAACTTTATACTTGCCTTTGTGATGTTCGGAGTGGCACTCGGTATCAAAGTAAGGACTTTTAAGAGCATTTTCAAGAAGCCAGTTCCCATTATCCTTGGCTTGTTGTTGCAATGGGTTGCTCTGCCTGCTTTGACATGCTTGCTGGCAATTGCATTGAACCCGATAATCACACCTATGATTGCAATAGGTATGATATTGGTGGCATCTTGCCCTGGTGGTAACATGTCGAACTTCTTGTCGGCTTTCTCTAAAGGTAATATCGAACTGTCAGTATCTATGACTGCTGTAACAACGTTGTTCGCATCGTTGATTACTCCTTTGAATTTCTGGTTCTGGGGTTCTCACTATTGCCGTTTCGCTTCGATAAGAAACGATATCCCTACACTCGACATTCCGTTTGACGAGATGTTGTCGCAGATAATCCTTATCTTGGGATTCCCTATCATTCTTGGTCTTATAGTATCGCACTATTTCCCAAATGTGGCAAAGAAACTTACAAAAGTAACATCCGTTTTGTCCATATTGTTGTTTGTGGCGATGTTGCTCGTATCCACTACACAGGTACTATCAAGCTTTGAGCAGCGTTGGGAGGTATATGCAGGTATTCTTAGCGCCTTGTTTGTTGTGATAATTCACAATGCTACAGCTCTTGGAACAGGTTATTTCGTAGCTAAAATTGCGAGAGTACCGGTAAGAGACCGCCGTTCGTTGACTATTGAAACTGGTATCCAGAACTCGGGTCTTGGTCTTGCCTTGCTTTTCAATACCTCAATTTTTGCTCCTGAACTATGGTATAACAACGGTGGTATGATAATCGTTACTGCCTTGTGGGGTATTTGGCACATTGTTTCAGGATTGACAGTTTCTATATTGTTCCGTCGTTCACCATTAGCATAAGAAACTATGGCAAAGAGAAGAAAAATACAGGATTACGACTGGCGATACAATCTGTTGCGCCTATTTGTGGACTTTGTAATCAAGTTGTCGTATCGTAAAATTAAATATGTAGGCAAGGATCGTGTACCCACTGACGGTGCCGTGATATATGCTCCTAACCACACCGGTACACTTATGGACGCATTGGTCATATTGGCTATGGACCGCAAACCCAAAGTGTTTGTGGCACGTGCCGATATTTTCAAGAATCCAAAGCTTGCCAAGATATTCCGCTTTTTCAAAATGATGCCTATCATGCGTATGCGTGACGGTTTTGACGAGGTCAAGAAGAACAATAAGACCATTGAGGCTGCTACAGAGGTGCTAAAGGATAAAGTGCCGTTCTGTATATTCCCCGAAGGTACACATCAGACAAAATACTCTTTACAGCCTATCTCTAAAGGTGTTTTCCGCATAGCATTGCAGGCTCAGGAACTTATGGGTGAAATGCCTTTGTATATTGTTCCTGTTGGAATACGATATGGCAGTTTCTGGCGTTATCGTGCCTCTGCCCGCGTGCAGATAGGTGAGCCGATGAATGTGGCTGAATATCTCGCCGATAACTCTGAAAAGACAAATGCAGAGTTGATGAACATAATGAGAGCAGATCTTGACAAACGTATGAAAGATACATTGTTCTATATCCCTAACGACGAGAACTATGAGGCTACATACGAAATCTGCGCTGCAGCATTAACACAGCAGGTCGAGAACGTTAAAAAAGATAGCGGAAATCCTTCGTTGAAGGGTGGTAGAGCTTGGTTCTTGGCAAATAAGGCTACTGTCAAGCAGATTGACGATATCAAGAACGAAAAACCCGAAGTTGCAGAAAAATTGTTTGCTTTGGGTAATAAGGCCTCAAAGATGCGCAAGGCTAAGCATATCAGCCTTAAGTCAGTCGCAATTAAACGCTCTTTCATATCACGTTTGTGGAGAATCTTGCTTTTGATTGTTGCTGTTCCTTATTCTTTGCCGCTTTCATTGTTCGTTGCACCGTTGAATCTCATTAACCATACGATATTCAAGAAGTTCAAGGACCAGGCTTTCCGCAACTCGGTACGTTTCCTTATGAATCTTCTTCTGTGGCCTTTGTTGCTGATTATATATGCAGTAATTGCATATTGTCTGCTTCCATGGCAATGGGCTTCATTGGTTGTGGTATTGCTCGTGCCGGCTCCTATGGTACTGCACGATGTGTTCAAGTCGGTGCGCATGCTTGTGTCTAACTGCAGATTGAGTAGTAACAAAGAACTAAAGACCATATATCAGGAGATTATAACTCTATTGTTTAATTAAATCTTACAATATGAAATTGAGATATCTATTTTTGTTGTTGTCTGTCGCTTTATTCTCTAATGGTTTTGCGCAAGAAAATGATACAGAAAAGAAAAATACAAAAAAGGAGATTATTAAAACCGGATATAATTTCGGCCCTCTTCCTGCTGTTGCTTTTGATGCAGACAAAGGTTTCCAGCTTGGTGCTTTGTTAAATATATTTGACTTTGGCGATGGTTCAACCTACCCGAACCCTCGTCAGAAATGGTATTTCGAGGCTTCTTTCTTTACAAAGGGCTCGCAGTTGTTCGTGGTGTCGTATGACAACAAGTTCTTGATACCGGGTGTGCGTTGGTCATCGACCTTTACCCTCACTAACGACAAGGCTATGGACTTCTACGGCTTCAACGGATATATGTCCTATTACGATCATCAGCAGGTTGCTTTGGGTAAGGACAAGAAAAACGCCAATTATATCTATACTCCAAAGTATCGTCTTAATCGTTTGGCTGTACTTTTTAAGACCGACTTTACCGGTAACATTTGGAAAAACAAATTCTTTTGGGAAGCCGGTTATCATCTCAGCTATATGCAGCAGGGATATAATGGACAGCAGGCACTTAATATTAAAAAGATAAATAAAGGTAAGGATGATGAGAAAAAATATCCCGGAAATCCTGATAATTCAGCAAATGCATTGAATCGAGAGTATAACCCAACCATTTTTGATTTATATCGCAGATGGGGTATAATTCCTGAAAACGAGGCGTGGGGTGGTCTTAACAGTACTTTGCGATTGGGCTTGTTGTTCGATACACGCGACAAGGAGGCTGCTCCATCTAAGGGTATATGGGCTGAGGCTCACGTTACCGTAGCTCCTAAATGGTTGGGAACAACAAATCCTTACTACCGTTATTCGGCAACATTCCGCCACTATGTACCTATTGTGAAGAACGATGTCCTGACATTCGCATACCGTCTGAACTATGAAGGTACATTCGGAAAGAGTGCGCCATACTATGTATTGCCATATATTACCGTTATGGGCTCTAATTACGACCGCGACGGTATGGGTGGTTATCGCACTGTACGTGGCTTGATGCGTAACCGCGTGCAGGGTCTTGATATGGCAACATACAACGTTGAATTGCGTTGGCGTTTCGTGAACTTCACACTCTGGAAACAGAATATCGCATTCGGCTTGAACGTATTCAGCGACGGTACAATGGTGACAAGAAATTATGATATGTCATTCCGTGGCGAAGAACAGTATCGTGATGAGTATAATGCATATATGGCTTTGTCGGGCAATGCCGAATCGGACCGTCCTCATATAACCGTAGGTGGTGGCTTGCGCTTCATCATGAACCAGAACTTTATTGTTGCATTTGAATATGGCTTGCCGGTAAGCAAGTTCAGCAAAAACCAATATATAAAGAATCAGGACGGTAATGGTGCTTTCTATATAAACACAGGTTTCCTATTCTAACACTATTGTCACAGACATGAAATCAGTCAATACCTTTATAATCTCTTTTGTTGCAACTGCCTCTCTGTTTCTTGCAGGTTGTGCAACGACTGCAACAACTCAAGTCGCAGACTTCGACAAATGGGCAAAAGCTCCTGTAGGTGATTTGCTGGAACAGCCTTTTGCCGTACATCCGCTTGACAAACAACAGTGTGTCGAGGCTTCATATATTGTCGATTCGCTATGGATTCGTGATGTTGCAAAACGTCTTGGAAACAAGTGGGGCAATATGACAATATCAAACGATTCGCTACGTCTGGCCTGTGCTGTACGTACATTCGGTTTGTGTCCGCCCGACGGCCGAAGCCTTTATATCTCGATGCATGGCGGTGGAAATTGTCCAAAAGAGGTTAATGACGAACAATGGTATAACCAGATATATCTCTATGAGCCTGTAGAGGGTATTTATGTGGCACCACGTGCGCCTTGGAATACTTCGGACCTATGGCATAAGAAAGGACTTGATGAGTTGCTGGAAGAACTAATACAGGCTTGTGTGGTCTTTGAGGGTGTGAATCCGAATAAAGTATATTTGCTCGGATATTCAGCAGGTGGCGACGGCGTGTGGCGTATGGCACCACGTATGGCCGACAAATGGGCTGCTGCATCAATGATGGCAGGACACCCCGGCGAGTCGTCACAGGTGAATCTTTACAACCTGCCGTTTATGATATGGATGGGCGAGCACGACCACTATTACGACCGTAACATTCTTGCAAAGGAAAAGGGTGCAGTGATGGACTCTTTGAGCGCAGCAAATCCGGGCAAATATATACACCAGACAAATATAATTGCCGACAAGGGACACTGGATGGACAGAGTGGATACCCTTGCGCTCGGTTGGATGTCGCAATATCGTCGTAACCCTTATCCCAAGCGCATCGTTTGGCGTCAGGAACTTGTTACACGTGAACATTTCTATTGGTTGAGTGCTCCTGCCGATGAAGTGGAGCAGGGTAAGAGTGTCATTGCATCTGTCGAAGGAAATGTAATAAACATTGAACATTGCGACTACTCTTCATTGACGATATATCTTAACGACAGACTTGTCAATCTTGATGAGAAGGTGACTGTTGTCTATCAAGGAAAAACTGTTGCTAAGAAACGTCTGTTCAGAACTATTGGCACCATGCATGAAACGCTTGGCAAGAGAAACGACCGCAGTTTCGCTTTCCCTGCTGTAATGCATGTGGAGTTGCGTAAATGACAATAAAACCTATAATTTAACCACGATTTTTAGGTTTATTGAAAATAAAAGCTATCTTTGCATTTGTACAGTAGCAAAGATGGTGGCTTTTTCGCCATGTGACGAAAAAGCCACTTGTTTTTTTATTGACTAACCATTAAATTTTTGACAGATGAGCGAATGTATTAAATCGAATGTGCAGCCCGAAGAGCTGAACATTACGAGTACTCCTGATGAGGCTGTTAATGCCGCTGCGATTGAGTTGAATGAGCAAAACAGCATTGAAGAGGAGGCTCTGCAAGTGCAAACAGAAATTGTTGATGCCCATGAGGCTGTCAACGAGGACTCAAAACCGGCAACACGTCAGGATATCATTGAGCGTCTGAAGGCTATTGCCGACAGTGACGAAGTGCTCACCTGCAAGAATGAGGTCGAGTCGTTGAAGGTGCAGTTCTACCGTCTTCGTACAGCGGAGATAGAACAGGCACATAAGGAATTCCTTGTGCAGGGTGGCGAGGCTGAACTCTTCATTCCTCAGCCCGATGAACTTGAAGAACCGTTCAAGGCTGCCATGAGTGTCATCAAGGCCAAACGAAACGAGTGGCTCGTAGCACAGGAAAAGGAGATGCTTGTAAATTACGAATTCAAGTTGGCTCTGCTTGAGCAACTGCAGTCACTTGTTGACAAGGCTGAGCAGGGTAATCCCGATGTTGCGGAATTTAAGGCTGTTCAGGCGCGTTGGAAGGATATAAAGAATGTGCCACAGGACAAGGTCGCACCATTGTGGAAACAATACCAGTTGCTTGTAGAGCAGTTCTACGATGTATTGAAGATAAACAGCGAATTCCGCGAGTACGATTTCAAGAAAAACCTTGAAATCAAGACAAGATTGTGCGAGGCTGCCGAGGCACTTGAAAAGGACGAGGATGTTATCGCATCATTCCGTCAGTTGCAGCAGTTGCATAACGAGTACCGCGAGACAGGTCCTGTCGCTCCTGAATTGCGCGAGGAAATATGGGGACGCTTCAAGGCGGCTTCGACAAATATAAACCGTCGTCATCAGGAACATTTCGAGGCAAAGAAAGAGAAGGAAAAGGAAAATCTCGACAAGAAGACCGCAATCTGTGAAGAGCTTGAGAATATGGATTTCGCTTCATTCACAGGCTATCAGGCATGGAACGATGCTACACAGCGTGTGCTTGACTTGCAGGCTCTATGGAAAGAGATTGGCTTTGCTCCTCAAAAGATGAATCTCAAGGTGTTCGAGCGTTTCCGCGCTGCGTGCGATGAGTTCTTTAAACAGAAGAGCGACTTCTTCAAAGAGGCAAAGAATGCCTTGGCAAATAACCTTGAACGCAAAAAGGCTCTTTGTGAACTTGCCGAAAAGCTCAAGGATAGTGAAGACTGGAAAGCTACAGCCGACAAGCTGGCTAAATTGCAGAAGGAGTGGAAAGAGATTGGTCCTGTTGCGCAGAAACATTCCGAAGCTCTTTGGAAACGTTTCGTTTCGGCATGTGATGCATTCTTTGAAAGACGTAATGCCGCAACATCGTCACAGCGTAGCGTAGAACAGGAAAACCTTAAGAAAAAACGCGAGGTTATTGAGAAAATAAAGGCTATCGATAGCTCTCTGCCGGGCGACGAGCAGACAAGACAGCTTGCTGCATTGTCGCAGGAGTGGAATGAAATAGGTTTTGTTCCATTCAAGGAAAAGGATAATATCTACAAGGAGTACAAACAGGCAGTCAATGCCCTTTATGAGGCTCTGCATGTAAATGCCAATGAGCGTAAGCTTGCAAAATTCCGTAACAATATAGGCAAGGGCGGTAACAGCCTGCAACGTGAACGCGAACATCTGATACGTCAGTATGAGGCGATGAAGAACGAGATTGCCACATACGAGAACAATATCGGTTTCTTGAGCGTATCGAACAAGAAAGGTGCAAGCCTTGTCGATGTTATGAAACAGAAGGTGAACAAATTGAAGCAGGACGCTCAGGTTATTCTCAAGAAGATACATCTTGTTGAGGATGAAATGGAAAAAGGCAAGTAAGGTGCAAATCGCTAAATCCTTCATTCATTAACTTGGTATTAAAAATGGAAAACACACAAATACCAAAGGTCATCCACTATTGTTGGTTTGGTCGCAATCCGCTTCCTCTCAAGGCTGTGAAGTGCATGGAATCGTGGAAGAGGTTTCTGCCCGATTATGAGATAAAGGAGTGGAATGAGGATAACTTCGATATAACAATCAACCCTTATGTCGAGGAGGCATACCGTATGAAAAAGTATGCTTTCGTAAGCGATTATGCCCGTTTTTGGGTGTTGTATAACTATGGTGGAGCTTATTTCGATGTTGATGTCGAGCTTCTGAGGCCTGTTGACGATATCTTGGAACGTGGCCCATACATGGGATTGGAAAATCTTGAGAGAAGTTTATACAGGGGTCTGAATGCATCTCCCAACCCGGGACTTGGCATGGCGGCTTATCCGGGACATGATTTCTTGAAAAAGATGCTCGATTTCTATAAAGACAGGCATTTTATCTCGCCGAAGGGTAAACTGTTGAACAAAACTGTTGTCCTTAATGTTGCAGATGTGTTGCTTGATAACGGGTGTACCATTGATGCAGAAAAAATCACACATCACTTAGGCATGTATCTGTATCCGAACGAGTATTTTAATCCCAAACAGTTGTCAACAGGTAATATCACTGTAACAGACAATACCCGAAGCATTCATCATTATGCAGGAAGTTGGGTCGATGGTAACCGTAAAAGAGGATTTTCCAAACATTATTGGCGATTCAAGAATGTTATGTTGCGTTACTGGTTGAGTATTAAAAGGTTTTTTTAAAAAAAGAATAAGTAATTTGCTATATCTGCTTTTAACTGAAATGTGTGGTTGATAGGGACGGTATAAATTTGATTTTATGAAGAAGATAGCTTTTATTCATGAGAAATTTCCTGTCGGTGGTGCAGAGCGTGTCACTTTGGATATAGTAAAATATCTGCACAAAAATAAAACCGATTATCGTTGTTTTGTTTTCGCAACGAAATTTGTGGAGAATTTGTGTACTCCTGAGGTGAAGGAGGCTTTTGAAGTAAGAATAATCCCACAGAGAGAAGGAAGGACTGAAGCTGTTGAGAAATTGATTGTTGAGGAAGGCATCGATTTGGTTATACAGGTTGTTCAGCCTTTGACCGGCATAGAGGGCGTTGCAGAACGTACAGGTTGCAAAGTGATGTTCGCCAACCATGGAGAACCTTTCTGGCAACGTTATTCCATTATCAGAAAGCGTAGAAGAAGATTGCTTAACAGGCTGTTCTGGCATTTTGGCGTTAAACGAAAATATGTCAAGAATGGACGCGCACGCGAAATAGCTGTAGAGCGTACATTGCAACATTATAATGGTTGTGATGCCTATACGGTGTTGTGTGAGGGGTATAAGCAGACGACATGCCAGGCTTTTGGTATAAAGCCTGAAGAATCAAAGATACATGTGATTGAAAATTCTGAACGTATAGTTGAGAATGTAACATACGATAAGGAAAAAATTATAATGTATTGCGGACGTCTTGAGAATGTTTCCAAAAGACTTGACCGTCTGTTGAGAATTTGGGGAAAGGTGCAGGACTGTCTGCCCGATTATAAACTTCTTATTGTCGGTGATGGCGATTATCGTGGGGCTATGGAAAAGCAAATAGCCAAAGAACGTCTGCAACGCGTTGAGATGCTCGGCTGGCAATCGGATGTAGAGCAATTTTTTCGTAAGGCTTCCATTGTTTGTCTTACATCGCAAACCGAAGGTTGGCCGTTGTGCTTGACCGAAGCTCAGGCACACGGATGTATTCCTGTTGCGTTCGGTTGCTCCGATGGTATAAAGGATGTCTTGTCGCCATCGGGTGTGAATGGCTTTGTCGTGACACCGTTTGACGAAGATGAATATGCCGAAACATTGCTTAAAATAGCAGGATTAAGCGAGGAGGAGCGTCTGGCGATACGAAAAAGTGCAGTCCTCAAGCGAGCTGAATATGCACCTGAGATTATAATGAAGAAATGGAAGAATTTGTTTGATTTGGTGTTATCCCAAAAGTGATAAACCGGATATGATAATCTAAAAATCCTCTTTTGAATTAAAGTTCAAAAGAGGATTTTTTTGGAAATTTGGATTCAAGAAATGCACGTGCCTTTTTTCGGGAATCATTGTTCGCATTCTCGCCATCATTAAGACAGAAAAGAGCAGGGTTGTATTTTTTGATGATTAATTCAATGTCAGGAGTATTTATGGTGATTCGGCGTGAATCGTAATTGTATCTTTTCTGTAATGTTCCTATGATTTTGTCTATTAAAGGCATAGGGCGGTTATATCTGCCCATGATACGCAATTTGCCTGTCTTTGTTGCCAATGCGTAATAAAGCACTATGACGCGTTGTAGATCTTCTTCGCTGCGAGTGTGTCTGTGTATGGTCTGCGAGATTGTTTCAGGGAACAATTCTTTGCATTTTTTTATATCACTCTTTCGATATGCGTCAATATTGTGGTGAGGTATGTGCTTTATTAATTTACCAAATTGCTTGTGTATAAGTTTTTGGGCTGAGGCTACAGTCTTGAGATATAATGACATGTCGCGTTTGCTGCTTGTCCATTTTTTTAATCTGACAATAGGCATTCCTTCCGGGGTGAAGAAGAAGTCGGGAGTCACTTTGCGTCCGATAAATGTATCATCATTTGCCAAAAGGAAATGTTCCGACAGGCCCGGAATGTTGTCTATGCACCATTCAATTGCCGGCGAACTGAAACAGGGGAGTGCTTCCTTGGGAATTATCTCGGTGTGGTCAACAATTTTTATACGTGGGTTGGACGTGTCAAGCCACGACGGTTTCTGGTTGTCGGTGACTATGTATATGTGTCTTATCCATGGGGCATGCATCTCAATGGAACGCAATGAATACTTCAATTCATCATTGTCTATAAAACGGGCTTCGTTTACGGCCTCTTCTCTAATATCGTATGTGTTCTTTAAGAATTCATCTCTTTTTGAACGCCATACAGGGTCTTTGCCGTTTACCCATAAATATACTATATCTATATCCATTGTGACGATGCTTGTTGAATTAAGTAATAGATTTGGCAAATATAACCGTTATTTAGACAAATGTACTAAAAATAATCGATTTTGCAAATTCGTATCGTAAAAAGCTGTTTCAATGATTGTCTATCTTCCAAATATGTATAAAAACAGGAAAAGTGGCTGTGAAATTCTATCTCTTTGTTAAAAAAGTATTACCTTTATCGAATATATCAATTTTATAAAAATGTTACTATCAATTGTTGCCTTTTTGGCAGGTATTGTTCTTGTTATTCTTGGTGCCGATTGGCTTACGAAAGGTGCGTCGGGCATTGCCAGACGTTTTGGCGTTAGTGAACTTGTCATTGGTTTGACCATTGTGGCTTTGGGTACTTCATTGCCTGAATTGGTTATAAGTGTTGGTTCTGCCATAAAGGGCAGTCCGGGTATTGCGCTTGGTAATGTAGTAGGCAGTAATATATTCAACGGCTTGTTTATTCTTGGTGTTGCAGCCGTTATCACCCCGATAAAATTCAATGCCCGTATGCTTACACGTGAAATCCCTTTTAACCTGTTGGCTTCGGTAGTGTTGTTGCTGTTGTCGGGCAGTATGCTTGTCGGTGGTGCTTCGGGCGAATACATCACACGTTATAGCGGTTTGTTGCTGTTGTGTTTTCTTGCGGTGTTCATACGCTATACATTCTCAATACCTGCAACTGACGAAACGGAAGAGCCCGGCAATACTATGTCAATAGGTAAGGTCGTTATGCTTATAATTGGAGGATTGGCAGCTCTTATATTTGGTGGAAATATCTTTGTTGACGGTGCTACAGAGGTTGCCCGTGTGTTGGGAATGTCTGAAGCTGTAATAGGTATAACAATTGTTTCTGCCGGCAGTTCGTTGCCAGAACTTGCAGTCTCGGTAAATGCCGCACGCAAGGGAAATGTGGGTATTGCGTTGGGTAATGTTCTTGGTAGCAACATACTGAACATATTCTTTATATTGGGCTGTAGCGCCACTATCACTCCAATTTCGCTCGACGGATTCAGCTATGTCGATTACTATGTGCTGTTGGCTTCGTCATTGCTCATATATATTGTCAGCCGTTTTGGTGGCAAAAGCGTGATTACGCGTGTTGAAGGTATGTTGTTAGTGGCAGGATATGTGGCATATACAGCATATTTGATAATGAGAGCATGACATTTTGTCGCATTTGTCGTGCGAAAAACATTTTGGCATGTTTTTCGTTATTGTAACAATGTGTGCATCTCTTGCACTTGAAAATGAAAAATAATATAACAATAAAAATAAGATATAACTATGAACATTAGACCATTGGCGGACAGAGTGCTTATTTTGCCTCAGCCTGCAGAAGAGAAGACTATCGGAGGTATTATTATTCCTGATACAGCAAAGGAGAAACCGCTTCAGGGTAAGGTTGTTGCTGTCGGTAACGGTACAAAAGATGAGGAGATGCTCATTGCGGTAGGCGACCAGGTACTTTATGGCAAGTATGCCGGTACTGAACTTGAGTTTGAGGGTGAGAAGTATCTTATCATGCGTCAGAGCGACGTGCTTGCGATACTTGGATAATAATTGTCTAACAGTAACAAATCGAATATAGAAATGGCAAAGGAAATTCTATTCAATATGGACGCTCGCGACCAGCTTAAGAAGGGTGTCGATGAGCTTGCAAATGCAGTAAAGGTAACACTTGGTCCTAAAGGCCGTAACGTTATCATCGAGAAGAAGTTCGGTGCTCCTCACATCACAAAGGACGGTGTGTCGGTTGCAAAGGAAATTGAGCTAGCCGATGCTTATATGAACACCGGTGCACAGCTTGTGAAGTCGGTTGCATCAAAGACTAACGACGATGCCGGTGATGGTACAACAACTGCTACATTGCTCGCACAGGCTATCATTACCGAGGGCTTGCGCAACGTTACTGCAGGTGCCAATCCAATGGATTTGAAACGCGGTATCGACAAGGCTGTGACAAAGGTTGTTGCGTCAATCAAGGAGCAGAGTGAAGAGGTTGGCAATGACTATGACAAGATTGAGCAGGTTGCGACAATCTCGGCAAACAACGATGCCGAAATAGGTAAACTCATTGCCGATGCGATGCGTAAGGTGTCAAAGGACGGTGTAATCACTATCGAGGAGGCAAAGAGCCGTGATACTACAATCGGTGTTGTTGAGGGTATGCAGTTCGACCGTGGTTATCTGTCGGCATATTTCATTACCGATACTGAAAAGATGGAGTGTCAGATGGATAATCCGTTTGTACTTATCTACGACAAGAAAATCACCAATTTGAAAGATATGCTTCCTATCCTTGAGGCTGCAGTTCAGACAGGCCGTCCTTTGCTTATCATTGCCGAGGATGTTGAGAGCGAGGCATTGACAACACTTGTTGTAAACCGTTTGCGCTCACAGCTCAAGATATGTGCAGTCAAGGCTCCGGGCTTTGGCGACCGTCGCAAGGATATGCTTGAGGATATCGCAACCCTCACAGGCGGTATCGTAATCAGCGAGGAAAAGGGTATTAAACTTGAGCAGGCTACACTTGAAATGCTCGGTACTTGTGGTAAGATAACTGTAAGCAAGGATAACACAACTATTGTTGACGGTAACGGCAACAAGGAGGCTATCGCACAGCGAGTGGCACAAATCAAGGCACAGATTGCTACAACAAAGAGCGACTATGATAAGGAAAAGCTACAGGAGCGTCTTGCAAAACTTGCAGGTGGTGTGGCTGTTCTCTATGTCGGTGCTGCTTCTGAGGTTGAGATGAAAGAGAAGAAAGACCGTGTTGACGATGCTCTCTGCGCAACTCGCGCTGCTATTGAAGAGGGTATTGTTCCCGGCGGTGGTGTTGCTTATATCCGCTCAATCGATTCTCTTGAGAATCTTGAGGCTGTCAATGCTGACGAAAAGACAGGTGTTGCAATCGTTAAGCGTGCAATAGAAGAGCCTCTCCGTCAGATTGTTGCCAATGCAGGCAAGGAGGGTGCTGTTGTAGTACAGAAGGTATGCGAGGGCAAGGGCGACTTCGGTTACAATGCACGTACCGAGGTTTATGAAAATCTCTTTGCTGCAGGTGTCGTTGACCCTGCCAAGGTTACTCGTGTGGCTCTTGAGAACGCAGCTTCAATAGCCGGAATGTTCCTGACAACAGAGTGTGTTATTGTAGAAAAGAAAGAGGACAAGCCCGAAATGCCTATGGGTGCTCCCGGTATGGGTGGCATGGGCGGCATGATGTAAAAAACGCAATAATATATAGTACAGCCCCTGAACATCGTTGATGTTCAGGGGTTGTTTTTGTAAAATAAAAAAGAGAAGAACGGGCAGAGATTTCCATTCTTCTCTATACAGGTACAATACCGAAAAATTGACTCCTGTACTATTGTGGTTCGTGTTTATTCTGTTATACTATCCTTGATATCCTCACTATAATATTTGAAGAAATCGTGCTTTAGGATAGCCGAAATCTTTACAAGCAGAAGAGTGTCTATGCTTTCGCGCTTGAAAATGCTGTATATATTGGTTCTGTCGCAACATAACTGTTTAGCAAACCAAGATGCAGAACGTCCTTCTTTGTCGAACTCTTTTTTAATGATGCTTCCGATATGTATCATGGCTGTAAAGTGTTGACTGATATTTAAGAATTTTTTTCAAAAGTATATTTTTATTGGATTTCAGCAATGTTTTTAATGTTATTATATTTCTACAATGTGTTGAATGTAAGCGCAATAAGATAAAAACCTCTGTTTCTTGTTGATAAAAAACAGAGTGACTCTCTCCGTTTTTATGCTTATGGCGTGTGCCTGTTGGCGATTTGTGCAAAAAAAATCTCTTTTTGGTGTTTCTTTATTTTTATTTTATAATTTTGTAAACAAAATTAAGAAATAAAATGCGTCGGATATTATCTCTTTTCTTTGTGCTTTTATCGGTATGCGGTTTTGCACAAAGTAGCTATACCCAGAAGTCCAATATACCTACAATCTATATTGAGACATTCAATAAACAGTCTGTTACAAGCAAAACGACATATATATATGCAACTATGATATATGTGTCCGGAACAGATACTGTGCGCTACGACTCGATGCAGATAAGGGGTCGCGGAAACTCTACATGGGGGCTTGTTAAAAAGCCATATCGTATAAAATTCAAGGAATCGACAAAATTCTTAGGTAAAGGATATGCGAAGAACAAGAGCTGGACACTTCTTGCCAATCATGGTGACAAATCTCTGCTTAGAAATGCCGTGACGGGGCAAATGGGCGAGTTTCTTGGCTTGCCTTTCAACCCGGCAGCTCATTTTGTCGATCTTGTGATGAACGGTACATACTTGGGAAATTATCAGGTTTCGGACCAGGTGAATGTCGACAGTAAACGTGTTGAAATTTTTGAACAGGATTATATAGCTACGGATGTAAGTAATATCACCGGCGGTTATCTGCTTGAAATAGACGGTTTTGCAACTTCCGAGCCTCAGTATTTCAGAACAAGCAAAAACCTCTTGGTTACCATAAAGTCGCCCGATGAGGATTATATCAATTCAACACAGAAGAATTATATAAACAACTATTTGAATGATTTTGAGAGTCTTCTGTTCGGTAATAACTTTACTGACCCGACAAAAGGCTATCGCCCTATGCTTGATTCGGCAACAGTAATTCCCTGGTATATTGCCACTGAGCTGAGTGCAAATGTCGATGGATTCTGGAGTACATACATATACAAGGAGAAGAATGATCCCAAAATATACTTTGGTCCGTTATGGGATTATGACATCGCATACAATAATTGCAATCGTTCCGGTGATGTGACATACGCAAGTATGGTTGACGCAGGTTTCGGTGATGACTTGACAAAGGTGTGGGTAAAGCGATTTATAAAAGACCCTTGGTTCAATAAGGCTGTAAACGATGCATGGAAAAAGAAGATAGATGAAGGTCTGGAAGATTATCTCTGTAATTATATAGACAGCATGGCTGAGGTGATTGATGCATCACAACAGTTGAACTATAAGCGCTATACAATTAACGCCCGCGCATATAATGAGATATATCTCTATTCGACATACAGCGATTACATTGACCAATTGAAGAGTTTTATCAGAGAGCATGCAAGCTATTTGACAACTCTTTTTGCAAGCCGTTACGGTGCTACAACCGATGGTGGTGATGGTGGCGACGGCGGCGATAGTGGCGATGGTGGTGATGAACCGGAAGTTCTGCGGCCATTTGAATTGAACAGTTCTTATTATTATCGTGTCTATAATAAGGGTACCAATATGGTTCTTGACGTTGTTACTTCTACTAGTGGCAGTAAGAATGTTGTAATGTATTCACCTGTTTATGGCAAGGATACGCAGCTTTGGCGAATTGAAAAGGTAGGTAATTACTATCGTTTGGTGAACAGAGCCGAAGAGATGGCTTTCAATGACCCTTCTGCGTTGAATTCAGTCGGAACTCCTTTGAATATTGCTGATGTAAATGAAAGTGATACAAGACAATTGTGGGATTTCGTTGTTGTAAATGAAAATGGTAACTATAATATTATCAATGCATATACTTATAATGCAATAAACAATAGTGGAGGTAGTAGTGCCGAAGGAAATAATGTAATCAGCTATACGAGCGATGACAGAAATTCTGTCAGCGACAACAGACAATGGCGTATAGTGCCGGAAGAACTTA
This sequence comes from Bacteroidaceae bacterium, assembly GCA_017647225.1. Taxonomy (GTDB): domain Bacteria; phylum Bacteroidota; class Bacteroidia; order Bacteroidales; family Bacteroidaceae; genus HGM04593. The sequence continues at coordinate 108,196 of JAGCLA010000051.1, read as the reverse complement.
TTCCGGACTATATCCCTGATGATGTTAAAGATATGTTGAATACAACTATTGAAGAGGCTGAAACATTCTTGTCATCGTTGAATAGTTGGGAGATTGGTGATGCTCCATTCTGTTATGATGCCACAAAGATAGAGGTGTTGCGCCAGATGATTGCTGATGCCCGTGATTTTGAATCCGTTGTTGCCGATGATTATATATTGCAGAATGTTAATCTGACAGCGCAACTTGTAGAGGCACGCAAGGTCAATATACCTTCTTCAATACGAAAATATGTGTTGAAACATAATAATTCGGGCATGGTGCTGGATTTGACAACGGAAAAGGCAGGCTTGCAGCAATATGATAAGGAAAATGACAACCAACATTTTGTCGTAGTGCAATCGGAACTTGACAATACTGTTTTTCTCAAATCAAAAAATGGCCTGTATTTATCTCTTGGTACAGAGAATTCATGGCACATGTATGGATATGAAAGTATGACGACAATTGCAAGAGCCGGATTGGAGATTAAGCCGATGAACGGATATTATCATATTTATACATCAAACGGACTTTTGGGTACAACATATTTGGCCGCAGATTCTAAAGTCTATGGTAATAAACAGGCAACTTCGGCATATTGTGATTGGGTTCTTGAAGAATGTGAAAGTTCTGTTGGTGACCAACTTGAAAGTAAGGCAACTGAATTGGCGGCTGTACTTGAAGATGCAATAAAACTGTTGGAGGGAATTCCTGCTTCATGGATAGGAGAGGCGCCTATGCAGACTAATGCCGAAAATGTTGATGCTCTCAATGATTTGATTGATTCAGTCGAGGGTAGGGTATATGCAACAATAGAAGAGTATGATGAGGCTATCTCGTTGTTGAATGAGGCAATGGATAATGTGTCTATCCTTAATAAGCCCAACCCTAATAGATTGTATAACCTGTGTCACAAAAGTGGTTTGAACCTCTCTTGTGCGAATGGTGCTACGCTTGAAGATGTTATAAATGGAGATGTAGAACAGTGTTTCCAGTTTGTGCCTGTTGAAGGAGAGAAAAACTGTTATCACATCTTGAATAACGGTTTCTATTTGAGTGTTTACCATTTGGATTCGAGTATGTTCATGTTCTCTGATACTCCTTTTGGCGAAAACGGTCGTTTCGTGGTTACCCAAATAGGAAATAAGAACTTTACCATATCAAGTAAGGCTGGTTATGTCGGTGTTGATATAGTTGCAAAAGGAAGAACCGTAATACCTAATGCTCCTAATTATAATTCGGTATGGTCTCTTGTCGAAGCTACGGGCGGTGCTACCGGTATTGATAATTGTGCTTATGGGCAGAATGTGGATTATGCGGTTCGTTATGATAAGGAACGACAAGTTGTTGGTTTTGTATCTTATGATTTACAGGAATTTGCCAATGTCGATGTGCAAATTTACACCGTCGGTGGTCGTCTGCTTTACACATTCAAGGCAACACAAGAACAGTCGTTGGCTAATGTACCATCGGGAACATATATCATAAAATGGAACTGGGCCGGTAAAGCGCATAGCGTAAAGTTCAGAAAAGAGTAACTTTACCCGAAAAAGAACGAGTATTAATCATTCAACACATTCAGAACAACCTTCTGAATGTGTTGAATAGAAAGTAAATAGCTATGTTTTATTTGGAATTATTAAAAGGGGCAATTTCAGTATTAGGCTCTTCTATCCTTTTCGCGGTATTGGCCTATGCATTGATTTTTTTGGTTTTGGTCATAGTAAACAGGTCTTATGTCAAAACTGCATGGTTTATTGTATGTTCGGTGATATTCCTTCCTTTCGCATTTGTTCAACTATCGTTGTATTCTGCTACAAAAAAAATAGAACATGGTGTCGTTTCTTCGGCCTATTCATACGCCTGCTCTTTGGCGAACAAAGTGGATACGTATTCAGCTTCAGCACCGGGTACGATTAATGATGCTGTTGGTCGTGCTGTTTCAGATGAAGTTGAAAATGTGAAGAAAAAATATGCTGATAAAATCACATCAATAGTAAAAGAAAAACGTGACAATCTTGATAATCTGGTGGAGCAGGCCGAAAAATACGGGCTTGACTCGTTAGGCGTAAATACGGAACTTTTGGCGGAATCTGTCAATGTAGTTGATTCATTCTCGAATGCCGCTGTAGAAATGGCTGTTGCAACAACCAATGCTGTAATAGACGAGGCTGCCGGTATGATAACAAAGACAACCGGACAGGTTATTAAAGAAACAATGCCTATACATCCTGTAAACATCGTTGATGAACTAAAGGACAAATATCCTGCTCTTTCGATGTTTATGACAGATAAAGGTATTGAGGGTGATACAAATGAAGAGGTCATAAATTCTATATTTGATAAAATATATAGTGCAATCGACTCTTTCAAGACACGTAGGTTGATGTCGATAATCAGGTTTGCACTGTTGTTTATGGTATTGTCATTATTCTTCGGCTGGCGTAAGCAAAAACGTGAGGCTAAAGAAAAACCGGCTTGTAATCAACCTGTACAAGAAACTGCCGAGGCAAAAGATACCACAGAATCATAATTTGTAGATAAATACGAAACTATAGTAATAAGGCATAATTCCCGAATAAGTCTGTTTTTGGGTAACTGCCATATCAATGCAAAGAAATAGTATGCTTGACAATCTGAAAAAATACAAAATTATACTCGCATCTGCATCGCCACGTCGCAGAGAACTGCTTGCAGGGCTTGATGTTGATTTTGAAGTGCGTGCGTTGCCCGATGTCGATGAGTCTTTCCCGGCAGATTTGCAGGCAGGTGATATTCCTCTTTATATAAGTAAGAAGAAGGCTGACGCTTATCGTCCTTTTATGGCTGATGATGAACTTGTCATAACTGCCGATACAATAGTGTGGCTCGATGGTAAGGCTCTCGGTAAGCCTGCCGATGAAAATGAGGCTTTTGCCATGGTACGTAATATGTCGGGAAAAACACATTCTGTGTTCACAGGCGTTACCATAACGACCAAGGGCGTACAGCACTGCTTTGTTGCACAGTCTGATGTAACATTTGCCAATCTTGATGATTGTGAGATTGAGTATTATATCGCCAAGTACAAGCCGATGGACAAGGCTGGTGCCTATGGTGCGCAGGAGTGGATAGGGTATATTGGAATGTCAAATATCGTAGGCTCCTATTTCAATGTAATGGGTTTGCCGGTGCAAAGGCTTTATAGTGAACTGAAACTGATACCGTAAAATTCCAAACTGAGCCGCCAAGAGGCTTCTCCCCCGTTCAGAACCACTTGTCGGTTTTAGTTGTTATTTTCTTGGTAGAAAAATAAAAAAAAATTTTGCATTGCGCTCGTCTTGCACTATCTTTGCGTGTCCAAAGAAGTTTGTTTTGGACATAACGTGTTTGATAATTTAATAACAAAAAATATGGCTGAAACAAAATTTATTTTCGTTACCGGTGGCGTTGCTTCTTCACTCGGAAAGGGTATTATCTCTGCTTCAATTGGTAAGCTTTTGCAGGCAAGAGGATACAAGGTTACAATTCAGAAATTTGACCCTTATATCAACGTTTCTCCAGGTACATTGAATCCACAAGAACATGGTGAGTGCTACATAACAATCGATGGTCATGAGGCTGACCTCGACCTCGGTCATTATGAGCGTTTTACAGATATAAAAACAACTCGTTGGAATACATTTACAACCGGTCGCATCTATAGCGAGGTTATAGAGAAGGAGCGTCGTGGAGAATATCTCGGAAAGACTGTACAGGTTATACCTCACATCACAGACGAAATCAAACGTAAGATGAAACGTGGCAGCACAAAGGAGAAATTCGACTTTGTGATTACCGAAATCGGTGGTACTGTAGGTGACATCGAGGGCTTGCCATTCCTTGAAGCTATCCGTCAACTGAAGTGGGAACTTGGTCGTCGTGCAGTATGCGTACACCTTACATACGTTCCTTATCTTTCAGCAGCAGGCGAGTTGAAGACAAAGCCTACACAGCACTCTGTTAAGCAGTTGCAGAGCCTTGGCATTCAGCCCGACTGTCTTGTTCTCCGTGCAGAGCACAAGTTGAGCACCGGTCTTTGCAAGAAGGTTGCAAGCTTCTGTAATGTAATGCCTGACTGCGTTGTTCAGAGCCTTGATGTACCTTCAATCTACGAGGTGCCCATCAAGATGCAGGAGCAGGGACTTGATGCTGCAATTCTGCGTCTTACAGGCGAAGAGGTTGGCGAAACACCTGAAATGAAACCTTGGCGTTCGTTCGTTGAGCGTCGCAATAACGCAAAGCGCATCGTCAATATCGGTCTTGTAGGTAAATATGACCTTCAGGATGCATATAAGAGTATTCACGAGAGCCTTTCACAGTGTGGTACATACAACGACTGTAAAATCAAGCCTCACTTCATCAATAGCGAAAAAATCACAGAAGCAAATGTTGCACAGATGCTTAAAGGCATGGACGGATATATCATTTGTCCGGGTGTAGGTCCACGTGGCTTTGAGGGTAAGGTTATTGCGGCCAAATATTGTCGTGAAAATAACCTTTTGACTCTCGGTATCGGTTTGGGTATGCAGGTTATGGCTATTGAGGTTGCACGTAACATTCTTGGTTATGCCGATGCCAACAGCTACGAGATGAACGAGGGTACAACTCACAGAATCGTCGATATTATGGAAGACCTCAAGAGCGTTGGTAATCCTTTCGGTACAATGCGTCGTGGCGGTTACGATACCGTTATTGCCAAGGATAGCAAGGCTTATTCAATCTATGGCGAAGAGAAAATCACCGAGCGTCACTATCACCGTTATGAGTTGAATATAGAGTATCGCGACGAACTTGTAAATGCAGGTTTGGCATGTACCGGTATTCACCCAGAGAGCGGTTTGGTTGATATCGTTGAGGTTCCTGCTTGCGACTGGTATATGGGTGTTATCTATGAGCCACAGTATTCAAGTACAGTACTTCATCCATCGCCTGTAGTAATGGATTTTGTAAAGAATGTTGTTGCTCGCAAAGGGTAAATGATTATCTCGATATAATAAATCAACGGGACACGCAAATTTGCGTGTCCCGTTGATTTATTATTACAATGTGGCCTTCTCTTCTTGTTCTTTTTGCCATTGCTGCCAGGCTTCAACCTCTTCGTGTGGAATTTATAAGGTTGTTGAATTGACATATAACGTTTAACGATTAACGTTTAGCGATTAATGATTAACGTTTAGCGATTAACGTTTGGCGATTAATGATTGACGAATTTCGTTCCAGCCAAAACTTTCACTTTTTATATCATTTATGATATAAGACAATTTTTTTTATATATTTTTGTGAAGTATATAATAAACTTAAAAATTAAATGAGGGGAATAATGAAATCTGTAACATATTTCCTGCTTTGCATTCTTTGTGGTAGTGCAATCGAGGTGCAGGCGCAGGAAATTGTTCTGAAAGACAGTGGCTTTGTCAGTCAATTGGAAGACGGCAGAGTGCTTCAGCAACCGGTACGTACTAATGGAATTGACACACTCCTTGTCGATGAGCCGGTTAATAATATAATTATACTGAGTGATGACAATTCCGACTCCTATACATTCTTGGAAGGACAGCTCGGCGAAGATGAGGATTTTGCAGGAACTACTGCAATGGTATCATCCAACGATGACTATTTCCTTTCGGAAGTGGGTTATCTGTTTAGTCCTATGCGTTTTCGTGTAAGGGCGTATAATTCGCAGTATAATAATGTCTATGTGAATGGCGCACTGATGAATGATGCCGAAAGAGGCACGTTCAGCTATGGTATGATTGGTGGTCTTAATGAAGCTACACGTAACAAGGAGGGTGCATCATATCTTGAACACAATGGCTTTGGAGTCGGTTCGGTTGGTGGAGCTAACAATATCAATATGCGTGCCAGCCAATATGCTGCCGGCCACAAAGCATCACTTGTAGGCTGTAACCGCAACTATCTTGCACGTGCCATGTATACTTACTCTACAGGCCTTATGCAGAACGGTTGGGCCTTTACAGGTTCTGCCTCATATCGTTGGGCTAACGAAGGTGTCATAGAGGGAACTTTCTACAATTCATTCGGATATTTCCTTGCTGCGGAGAAGAAGATTGATGACCGCCACAGCATCTCTGTTGCAACATGGGGCTCTCCTACAGAACGCGCACAGCAGGCAGCGGCAACTGAAGAGGCTTATTGGCTTGCCGGTTCACATTATTATAACAGCAACTGGGGTTATCAGGGTGGAAAGAAACGTAATGCCCGTGTCGTGAACTCTTTTGAACCTGCAGCTGTAGTTACATGGGATTTCCAGATAAATGACAAGGCGAAACTTACCACATCGCTGTTTGGCAAATACTCAAACTATAGCACAACTGCACTCGGTTGGAATGGAAATGCCTCAGACCCACGTCCTAACTATTACAAGAACCTCCCAAGTGCGGTTTATGATGTGTGGGATCTTGACTACACACCTACCGAAAGCGAATACGCCGATTACATGGCGACATACAACTATTGGGTAGCGAGCAAGGCAAACAGACAGATAAATTGGGACTATATGTATTTTGCCAACAGTCAGGCCAATGCCATGGGCGGCGAGTGTCTGTACTATGTCGAAAGAAGACATAACGACCAATTCGCATTGAATCTTGCTTCAACCCTGAATGTCGATTTCGATAAGAACAATAAAGGTACTTTCGGTATAAACATAGGTACGACAAAAGGTATGCACTACAAGACCATGAGCGATCTCATGGGTGCCGAAAAATATACCGATATCGACAAGTTCTCTGTCGAGGAATATGGTACAAACAGCGATTTCATTCAGAACGATGTTGACAACCCTAACCGCCGGATAAAAGAGGGCGATGTTTTTGGTTACGACTATGATATCAACGTGAACAAGGCAAACCTCTTCTATCAGCATAATTTTAGCAAGGGTATAATGAACCTCTTCTTGGGTACTCATGTCGAAGCTACCACCATGGAGCGTTATGGCAATATGCGTAATGGTCGTGCAATGGAGTTCTCAAAGGGTAGTAGCGGTACTGCTTTCTTCCTCGGTGGTGGAGTGAAAATGGGTGTTGTTCTCCCATTTAATGCACATAATACAGTAACATTCGGTTGGGGATATGAGAACCGTGCGCCTCTTGCATACAACTCGTTTGTCGCTCCACGTATCCGCAACAATTTTGTAGAAGGTCTGACAAATGAGCAGTTGTTGAACGCCGAGGCATCATACAAATTCTCTTTTGGCTCGGTAACAGCAAAGATAACCGGTTATTGTGCCATGTTCAATGAACTTGTTGAGCAAAATGCCTTTTATAATGACCAACAGTCGGAATTTACATATCTCACAATGACAGGTGTCGATAAAGTACACTATGGACTTGAGGCCGCTGTTGTTTACAATATAACATCGTCGTTGGCGGTAAATGCCGTAGCGGCTGTAGGTAATGCCGAATACTGGGGAGATGTGCAGGGTTATCTTATAAGCGAGACAGACAAGGAAGGTAGTTCGCAGAAAGTATATATGGACGGAGTGAAAGTCGATGGTACACCACTTACTGCATTGAGTCTTGGAGTTGACTATAATGTGAAAGGATGGTATCTGAGTGCCAATGTGAACTATTATGACAATATATATATAGATGCATCAAGCTATACACGCCTGGAAAAGGTTGTAGGTAATATGGAAATCGATGCCTCAACAGGTAAAGTGGATTATAATATCCCTGCACAGTACAAGGCGAAGGGTGGTTTCATGGTCGATGCCTCTATTGGTAAGAGCATAAGCCTGAGAGGTGGTAAGAAGTTGAACATCAACTTGAGCCTTAACAACATTCTCAACAACCAGAATCTGGTTACTGGTGGTTACGAACAGAATCGTGACGACGGATATTGGAACAAGGACGGTGATAATTACGTGAAGGACGAAAAGGAGAAGACATATAAGTTCTCAAAGAATCCATATCTCTACTATGCAAGTGCGTTCAATGCTTACCTGAACGTAGGTCTGCGTTTTTGATGATTTTATAATGAATAATCAGACGGAAAATATATGAAGACTATAAGATATATATCAGCGTTTCTTTTCTTGCTTTTTGCAATGACATCCTGCATGAATAATTTTGAAGCGCCCGAATTGAATGATGTTCCCTATGGAAACAATACCATTGGCGAAGCCAACAAGACTATAGCTGACTTGAAGACCAAATATGCATCGGTCGTACGTTCTAATGGTTATGAACAGATAACCGACGATATTATTATAGAAGGCGTTGTCGTTGCAAACGATGAAACGGGAAATGTATATAAACAGCTTGTTATCAACGATGAAACAGGTGCTATAATAATTGGTGTAAACGATGTGGGTATGTATGCCGTAATGCCTGTCGGTCAGCGTGTCCGCATGAATTGCAAAGGACTCTATATAGGTGGCTATGGAAGCCTTGTGCAGATAGGAACAAAGTATTATAACGAAAAATATACCGAATATCAGATTGGACGTATGTCTAAATTTGATTTCCTGCAGCATATAAGGTTGATTGGCAAGGCCGACTCTACACAGAAAGAGCTCATTCCGTTGGAAATAACAGAGGAGTATCTTGCCAATAAAGCAAACAAGGATCTCGCTCCTGTATATGTGAAACTGAAGAACGTATCTTTTGCCGAAGCTGACGGCAAGAGACTGTATGCCCCTGAAGAGGAGCAGATAAGTGAAACGAATACTGCAGTAGAAAGGAATGTATATGTCGGCAGCCAAAAGGTCATCTTCCGTTTGAGTACCTATGCCGATTTTGCAAACGACAAGATGCCTAAAGGCTCATTTGATGTTACAGGTGTGCTTACACGATACCGTAATCCGGGCAGCAACAGCGACTCTAAGGATTATTGGCAGTTCTTGTTGAGCTCTACTGATGATATTATCCCTATTACTGAATAAAAATAAAAAAACTATACTATGAAAATCAAAAACTTATTAGTATTAATTACATTACTTGCGTTAAGCGCATGTACATACATCCCGGAACCACCATATACATTCCCGGGAGATGGCGGGTTCAATAGTGGCGATTCAGGCAGCAATCTTCCTGAGGAAGGTGCCGTATATTCCGTTGCTCAGGCACTTCAAGCGTATGCATCGGGCGTAAAAGGTACAATAACCGTTAATGGATATATCGTTGGAGCAATGAACAGCAATAACAATTATACTCCCGATTTCGGAACAACCACTGTTGCTTCAAATATCCTTGTAGCCGATAGCCCTGATGAAAAGATTGTCGATAACTGCCTTATCGTGCAGTTGGTATCGGGTACCGATATCCGTAAAGCATTGAATCTTAAAGATAATCCCGGAAATTGTGGTAAAGAGGTGGAATTGACAGGTAGCCTCGAAACATATTTCAATGCAGCAGGCTTAAAGAGCCCTACAAGCTACAAGCTTGATGGTGTGACTCCTGAAGCCCCTGAAGCCCCCGAAGCTCCCGATGGCTCTTATATATTTGAAACATTTGCAAAAGAACTTGGAGAGTTCAAGAGTGTTCAGACTGTAGGAAACTATCCTTGGGTAATAGATTACAGTACAGCAAAAGCAACAAGCTATGATGCAAAATCGGATACTGTAAATAATGAGGCTACAAGTTGGCTTGTTTCATCGTCTGTAAACTTTACAAGTGAAACAGAGGCTTATGTTGCTTTTGAGTATATAATACTTTATGCCGAACCTGGTAAAGTTGCTGATAATCATCAGTTGCTTATAAGTTCTGACTACAATGGTGATGTGGCAAGTGCAACTTGGATAAACCTTCCATACAATGCAGTAGAAGGTAAGGATTGGAATACATTCTATAAAGCAGAGGTAAATGTTCCTGCAGAATTCATGGGTAAGTCAAATGTTACATTTGCACTCCGTTATATAGGTACTACAGTAAAAGCCGGAACATGGGAGGTAAAGAACTTTACAGTTGCTCATGGTGCTGTTGAAACTGAAACTACTCCCGAAACTCCTGAAACCCCCGAAACACCGGTCGTTCCTGAAACACCGGAGTTGCCTGTTGTTCCCGAGGGCGAAAATATCATCTCTAATGGCGGATTGGAGTCTTGGAGTGGTGGTAAGCCTGTCGATTGGGCTATCTACTCAGGCTCTAATGCGGAAATTGAGCAGAGCAATGATGCTGAAGAGGGTACATCATCTGTTGTTGTGAAAGGAGCCAATTCAAATGTCCGTCTGCTCTCAAAGAGCTATGTTCTTGAGGCCGGAACATATTACCTGATAGTATATGTTAAAGCGAATGGTAATGAGGCCGGTCATTGCCGTTTAGGTTATGTTCCTGTTGTTGAAAATGTCGTTTCTGCTACAAAATACAAATATCAGGAAAGTCCTGCAACTTCTGTTACCGATGGTTGGTATCCAAGAATTTTTGAATTTGAATTGGATGAGCAAAAAGAAATCGCATTTGTTATAATGAATCATAGCGGTGGTGGCGGTGCTTCGTTCCTTGTTGATGATGTCAGAGTTATAAAGAAATAATTTACGATAAACTGATAATAATATGAAATTATTGGAAGGAAAAACAGCTCTTGTGACAGGAGCTACACGAGGTATTGGTCGTGCGATAGCAGTTAAATTTGCGGAGCAAGGAGCAAATGTGGCATTTACATATCGACAGATAAACAGTAATGCCGAAGAACTCATAAAGGAGATTGAGGCAATGGGTGTGCAATGTAAGGGATATGCTGCCGACGCTGCCGATTTTATGGCAACAGATTCAGTTGTCAAGAGTATCGTTGCCGACTTTGGACGTATCGATATTCTTGTGAACAATGCAGGAATAACAAAGGATGGTCTTATACTGCGTATGACCGAAGAACAATGGGATGCTGTCATAACCACAAACTTGAAATCGGCATTCAATTTTACACGTGCAGTTGTGCCTGTAATGGCAAAACAACGCTGTGGTAGTATCATTAACATGTCGTCTGTTGTTGGTGAGAACGGAAATGCCGGTCAGTGCAACTATTCTGCGTCAAAGGCCGGACTTATTGGTCTTGCAAAGTCAATAGCTAAGGAAATGGGACCACGTGGAATCAGAGCCAACTGTATTGCACCAGGATTCATTGTTACAGATATGACATCGGCCATTCCGGAAGAAATGCGAGCAGAGTGGGCCAAGACAATTCCGCTACGCAGAGCAGGTAATCCTGAGGATGTGGCTAATGTAGCTTTGTTCCTTGCCAGCGATATGTCATCGTATGTGAGCGGACAGGTGATAAACTGCTGCGGAGCAATGAGCTGCTGATAAGGTATATACAGATAATAGAAGCCGCCTCATCGGGCGGCTTTTATTATCTGTTGTTGATTATATGCATAAGGTTGTTTTTTGCGGAGAATATCGTACTCTTTACGCATCCTAACGACAGGTCCATCTTCTGGGCTATCTCTTCATATTTATAGCCGTCTATACGCATTACAATCATCTGTCCGTATCTTGGAGGCAGCATCTTTATTGCCTCATATATCTCTTGACTTATCATAATGCTTTCGCTGTCGGCAACAGCCGGGTGAAGTGCGTCGTTGCATGTATAGTCATATCCATCAACAAATCTGTTGTGATATTTTGAATTTTTATTGGCTTCGTTCAAGAAAACCCTTGTCATAACTGTTTTTGCCCACGAACCAAAACGACCTTGGTCCTCATATTTATCAATGTTGGTCAATATGCGTAACGACGTTTCCTGCAACAGATCTTGAGCTCTATCACTATCTTTTGTGAGCATTATGGCATATCTTTGTAGAAAATCCTGCAATTCAACCAACTTCTTGTCGTGTTCTCCCATCCCAGCCTTTGTTTTATATAAATATAACACTCGGGCTTGCCGTTTTGTTCCGATTGTAGATTAAAAAGTATTCTTATTTAATGTTTATTAACAATTGGGAGCGGAAAGAGGAAAATAAAGTTGTGTCAAGCACACTTTTTTTTGATTTGTCGTTCTTTGCGTAGAATTTGTGGTAGAGTAGTGACGATGTGCCAGCAACGTCTTATCTGCTTTTTGGGCTCTTTGAATATTCTGTGTACAAATTCAAGATGCAGCTTACGCATCCAGGCAGGACAGCGTTGTGGAGCATCGGCCAATCCGCTGTAAAAGTTGAATGCAGCACCAATGGCAATCATTACACCTTTGTTCAGGTGTGGCTTCAGACGGTTCATGAAAATCTCCTGCTTTGGTGCGCCCAATGCAACCCAGATAATCTCGGCTCCATCGTTGTTTACCATTTCGGCAATGCCGGCATAGTCGAACTCATCGACAGTGCAGAACGGCAACTCCTTGAATGTCATGTCCGATACGTCGGGGTTTTCTTTGGCAAGGTTTTCGCGTAATGCATCAAGAACATTTTGCTTTGTTCCAAGAAACATCATTCGGTATTTGCGGGAACGTACAATATCAATGAATATGTCACTACCGCAATAGTGCTTGTAGTTGTGTCCATATATCCATTTAATGAATTTTGGTACCCAACTGCTGTCGCATATAGAGAACATTCCGTCGTTTATGACAGCTCTATAATCCTCGTCATTATGCACCATTGTAAGAATGTTGCCGTCGGCTACACATATATAGTCGGGCTGTTCCTGTGCCAACTGTTCTTCTATTGCCTGATGCACTGTAGGAACATCAAATTCATATTGTATATTGAAATGCTGTTTCATCTAAGCAATTTTTTATAAAAGAAAGAGAAAGGTTTTGCGAAGTCAAACCGTTTCTTCTTGTTGTCTAATGCTTCCCTGCTTTTGTTTTTTTGCTTTACAAAAATAGTATAATATATGTTATAAACGAGGAAAATGTAGAAAAGTTTGATAATATCTTAAAAATGGATAAATGAGAAGGGATTTGTGTAATATGAAATTATGTGATAATTTTGCTTTGAGAAATTATTGATACTCAGTTATGTTGAAATCACTCTTGTTTGTAGGTATAGGAAGTTTTGTCGGCGGTGCATTGAGATTCCTTGTGTCGCAGTTGATGAAGTGTGTCTGTAACACTTCGTTCCCTTGGGCCACACTTGCAGTAAATCTTGCGGGGTGTTTGGTCATAGGTGTCGTGTATGCTCTCTTTGCCCGCTCTGTGTTTACATCAAACAATATCTGCCTGTTGCTTGCAACGGGATTCTGTGGCGGTTTTACTACTTTCTCGGCTTTTGCCAACGAGGGGTTGGTAATGTTGCAAGGAGGTAACGTGGGCGCGTTTCTCCTATATGCTTTGACGAGTGTTGTTGCCGGTATTGCTCTGGTGGCTTTGGGATATTGGAGTGTAAATCTGTTTGGCTGATGTATCAAAAATTCATAATCAACCAAGACGGGGTGCTTATCTTCGGCAATGTGTACCAGCACCGCGAACTATTGAAGTGTGGCGATACATGTCCTTATGGTGGCGGACTATGGAGTTACGATGCTTTGCGTGGGGCAATACTGCTTTATGGACGTTCTTTTGCTTTTGGCCCGCCTGAGATTGCGCAAGTGCGTGATATTGATTGGGATAGTGCAGGCTGTGTTCCTTGCCCTCTCTTTTTCTTGCCTGATTGGCCACAGGAAAACAGGCTTTTGCCTGTAGCTCCTTCGCTATGGTAATTTTATGTGATTTATTCTCTTTTTCTCTGTTCGTTCAATGAGTTGCGTTCCCAAAAAACGCCATTGGAGTAACCTTGTATGCTCTTGTCCTGTTCTGAAATGATGACTCTTTTTGCAGCCCAGAGGCAGTAATCTCTGTTTATCTCTATTCCGCAGTAATTCCTTCCCAACTTGTTGGCAACAACTGCTGTGGTTCCACTGCCTAAAAACGGATCGAAAACCTTATCTCCGGGTTTTGATGAGGCTAATATCAGCTTTGCATATAGTTTTTCAGGCTTTTGGGTAGGGTGGTCGGTATTCTCTGGCATAGACCAGAAGGGTATGCTTATATCGTCCCAGAAATTGGAGGGGTATGTTATTCTGAAATTACCGTTCTCAGTCTCTTCCCAATCTTTGGGTTGCCCATCGACCTTGTATGGAGCAATTACTCTTCGTTTCATCTTTACCGACTCCACATCGAAATAGTAATCTTTAGGGTTCTTGACGGCAAACCAAATGTCTTCCATACCGTTTTTCCAGTTGGATTTTGCTCCTCGTCCTTTTTCTCTTTGCCATGAAATTCGGTTGATGACGGTAAGCCTTTCTTCTATCACATGTTGCATGGATGACGAGCATTTCCAATCTCCACACATGTAGAGTGAGCCGTTCTCTTTCAGCTTGTCACAAACCTTATGGAACCAGCTGCGGAGATAATCCTCATAGGCCTCAGATTTCATTGATGAAAATTTATTTCCATTAAAATCCTTATCGAGATTGTATGGCGGGTCAATTATTATCAAATCGAAATAACCGTTCGGGATATAGTCGAGAGATTCATATATATCGCCGTTAACGATACAATTGTCCCGGAACCCGTTCTTGAGTTCCAGGACATCTGTTATCCGGGTTTCTAAAGTCGGTATTTCTTCTTTGGAAACAGTAAGAGTCCTGTTTCTTTCCGCTCTATTTTTCTCTGTTTTTTTCACCTCTTTCCCCTCTTGTGATAATTCGGTTTGCTGTTATGCTTGTAACCATTTGTACTTGGCTACACTATAGATAGGTATAAACGGAATTATCAGTGGTGTCTTTTTAATGTATGCCTTGAATTCAGGGTTGTTCCCGTATGTGCTTTCCTGACGCATTTCGAGCCTGCGCGCTCCACTGAACATTACATATACAATACCTATGTATCCCAATGACGCAATTATCCATTGCCAAACATTACAGCATGCCCCAAAGCAAATTATGAAACTGCCGGTCCACATAAGTACTTCGCCGAAATAGTTCGGGCAACGTACAATTTTGTAAAGTCCTGTATCGACATAACGGTCGGGATTGTTCTTCTTTGCCCTGTTCTTTTGTGCATCGGCCACAGCTTCAATCACAATGCCTATGGTCGCTACAACAGTACCGGCCCATGCCAATGCTCCGTTTACAGGCAATCCTTCGGCCATATTGTGCAGATAGAATGTCACAGGACTTGCCTGGCCGACATACAGGAGTGCGCACGACAGCCATATCATCAGCATGACAAATACCGGCTTTTTCATCGTGCTGTCGGGCTGGTAGAGTATCTTCCTGTACGATTGTGATTTTCTCTCCCTTATGAGAAGATACAGACCAAGGCGTATGCCGTAAATAAATAGTACTATACACAATAAGGCTGTGGGTAGTGTGATTGCCTCGCGGAAAATGATGGCTGCAGCGACTGACAATACCGATATTGTGAAACCATATCCGATACTGAAAAAGTAGATAAAATATAACCAACCTACTGATGACATCGCCAACGAGAGTGCGAGGAAAATCCACAAATAGCCCATATTGTTCGTTTATTACGTTATACAGTCTCTTTTGATATTGCTAAGATAATCAAATATTCTTTGCAATGAAATCACCGACTTCTGAAGTTGTCGATGGTTTTATGCCGGCAGGAGCAATATCTTCGGTAACAACATTCTGTTCAATTGAAATGTTTACGGCACGGCGTATGGCTGCACCGGCTTCCATGTCTGCAAAAGCATACTCGAACATCATTGCTGCTGACAGAATTGTTGCAATGGGGTTTGCAATGTTCTTGCCTGCCGCCTGTGGGTATGAACCGTGTATAGGCTCAAACAATGATGTGCCTGTACCTATTGATGCCGATGGCAATAAGCCCAATGAGCCAGTTATCACACTCGCTTCATCAGTTAGTATATCACCGAACATGTTCTCTGTAACCATTACGTCGAAGTAACGTGGTTGTTGAATGATTTTCATTGCCGCATTGTCAACAAACATATATTCCACCTCTACACTGGGGTACTCTTTTTCCAAGTTCTTGGCTGTCTCGCGCCACAGGCGTGATGTAGCCAATACATTTGCCTTGTCAACTACGGTAAGTTTGCCTCTGCGCTTGCCGGCATACTCGAATCCCAAACGGCATATACGCTCGATCTCCTCACGTGAATATAAACAGGTGTCGTATGCCGTGTTGCCGTCTTCGGAGCGTCCTTGTGGTCGTCCAAAGTATAGTCCGCCTGTAAGTTCGCGCACGCAAATGAAGTCGGCCCCCTCTACAAGGTCCTGGCGCAATGGTGAACGATGCAACAGTGACTCGAATGTGTTTACAGGGCGCAGGTTTGCATACAAGCCCAATTTCTTGCGCATGGCAAGCAGGCCCTGTTCGGGGCGAACCTTAGCTTCGGGGTTGTTATCGAAACGTGGGTCGCCGATAGCGCCGAACAATACGGCATCGGCGTCCATACATACCTTGTGTGTAGCATCGGGGTAGGGGTTGCCGGTTGCATCAATGGCGGCAGCACCTACAAGCGCGTGTGTATATGTTATGTCATAACCGAACTTTGCGGCTACCGCATCAACAGCTTTGACAGCTTGTGCGACAATTTCCGGCCCAATTCCGTCGCCGGGGAGTACGGCAATTCTTATATTTTTCATTTTCTTGCTTTTCTATATTATCTCTTCTCGAACGATTCAATCTCTGAACGTATGCTCACAAGGAAATCGACATCGTCGTATCCGCTCATGAGGCATTGTTTCTTGTAAGGCGCAATCTCAAACGATTCTTTGATGTCTGTACCGACAATCTCGATAGTCTGCGAAGGTAGGTCGATATAAAGTTCCATTCCGGCCTCATTTTCTGCTGTCGCAAAAATTCTTGCAAGCATATCTTCGCTTACAACAACAGGCAGAAGTCCGTTGTTGAGTGCGTTGTTGCGGAAAATGTCTGCAAAGAAACTTGATACCACTGCGCGGAATCCTGCTCCGTCAATAGCCCATGCCGCATGCTCGCGGCTCGAACCGCAACCGAAATTCTTGCCGGCAACGAGAATCTCTCCCTTGTAATGTGGAGAGTTCATTACAAAATCAGCCTTTGGGTTACCCTCTTTGTCATATCGCCAGTCGCGGAACAGATTCTCGCCGAATCCTTCGCGTGTCGTTGCTTTGAGGAAACGTGCGGGTATAATCTGGTCGGTGTCGATATTCTCAATAGGTAGTGGTACTATCGTTGAACGTAGTGTTGTGAATTTCTGTCTCATAACTCTTGCTGTAACGGTTTTACATCATTGTACGTGGGTCTGTGATAACTCCTGTTACTGCAGCTGCGGCGGCAACCAACGGTCCTGCAAGCAGTGTGCGTGCGTCGGGTCCTTGACGTCCTTCGAAGTTGCGATTAGATGTCGCTACACAGTATTTCCCTGCAGGAATCTTGTCCTCGTTCATCGCAAGGCATGCCGAACAGCCCGGCTGACGTAATTCAAAGCCAGCTTCTTCAAGAATATCACGCAATCCCTCTTCGATAGCCATGCGCTCAACCTCTTTTGAGCCTGGAACAATCCATGCGGTAATGTTATCCGCCTTCTTGCGGCCTTTTACAAAGTGTGCAAAGGCACGTAGGTCTTCGATGCGTCCGTTAGTACAACTGCCGACAAATACATAATCGACAGGCTTGCCTGTCATCTTGTCGCCTTCGGCAAAATTCATATAGCCGAGAGATTTTGCATAAGATGCTTTTGAAGCCGAATCCATGCCTTCTGATGACGGTATCTCTCCGTTTATGGCAATTCCCATACCGGGGTTTGTGCCGTATGTTATCATAGGCTCAATGTCTGCTGCATCAAAGGTTATCTCTTTGTCGAAAACGGCATCATCGTCCGAGCGTAGCTTGCTCCATTGCTCTACGGCCTTGTCCCATTCTTCGCCTTTTGGAGCGAACTCACGTCCACGAAGGTAGTCGAATGTTGTCTGGTCCGGCGCAATCATACCGCCACGAGCACCCATCTCGATGCTCATGTTGCATATTGTCATACGTGCCTCCATCGACAAAGAACGTATTGCCGAACCGGCAAACTCTACAAAGTGACCTGTACCGCCACCTGTTCCGAGCTTGGAAATGATATATAGAATAATGTCCTTTGAGCATACGCCGGGTTTCAACTTTCCTTCAACATTTATTCTCATACTCTTTGGCTTTGACTGCAATATGCATTGCGATGCCAATGCCATCTCCACCTCGCTTGTACCGATACCGAACGCAATGCAGCCCAAAGCTCCGTGTGTCGATGTATGGCTGTCGCCACACACGATAGTCATACCCGGCTGTGTGAGTCCTGTCTGTGGTCCGATAACGTGTATTATACCGTTTCGCTCCGAGCCTATGGGGAATATCTTTATACCATTTTCGGCACAGTTGCTCTCGAGTGTTGCAACCTGCTGTGCCGACTGTGGTTCGGCTATGGGCAAGTGCTGGTTCTTTGTGGGTATATTATGGTCGGGACTCGCTGTAACCTGTGCCGGGCGAAAAACTCCTATGCCACGTTTGCGTAACCCTGCAAAGGCTTGTGGGCTTGTAACCTCGTGGATATATTGGCGGTCGATGTATAGAACACATGAACCACCGTCAAGCACGCGTACGGTATGTGAATCCCAAATTTTATCAAAAAGTGTATTCATCGTTATGCGATTTTTGATATTGCGTCAATGAATGACTCTACCGAAGCTGTAACAATGTCGGTGTTTGCACCGAATCCATGATACATCTTGCCTTTGTGCGAAATCTGCATGTGTACCTTACCCAAATCGTCGCTTCCTCGAGTGATAGCCTGAATAAGGAACTCCTCTATATGTACTCGGCGTTTGGTGATGTTCTTTACAGCGGTGATGGCTGCATCGACAGGACCGTTACCACAAGCAGTCTCGGTGAATGTGTCACCGTCGAAGCTGATCTGTACTGTTGCAGTAGGCATTGCCGACTTACCGCAGACAACTTGCAAACCTACAAGCTGTATGCTCATTCTGCGGTGTGTTGTTCCGACAAGAATTTCCAGATCTCTTGTGGTTATCATCTTTTTCTTGTCGGCAAGCTCCAAGAAACGCTGGTAGATGTTGTCAAGCTCCTCACCTTCGGGAGTGTATCCTATCTCGGCAAGATGATGCTTGAGTGCTGCGCGTCCGCTGCGTGCTGTCAATACAATACTTGACTGGTCAACGCCAACGTCCTCGGGGTCGATGATTTCATACGTTTCACGGCTCTTGAGTACACCGTCCTGGTGAATACCCGACGAGTGGGCAAAGGCGTTGCGTCCGACAATAGCCTTGTTTGCCTGTACCGGCATGCGCATAAGGTTTGAGACAAGCTTGCTTGTCGCGATAATCTGCTTTGAGTCGATACCAAGGTCGAAATCAAGATTAGAGTGGCATTTGATAGCCATTACCACCTCTTCCAAAGCTGTGTTTCCGGCTCTTTCGCCCAATCCGTTGATTGTTACCTCGACCTGGCGCGCTCCATTCTGTACGGCAGCCAATGTGTTGGCTGTTGCCATACCCAAGTCGTTGTGGCAATGGGTAGAGATAATCGCTTTGTCAATGTTGGGTATGTTGTTCTTCAAATATGCGATTTTTGCTCCGTATTCGTTTGGAAGGCAATAACCTGTAGTGTCGGGAATGTTCACCACTGTCGCACCGGCCGCAATAACAGCCTCTACAACGCGTGCCAGATACTCTTCGTCGGAACGTCCTGCATCTTCGGCATAGAACTCTACATCATCTACAAAGCGACGTGCATATTTCACTGCTTCCACAGCTTGTTCTATGACGGTTTCGGGAGTCATGCGAAGTTTCTCGTATATGTGGTAGGGTGATGTACCGATACCTGTATGTATGCGTCCTCGCTTTGCAAATTCAAGTGCCTGTGCCGCAACGTCAATATCCTTTTTGACTGCACGTGTCAAGGCACATATGGTGGGGTTGGTTACGGCCTTTGATATTTCTACCACAGAATTGAAATCTCCAGGGCTTGATATCGGGAAACCGGCCTCTATTATATCCACACCCAACTTTTCGAGTTGACGTGCAACCTCTATCTTTTCGATAGTGTTGAGCTGACAACCGGGAACCTGTTCGGCATCTCGTAAGGTGGTATCAAAAATATATACTTTCTCGCTCATACTGTTCTGAATGTATTTTCCGGTTAAACCGGAGTGATGTTATCAGTTATTCTCAGGGCGGAGCTTACGCACTACGGCGCCTGCCTGCCACATCTCTGTTTCGCGCATCTCGCGCAATTCCTCTTCCAGCTTCTGACGATAGTCGGGCTGTGAATTGGTGTCAATGCTGCGCTGTGCCTCGTTGCCACATGCTACCTCGCTGTAAAGGTCCTCGAATACAGGCATTGTGGCATCGCGGAACTTCTTCCACCAGTCAAGGGCACCACGCTGTGCAGTTGTAGAGCAGTTTGCATACATCCAGTCCATACCGTTTTCAGCGATAAGCGGCATAAGGCTCTGTGAAAGCTCTTCTACTGTTTCATTGAATGCCTCTGAAGGTGTGTGGCCGTTCTTGCGCAAAACTTCGTATTGTGCAGCAAAAATACCCTGTATGGCACCCATAAGTGTACCGCGCTCACCTGTGAGGTCAGAATATACTTCGCGTTTGAAAGTGGTTTCGAAAAGATAACCCGAACCTACACCTATACCAAGCGCAATAACGCGGTCCCATGCTCTTCCTGTAGCGTCCTGGAAAATTGCATAGCTTGAATTCAAGCCACGTCCCTGAAGGAACATGCGACGGAGTGATGTACCTGAACCTTTAGGAGCAACAAGGATAACATCGACATCGGCAGGAGGAACAATTCCTGTACGCTCTTTGTATGTGATGCCGAAGCCATGAGAGAAATAGAGGGCCTTGCCTGCTGTGAGGTGTTTCTTGACTGTTGGCCAAACCGAAATCTGACCTGCGTCAGAAAGAAGGTACTCTATGATTGTTGCTTTTTCGCAGGCCTCTTCAATGTCGAAAAGGTTCTCGCCCGGAACCCAACCGTCCTCAATTGCTTTATCCCAGCTCTTTGAATCTTTGCGCTGGCCTACTATAACGTTGAAGCCGTTGTCGCGCAAGTTCAATGACTGGCCGGGGCCTTGTACTCCATATCCTATAACTGCGATAGTCTCATCTTTCAATGTCTCCAATGCTTTTGCCAATGGATACTCTTCACGTGTTACGACGTTCTCTTCAACGCCACCAAAATTCATCTTTGCCATAATTATATTTCTTTTATTATTTATCTTAATTGTTTTATTTCATTGCCTTTCTGCGACGTTCCTCAACGTGTTGCATATATTCGTTCATCAATTCTGTTCTTGACTTTATGATTGCGACAAGTCCTGAACATACGAATTGATACAGACCATAAGGGGATAGCATCTGGTAAAGTTCGTCAATCTCTTCCTTGTGACCGGTCTTTTCCAGAACAATGTAGTCGTCATGAATGTCCAATATGCGTACATTGTGACGGCGTACCAGTTCCTCAACGTTACGTCCGCGTTTTACTTTATACAATGCAATCTGCTGCATTACGACCTCTGATGGGGTATAGCAGAACGCCTTTAATACATCGACCTTCTTTTCTATCTGCTTTACGAGGTTTGCAACCTTATCCTCTTCGTTGCATACCATGATTGTATATTTATGTACACCTTCAATGGCAGATTCCGAAACGGTCAATGACTCGATATTCACGTTGCGATGAGTGAATACCGTTGTAATCTGACTCAAAAGTCCTACTTTGTTTTCCGAAAATACGGTTATGATAAATTCTTTGTTCATACTCTTTTCTGTTTATTCCAGACGGATATTTTCCAATGGCTGTCCTGCAGGTACCATCGGGAATACATTTTCCTCTTTTTGTACTCTTACTTCGAGCAGGAATGCTCCCTTTGCATTGCGCATCTCCTTTACCGCGTCGTCAAGGTCTTCGTGCTTGTCAACGTAACGATATTGTAAGTGGTTCGCTTTTGCCAATAATTCAAAGTCAGGGTTTACAAGTTCGGTGAACGAATAACGGCGGTCGTAGAAAAGTTCCTGCCACTGGCGTACCATACCCAAATAACCGTTGTTCATGAGCACTATTTTAACTCCTACTTCGGACTGATACATAGTGCCAAGTTCCTGTGATGTCATTTGTAGGCCACCATCACCGACAAACAGACAGACCTCTCTTTCGGGCATACCTATCTTTGCACCAATAGCGGCAGGTAATCCATAACCCATTGTGCCCAAGCCGCCCGAAGTGATGATGCTGCGTGAACGCTTGAAATTGAAATAGCGTGATGCAAACATCTGTTGCTGACCCACATCGGTAACAATGATTGCATCGTCAAATTGCTGTGATACGGCATCAACAACCTCGCCCATTCGCAGGTTCTCTCCACGACGTTCGATAGCCGGTTCAATAACGTTCTCGCGCTCTATGTTCGCACAGGTGCGGAATTCGTCAATCCAAGCTGTATGCTCTTTTTTTGCTATTTTTTCGGTTAGTAATGGGAGTGTCTTCTTTACATCGCCCATTACTGCAACGTCGGCATATATCAGTTTGTTGACCTCTGCCGGGTCAATTTCCATATGTATGATCTTTGCGTTTATACCAAAATTCTCGGGTTTGCCGGTAGCACGTTCGTCAAAACGCATACCTATGGCAATCAGAAGGTCGCAGTCGCGATTCTTTATATTGGGAGCGTAATTTCCGTGCATACCCATCATACCTACATACTGTGGGTGGTCGGACGGAAGGGCTGACAATCCCATGAGTGTACTTGTTGCAGGAATACCGCTCTTGTTGATGAAATCGAGCAACTCCTTTTCTGCACCTCCGAGAATGACTCCCTGACCGATAAGTGCCATAGGCTTGCGCGCAAGGTTTATAAGGCGTGCTGCTTCGATGATTGATGTGTCATCGATATCGTTTTCGGGCATATAACTGCGTATGAACTTCATAGGGTTGTACTCGAAATCGAGAAGTCCTGTCTGTGCGTCCTTTGTTATATCCACAACAACCGGTCCGGGACGGCCGCTCGATGCAATATAGAATGCGCGTGCAATGGCTTCGGGAATATCCTCGGCACGTTTTACCTGGCAATTCCATTTGCTTACCGAATTGGTTATCTCAATAAAGTTTATCTCCTGGAATGCATCGGTACCGAGTATTGACGAAGATACCTGTCCTGTAATCAATACTATTGGTGTTGAGTCGAGCATGGCATCGGCAAGGCCTGTAACAGTATTTGTGGCTCCCGGGCCTGATGTTACCATACACACACCGGTACGTCCTGTAGCTCGGGCATATCCTTGAGCTGCGTGTACCGCACATTGTTCATGGCGCACCAAAATGTGGTTGAGTCTGTCACGGTAGTCGTACAATGCGTCATATACCGATATTATAGCGCCACCGGGGTAACCGAACAGTGTCTCTACACCCTCGGCCAGCAAAGAACGTATTACAGCTTCAGCACCGCTGATGCGTGGCAAGTCCTTTGGGAATGTTGTGGCAGAATTGTTTGAGGTTTCTGAAAAAGCCATATTATTCAGGTTCTATTGTTTCTAAAAAAAGACCTCTCTCCACATGGAGAAAGGTCTTTATATATTTGCAGTCTTATATATACACAACCTTTCTCCCGTTATCTGCGCAAGACCACGAGGTTTAGATTGTTGAGGATATAAAGACTATTATACATTAATTTCTCTTTTTGCTTGTTACGTTCGCAAATGTAATAGCATTATTTATTAAAAACAAAGGATTTCTATACTTTTTTTATAAAAAATGCCAGTTTGGCTGGAAAAATGAGCGATTTTTGTGCTTTATTGAAAAACGATGCTTGCCTGTTTCTGTTTTTTGCTCCTATATGTTTCGTACAACAATTTTATTTACTATTTTTACGCAGTTATTACAAAAACACAAATAAAACCCGATAATGAGAAAAATTGCACGACTGTTATGTCTGTTGCTGTTCATCTTCTCTTTTGTGCATGCCGGAGCGCAGGAAAAGAGATATGAATTATACAGCGTTGGTTTCTATAACCTCGAAAATCTTTTTGACACAATCCACGATAAAGGTAAGAACGATTATGAATTTTTGCCTGACGGTACAAACAAGTGGGGTACACTCAAATATACCAATAAGGTAAAGAATATGGCAAAGGTGCTTAATGAAATGGGTACAGATGTCTTGCCGGTAGGTATGGCGGCTGTGGGAGTGTCGGAAATAGAAAACTCACGTGTGTTGAAGGACCTTGTCGAGCATGAGACTCTGGCTCCGCGCGGTTGGGATTTCGTTCATATCGAGGGTCCCGACAGACGTGGTGTGGATTGTGCCCTTTTGTATAATCCGAAATTGTTCAAGCCTGTAAACAGCTGGCTCGCACCATATACGACCGAAGACAATGATACTACATATAAGACTCGCGGTTTTCTTGTGGTGAGCGGTACTATGGGAGGCGATATGGTTCATATAATAGTGAATCACTGGCCGTCGCGATATGCAAAATCTCCTGCCCGTGAACGCGCCGGTGTGCTTGTGCGTCAATTGAAGGATTCTCTTATGCTTGCAATGCCCGAATCAAAAGTTCTTGTAATGGGTGACATGAACGACGACCCCGATGACAAGAGCATGAGAACATCTCTTGGTGCCGTACGTGAAAAGGAGGAGATAAAGACATCTTCATGCCTGTATAATCCTTGGTGGAATATCCTGCGCAAGAAAGGTCTGGGAACACTTAAATATAACGGTAAGTGGAATTTGTTTGACCAAATTATATTGAGCGGAAATCTGATAGGTCCTGACCGCACTACATTGAAATTATACAAGACCGAAATTTTTTCGCGTAATTATCTTTTCCAGCAGGAAGGACGCTATAAGGGAAATACCAAACGAACCCATGCCGGTGGTGTTTGGCTCAATGGCTACAGCGACCACTTGCCGGTGATAGTATATCTTGTAAAAGAGGCCAAGTGATATAGCAATGAGAGCGGGAAAATTTTCCCGCTCTCATTGCTATATGTCTAATCGGCTCTCTATCATCTCCCAATCGACAATATTCCAAAGTCTATGCACATGCTCGGCGCGACGGTTCTGGTAGTCGAGGTAATAGGCATGTTCCCAAAGGTCTATTCCGAATAGCGGTGTTAAGCGATGGCGTATCGGGTTATCTCCATTCTTGTATCCCGAAATGTTGAGTTTACCGCTCTCTTCCTGTGTCAGCCATATCCAGCCGCTGCCGAAGAATGAAGCAGCCGCATCTTCCATTTTTCTTTTGAAAATGTCGAAACTGCCGAAATCAAAGTGAATGAACTCTTTCAGGTTACCTGTCGGACGGTTATTCCCCGGAGGCGCAGGTGTGAACTGCTCGAAATAGAGAGAGTGGTTGAGCACTTGTCCTGCATTGTTGAACAGCGGCCCGGGAGGAGCCTGTGCAACGATTTCTCTCAATGTCATATTCTCATAGTCACTGTCGGCAATATATTTGTTCAGGTTATCGACATAAGCCTGCAAATGCTTACCGTAATGATATTCAATGGTTGTCTGGCTTATAACCGGAGCGAGGGAATTGGTGGGGTAAATAAGTGCCGGCATCTGAAAGCCGGTCTGTGTTGTTCTGAAGTATGTACTCATATCTTTTGATTATTGGTGAATAGCTATTTGATTAACAAGGTTTCCTGTCATTAGTTCGTTATTATCTCTTTTTTTAGTATCTTCGCAAATTGTTGTGACACATGCTTGTCGCATTGATAAAAAATGATAAACTACGAAGAAGAATTGAATGTTGCGCAACTTGATGCGGTGCGCTATTGTGACGGGCCTTCGCTGGTTATTGCCGGTGCAGGGTCGGGTAAGACACGTGTGCTGACATACAAGATAGCTTATCTGCTTGAACATGGTTATGAGCCATGGTCAATTCTTGCGCTGACCTTTACGAACAAAGCTGCCGGCGAGATGAAAGAACGTATAGCGGCAAAGGTGGGTGAAAGGGCAGCTTCGATGTTGTGGATGGGTACGTTCCACTCTGTTTTCTCGAAGATATTGCGTCGCGAGGTCCATCTCATAGGATATACTCCGCAGTTTACAATCTATGACCAGAGCGATTCCCGCAGTCTTGTCAAGAGCATAGTCAAGGAGATGGGGCTTGATGAGAAAATATATAAGCCCAATGTCGTTGCTGAACGTATATCAGGCGCGAAAAGTGCGCTTGTTTCACCGCGCGATTATGAGAATGACAAAGGTTTGCGTAATGACGATGTGCGTGGACGAATACCTTCGACATACGAAATATATAAAAGATATGATGAGCGTTGCCGTCTTGCCAATGCTATGGATTTTGACGATCTGCTTGTCAATACATACCGTCTTTTCAAGGAACACCCCGATGTGCTTGAACAGTATGTGTCACGTTTCAGATATGTGCTTGTTGATGAGTTTCAGGATACGAACTATGTTCAGGGGTGTATTGTCTGGCAACTTACTGAGGCGCGCAAGGCTATCTGTGTGGTAGGTGACGATGCACAGAGTATATATTCGTTCAGAGGTGCCAATATAGGAAATATCCTCGGTTTTACCGAACGTTATAGTGGTGCAAAGATATTCAAGCTCGAACAGAATTACCGTTCTACAAGAATGATTGTAAATGCAGCGAACAGTCTTATAGAACGTAACAGCGAACAGATAAAGAAGAATGTTTACTCTGAACGTGGTGAAGGTGAGCCATTGGCTCTATATTCGGCGTATTCCGACTTTGAAGAGGGCGAAATAGTTGCAAACAAAATTACGGAGTTACGTCGTCGCGAGGGATTGAATTTTAGCGATTTTGCAATTCTCTACCGTACTAATGCGCAATCACGTATCTTCGAGGAGGCTTTCCGCAAACGCTCTTTCCCATATCGTATTTTTGGCGGTTTGTCGTTCTATCAGCGTAAGGAGATAAAGGATGTCATTGCTTATTTCCGTTTGATATGCAACAAGGATGACGAAGAGGCTTTCAAACGAATAATAAACTATCCGGCACGCGGAATTGGCGATAAGACAATCCAAAAGGTAAAGGAGTATGCCATGGATAACGGCATGAGCCTTTGGGACGCCATAGCAAATCCATTGTCATCAGCTCTTGAGGTTTCCAAAGGTACAATGTCTAAATTGCAGGCATTTGTGGGCTTGATTGACGGCTTTGCTCTTATGGCTGCCGAAAAGAATGCTCTTGAAGTGGCAAGGGCGGTATTGCAGAAAAGCGGAATAAGCACTGAATTGTCGCATGACACCACTGTTGAGGGTAAGGCAAGACAGGAAAATATAGAGGAACTTATAAATGGTATTGCCGATTTCGTCGATATGCGTATGCAGGAGGGAAACCCTAATGCAGGGCTTGTGGATTTTCTCTCCGAGGTGTCGTTGATGTCTGACCTTGATTCCGATAATGAGGAAAATCCTGACCGCATAACATTGATGACAATACACTCTGCAAAGGGATTGGAATTTCCGACGGTGTTTGTTGTCGGTCTTGAGGAGGATTTGTTCCCCAACCAATGTGCGCAGGCTTCGTTACGTGAAATGGAGGAGGAACGTCGTCTGTTCTATGTGGCTATAACACGTGCAAAGGACCATTGCGTGCTTTCGTTTGCAAAGAGCCGTTACCGTTACGGGCAGTTCGGTTTTTGTGAGCCAAGCCGCTTTATCAAGGAGATTGACAGACGTTATATGGCAATGCAGGGTGGAGTACAGCCTTCGCCTTCGCATTCACAGCAACAGAACAGTTCTTTCCGTAACAGCGGAATGTTCGGACGCACCAATTCTGGATATTCTCAGCGTACCTCTTCTTTCTCTGAGCAACGCGCACAGCAGCCTGTGCCGCGCGTGGAACAAGCGCCTGCAAAACGTGTAATATCGGCATCTTCATTTATTGACAAACCGGCAAACTTGCGTAGAGTGAGTGATGTGGCCCGTGATTTCTATGCACCCAAAAGCAATCACCCTGCTTTGAG
Organism: Bacteroidaceae bacterium; assembly: GCA_017647225.1. GTDB lineage: Bacteria > Bacteroidota > Bacteroidia > Bacteroidales > Bacteroidaceae > HGM04593. The sequence goes on along the minus strand of JAGCLA010000051.1, from coordinate 80,287 downwards.
TGTGGGAATGATTGTGCAACACGACCGCTTTGGTGTTGGAGAAGTTCAGGCGACGGAGGGTATCGGAGAAAATGCAAAGGCTACAATACGTTTCCAGAATGCAGGTGTTAAAACTTTATTACTTAAATTTGCAAAACTAAAAATAATAGGATAATGGATAATGATATGATAAACAAAGTACCATCGCCATGTTATGTGATGGAAGAGGCATTGTTGCGCAGAAATCTTGAACTCATAAGCCGTGTGGCAAAGGAGTCGGGAGTGGAAATAATTCTTGCATTCAAAGCTTTTGCCTTGTGGAAGAGTTTTCCTATTTTCCGTGAGTATATCAAGTCTGTTACAGCGAGTTCCATTCATGAGGCACGTTTGGCTTTTGAGGAGTTCGGAAGCCGTGCGCATGCTTTTTCTCCGGCATATACCGATAGTGAATTTGGTGAGATGATGCGTTGCTGCAGCCATATATCATTCAATTCGTTATCGCAGTATGAGCGTTTCTACGAGCGTACACTGTCGGCAGAACATCAGATATCATGCGGAATACGCATAAACCCCGAATATTCCGAAATTGAAACGGAATTGTATAATCCCTGTGCGCCGGGCAGCCGTTTTGGTGTAACAGCAGACCTCTTGCCCGAAGAATTGCCTGCAGGTATCGAGGGCTTCCATTGTCATTGTCATTGTGAATCGAGCTCTTATGCTCTGGAGAATACCCTTGTGCATATCGAGGAGAAATTCGGTAAGTGGCTGCCTAAGATAAAATGGCTGAATCTTGGTGGCGGTCATCTGATGACACGCAAGGATTACGATGTGGAACATCTTATCGGTTTGCTGAAAGGTTTGCGTAGCCGTTATCCTAATCTTGAGATAATTCTTGAACCGGGTTCTGCATTTGCTTGGCAGACAGGTTCGCTTGTTTCGGAAGTGGTCGATATTGTCGAGAGTCGCGGCATACGCACAGCGATACTGAATGTGAGCTTTACATGCCACATGCCCGACTGTCTTGAGATGCCTTATCAGCCTGTTGTCAGAGGTGCCGAATCACTTGAAGCAGATGCTGTCAAGGGTGCACCGTTCAGTGAGAATATCTATCGCCTTGGTGGAAACAGCTGTTTGAGCGGTGACTATATGGGTAGCTGGAAATTTGATGCTCCGTTGAAAATTGGCGACAAGGTCGTGTTCGAGGATATGATACACTATACAACCGTAAAGACAAATATGTTCAACGGTATATCTCACCCAAGCATAGCTTTGTTGCATTGTAATGGCGAACTTGAGGTTTACAAGGTGTTCCGTTACGAGGATTATAGAGATAGAATGTGCTGATATGATGAAAAATATACAAGATATAGCAATAGCGGAATATGACTATCCGTTGCCTGACGAGAGGATAGCAAAATATCCTTTGGCGCAACGCGACAGCTCCAAACTGCTTATATATGACAAAGGTTGTGTAAGTGAGAATGTCTTTTCGAATCTCCCTACGTTTGTCCCTGCCGATTCGCTGATGGTTTTCAATAATACCAAGGTGATTCAGGCTCGTCTGCGCTTCCGAAAGGAAACAGGTGCGCAGGTCGAGGTCTTTTGTCTTGAGCCTGAAGCTCCGAACGATTATCTGCTTATATTCCAACAGACAAGCGAGTGTGTATGGCGTTGTCTTGTGGGAAATTCCAACCGTTGGAAGAGCGGAACATTGTCGCAGGTAATAACTGTCGCAGGAAAGGAAATCACGCTGACAGTGGAGCGTATAGGCAGTGCCGCAGCGGTTAATACGGTGCGTTTCTCATGGAACGGCAGCGTCTCGTTCGCAGAACTGCTTGAGGCTGCCGGTGAGTTGCCTATTCCGCCATATCTCAATCGCAAGACCGAAGAGAGTGATAAAAAGACATATCAGACTGTATATTCAAAAGTAAAAGGGTCGGTTGCGGCACCGACTGCCGGACTGCATTTTACCCCCGAGGTGCTTGCAGCGTTGTCGGCAAAAGGTGTTGCATGCGAAGAGGTTACCTTGCATGTAGGTGCAGGAACATTCAAGCCCGTGAAGAGCGAACTGATAGCCGACCACGAAATGCACGAAGAGTACATCGAGGTCCGCAAGGCTCTGCTTGAAAAGCTTATATCTTCGGCCGGTAATGTGGTGGCTGTGGGTACTACCTCGGTACGTACTCTTGAGAGCCTCTATTTCCTTGGCGAACTTGTTGCTGAAAATCCTGATATGGATTGTGACAGTCTGCATGTAGGGCAGTGGGCTCCATATAACAGAGTACATACCCTGTCGGCAGTTGAGGCTCTGCAGGCTCTTGTGGCATGGCTTGAACGTAAAGGGCTTGACAGACTGCATTCTCATACACAGATAATGATTGCACCGGGCTATGAATATAAGATAGTAAAGGCTATCGTAACCAATTTCCACCAACCGAAGAGTACTCTTCTGTTGCTCGTATCGGCATTCTTGAATGGGGATTGGCGTAAAATATATGATTATGCCTTGTCGCACGATTTCCGCTTCCTCAGTTATGGTGACAGTTCTTTGCTTATTCCTTAAATGACATAATAATGATAGTCAATATCGATAAACTGACATACCTGCTCGACGACAACAAGAAAAACGCTACTGTAACAAAGTCGCTTGTACCTTATAGTGGTGATATCGTCATACCTGCCACTGTGGATTTTAACGGGGTGGAATATCCTGTTACAGATATTCTTGATGAGGCTTTTGCCGAATGTGTGCTGTTGCGCTCTGTAGTCATTGGCGAAAATGTGGAGAGTGTCGGTATAAGTGCTTTTGACGGGTGCACAATGCTTCAAAAAGTTGCTTTTCCCTTCTCTTTGCATGTTATGGGAATATCTTCGTTCAAGGGGTGTACCTCGCTTGAGGAGATAGTATTGCCAGCAAATGTCATTGTAATCGGCAAGAATGCTTTTGCGGGTTGTACTGCTTTGAAACGTGCTTTCCTTTCGGATAATCTTATAAACATTGAACCTTCTCTTTTTGACGGTTGCAAGGCTCTTGAGGAGGTCTCTATGGGTGGCATGGTCGAAAGTGTCGGTGAGTATGCTTTTTGCGGTTGCTCTTCGCTTGAACATATTAAATTGCCCGAAGGTCTTCTCTCTGTCGAGGGGTGGGCTTTCCGCGATTGTTCCTCTTTGAAATCGGTAGAATTGCCTTCGTCTGTCGTTTCCGTTAAGAAAGGTGCTTTCTGGGGTTGCTCGTCACTTGTTGATTTTGAATTGCCTGCAGGTGTCAATATGCTTGACCAAGGCGTCTTGGCCAACTGCTCATCATTGAACAATGTTGTATTGCATGATGGTGTGTTGAGTATCGGATATGGTGCCTTCTATAACTGTGGCTCGTTGAAAAGCATTGTCGTGCCTTCGGCTGTTGTCAGTGTCGGAGATCAGGCTTTTCGTGGTTGTGCCGCGTTGGAAAAATTGTGTGTCATGTGCGAGGCTGCTCCTATGTGCTCGGCCGATATCGCCGATGCGAACGTATATGCCAAAACAGTTTTGTGTGTGCCGAAAGGTCTGGTCGGAGAATATGGCTTTGCCCGTGTCTGGGATAGGTTCGGCAATGTCGAGGAACTTGATTGAGGTGCTGTAGAACAATAATAATCAACGGGTTGTTATCTTTCATATATACAGATAATGGCCCGTTCTTATTATATATTCTTGCTAATCCTTGTCTTGGTTTCGTGCAGTGGTAATGTCTTGTTGCGCGATATGACCCGCTTCGATAATGATTCTCTTTATCCATCTCACTCTGCCGGGAAAATTGATACAATAGGCAAACAAAATGAGTATTCCTACTCTTTTATCAGACATTTTGGGGATAGCGCTATTTGGGAAGAGGGGATAATAAAGCTCCCGTAAAAAATGGAAAGCTATTTTTCTTATTATGTTGTACTTATATCGTTTTTTATGATTAAATTTGTAAAATAAGTGCAAAATTGAGACAATAATATAGCAGTTGACCCGAAAGGTTATGTCATACTGAGCAAAGCGAAGTATCTCTGTTTTGGGTGGATTTGAGATCGATTGACTTTAGCCCCTGCGGGCGTCGAAAATCAAAGTTGATTTAGCCCCTGCGGGCGTCGACCTTCGGTTCACTTACGTTTAGACGTGTTGTTGAGAGCTTGCTCGAAAAATGACAATCTCGCGAATAATATCAACATTGGGTCAATATCTATATTATTATAAATATTTATTTATATGAAAATAGGCGATAAGGTACGTTTTATATATGAGTGTGGCGGTGGCGTTGTGAAGGGCTTTCGCGGTAAGGACGTTGTTCTTGTTGAGGATAAGGACGGCTTTGAAATACCAATGCAGGTGCGTGAATGTGTGGTGGTTGATACCAATGAATATAATTTTCAAAAGAAAAGTGCGCCAAAACCGGAAGATAAGGCTATTAATAAACGTAATACTCCTCAACCGATAAAGAATGATGACGACGATGACTTTGTTCCTGTTGTAACATATCGTCCGTCGGAGCGTCTCGAGGGTGAAAAGCTCAATGTCGTGTTGGCTTATTTGCCAATGGATGAAAAATCGTTGAATAATTCGCGCTTTGAAGCCTATATAATAAACGACAGTAACTATTATCTCTATTTTACTTATCTCACAGCATCGGGACGTAGCTGGACTGCGCGTTGCAACGGTATGCTTGAACCAAACTCCAAAATGTTTATGGAGGAGTTCGGGCGTGAGGAATTGAATGAAATGGAGCGTGTATGCGTTCAGCTCTTGCCTTTCAAGGAGAACAAACCGTTTGCGTTGAAACCGGCGATGACAGTTGAACGTCGCATCGATACTGTCAAGTTCTATAAACTGCATCTATTCGGCAAGAACCCTTTCTTTGACGAGGGTGCGCTCATATATGACATTGTTGTCGATGACAAACCTACAAAAGAGGTCTTTGCCGATGCCGAGGAGATAAAGAAGATAATACTCGAGAACAAAAAGGGTGATGCTCCACAAAAAACGCAGCAACAAACAAAATTGGCAAAGGGCAGCGATATCCTTGAAGTAGATCTGCACGCCGAGCAGTTGTTGGAAACAACGGCAGGAATGACCGCTTTCGATATCCTGAATTATCAGCTCGACGTTGTACGCAACACTCTCAACGAAAATCTGAAATTCAAGAACAAGAAAATAGTGTTCATTCATGGCAAGGGTGACGGTGTGCTGCGTAATGCCATTTCACAGGAACTGCGTCGTAAATATCCGCGTTGCATATCGCAGGATGCGTCGTTCCAAAAATATGGATTTGGTGCTACAATGGTAATTATTAAATAATGACTTTTGATAAAATATGAATAATATGGAAAATGTTAGAAAATATATGCTTGAGCGTTTTCTCAAGTATGTGACATTCGATACTGAATCATGTGATAATGCAACTGTTGTTCCAACCACAGTCGGACAGTTTGTCTTTGCGCGTTATCTTGAACAACTGTTGAAGGAAATGGGGCTCGAAGATGTAGTGCTTGATGACAAGGGTTACCTATACGCAACACTTCCTGCCAACTGCGACGATGAGATGCCTGTTGTCGGTTTTATAGCGCACCTCGATACAAGCCCTGACATGAGCGGCAAGGATGTAAGACCTCGTGTAGTGGAAAATTATCAGGGAGGCGATATTGTCCTTGACGAGAAAGAGGGCATTACATTAAAAGTCGCTGATTTCCCCGAGGTTGAGGACTATAAGGGACATGACATTATCGTTACTGACGGACATACTCTCTTGGGTGCTGACGATAAGGCCGGTGTTGCTGAAATTGTTACAGCCGTAGCATACCTGCAGGCGCATCCTGAAATTAAGCATGGAAAGATACGCATCGCATTTAACCCCGATGAGGAGATAGGTCGTGGTGCGCACAACTTCAATGTTCCTCTTTTTGGTTGTGATTGGGCTTATACTGTTGACGGCAGCTGTGAAGGTGAACTTGAATTCGAGAACTTCAATGCCGGCAGCGCTTTGTTTACAATTCAGGGATGCAATGTGCACCCGGGTTATGCAAAGGGCAAGATGCTTAATGCTTTACGTGTGGCAACAGCTATTGTCGATGCTGTTCCTGCTGTGGAATCGCCTGAATGCACAAGCGGATATGAGGGTTTCTATCATCTTATGGGAATAAATGGCGGTGTTGACCACGCAACGGTGTCATACATAATACGTGACCATAATCGCGAAATTTTTGAAAAACGTATGGCTTTCATGAAGAACGTGCTTGAGCAGATGACTGCAAAGTATGGCGAAGGTGTGGTGTCGCTCGATTTGAAAGAGCAGTATCGTAACATGCGTGAACAGGTAGAGCCAAAGATGCATATCATTGAACTTGCAAAGCGTGCAATGGAGCAGGCCGGTGTTGTTCCCGTTGTTAAACCTATACGTGGCGGAACAGACGGCGCACAGCTCTCATTCATGGGATTGCCTTGTCCAAACCTCTTTGCAGGCGGAATAAATTTCCACAGTCGTTATGAATTCGTATCGCTACAGGTTATGGAAAAGGCTGTAATGACAATCGTAAATATCGCTGCAGGAGTAAAGGAACTGTAAAATCCTATTTCAATGTCATCAAGGTTTCTTTACATAATTGCTTTTTTACTGTTCTCATTCACTGCGGGAGCGCAAGTCCTGTATGAAAGCACCGGGGCTGTAGCTACTTATGGAAGTGGTGAGTATGCGCCAATGTGGCATCATACAAATACCCAGGGTGTGAATAGTATCGACAGCCGCTCTGTTTATGCACGTTTGGGTGTAGGCGGTAAGCATATGTTCAGCAATCATGACTTGGAACTGAATTGGGGCGCCGATGCTGTTTCCGGCTACAATGTAACATCTTATATATTTGTGCAGCAGGCATATCTTGATGTGAAATGGAAACGGGTACAATTCTCTTTCGGGCAAAAGGAACGTTGGTGCGAAATGAAGAATCCGCGTCTTTCGACGGGTCCTTTGCTTGAGAGCGGAAATGCCAGACCTATACCACAAATAAGGTTTGAGCTGCCCGAGTATTGGGATATTCCCGGTGTCAAAGGTTGGTTGGCCATACGCGGTCATCTTGCTTATGGCTGGTTCACCGACGGGTGTTGGCAAAAGAACTATTTTGCCGAAACATCGGCACGTACAAGCGGTGTACTTTATCATTCCAAGGCCGGTTTTGTACGCATCGGTAACGAATTAAAATTCCCTCTTACAGCAGAGATAGGTCTGCACATGACAACGATGTTTGGTGGAGAACTCTATAACATGTTGAACAGACTGGGAAGTAACAGTAAAAACCCATCACGAATAAAGGACTATTTCCTTGCACTTATTCCTTTGAGCGGCGATGAGCAGTATAGTGGGTTTGACCAGGGAAATGTTGCCGGCAATGTTCTTGGTAGCTGGTTGGGTGCAATTACATGGAATGACAAAAATTGGAAACTGCATTTCTATTACGACCATGTGTTTGAGGACCACTCGCAACTTTTTTGGGAATATGGCTTGTGGACAGAACAGCTTGCCGGTATTGAACTCGAACTTAAAAAGTTTGAATGGGTAAGGAGTGTTGTGTTTGAGTATTTTAACCTGAAAAATCAGAGTGGTCCGATATATCACGATAGTACAGAAAAGATTCCAGACCAGATAAGTTGTGTCGATAACAATTATAACCATCAGCGTTATGCCGGTTGGTTCAATTATGGCCGCATAATAGGCTCGCCACTTTGCACATCGCCGATATACAATAAAGACAAATTGCAGATATGCCGTAATAATCGCGTAGAGGCTTTTCATTTTGGCTTGGAAGGAGGCTTGCTCCGTTGGCTTGATTATCGTATGCTGTTTACCTATAGTAATAACTGGGGAACTTATGCCAAACCGTTTATTGATATAAAGAGAAATGTTTCGGCTCTTGTGGAGTTTACGTTTATCCCGTCAAAAAAGAGAAACTGGAGTGTCGGAACATCTTTTGCTTTTGACAAGGGTGATTTGTATGGCAATAATTATGGTGCCATGCTGACCTTTAAGCGAGAAGGAATCTATAACATTAAAAAACGAACAGAGAAGTGAAAAGGATAATTTACATATTTCTGTCTGCTACTCTTTTGCTCTCTTGTCAAAAGGCTGACGACAATGGCGATTTAGGCGGTTTTTGGAAATTGCTTAAAATAGAGGATGTCGCAACAGGAACTATTGAGAATACGAAAGAGTATAAACGTTTCTGGTGCATTCAGTTGGATTTGTTGACAACAATGTCCGAAGACGATGATAGCTACAATAGCAATTATGGCGGAAAGGGTCGTTTTCAACATGTTGGTAACTCCTTGTATATACAAATGATTGAAAAAAGAACCGACTTGACAAAGGTCGGCATACATAATCCCGAAAACGAGCGTTTTGGAGTTGTGCTGCTGAATAGTGATAAGATGATATTGCGTTCCGATAAGGTGCAGCTCGATTTCCGTAAGTTTTAATGTTTGGCACACTATGAATCTTGAATTGTTTCTTGCACGACGAATGTATGGTACCCGAAAGGGGGCGCGCAGAATATCGCGTCCGGCTGTAGCTATAGCCCAGTGGGGAGTGGCTGTCGGTACTTTGGTCATGTTTGTCTCTATATGCATAATCGTCGGTTTCAAGCAACAGATACGTGACAAGATTATCGGTTTTGGTGGTCATGTGCAGGTGATGAGTTACGAATCGTCGTATCATGGCGAAGTGCCGGTTGTGGCCGATTCGTTGATGCTTGCCCGTCTGTCGGCAGTAGAGGGTGTCAGACATGTTCAGCCGTTTGTGATGAAGCCCGGCATGATAGTGGCCAATGGCGAATATGAAGGAATAGCCTTGAAGGGTGTAGGAACAGGTTATGACCTTTCGTTTGTTAAGGACAATATCGTTGAAGGCGAGCTGCCTTCGTGGGGTAGTGATTCTTCGTCAAATAGCATAGTGCTTTCAAGAAACATTGCCGATAAGCTCAGGCTTTCTGTTGGTGATAAGCTCAATATCTATTTCATGCAACAAGGCATAAAGGCACGTCGAATGTCTGTCAGTGCTGTTTATGAAACACATCTTACGGAATTCGACAACATAATGGCCCTGACCGATATATATACCGTAAGACGTCTGAACGGTTGGGGTGGCGAAAAGGCTACGGGTATTGAAATATCCATAAACGATTATAACGAACTTTATATGGTCGCTACCGATGTCAATCAGGTTCTCAAACAATATAACGAGGTAGGGGAAAGGCTTCATGCACCTACGATAGAAGATCTCTATCCTTCGCTTTTCTCTTGGCTCAGTGTCCTTGACCAGACCGTATGGCTTATACTTGTTCTTGTCCTTTTTATAGCCGGCTTTACAACAGTATCGGGGTTGCTTATACTAATTCTTGAAAAGAGTAATTTTATCGGAGTCTTAAAGGCTGTCGGGGCACGCGATGTCTCAATAATAAAGGTTTTTCTTTATTATGCATGCATTGTGATAGGTAAGGGTATCCTTATAGGTAATGTCGTTGCCGTGGTGCTTTGCTTGTTGCAGCAACATTTCCATATTGTAGCCCTTGATCCTTCGATGTACTATATGAATTCGGTACCCATTGAATTCACATGGCTTCTTGTACCAATGAATATCGGCATATTCGTCTTGTCTGTTCTGATGCTGCTGTTGCCGTCAATGCTCATATCAAGAATTGAACCCACAAGAGCAATAAAGTTTGAATGATATTCAAATTCTCTTGATTATCTTTTATATACATCTGTTTTATTTCAGATGTCGTTGTTAATTTTTTTTTTGGAAATTTGTATATTTTTTACAATAGGCATATTTTTGTATAGAAATATACAAAATGAGACATAAATATATCCTTCTCTTACTCTTCTCAGTTTTCTCAAGTCTGTTGTACGCTCAAGACAATACAGTAGAGTTGTCTGTCAAGGGCGGAAACAATATGGCGTTGGGGAATTTTGTCGCACTCTCAATTGATGCAAATACTGTTCCGTGCAAGAGTTTCTCTTTGAAAGGCGGATTGCAGTATAACTTTTCTTCTGATTTCGTGGCTGAAGTACGTCCAGCCTATTTCTATGATTTGCCAAAGATGCGTTTGAGCGTTGAGGCTTTGGTACATTATCAGCCTCTGAATAATATACACAACGTTGCGGCAGGCGGAGGATTCGGGCTTAGAACACGATATTTGTGGGCAACGCTCGGTTATTATCATCGTAGCATAACAAGTGGCAAAAGCCGTTTCTGTGAACCATTCAACCTCTATTATGAATTCGGAGTAAATGTTTTGCCTTCTGTTGAAATATGTGATTTGATGTTCTCGATATCCAACAGCCGTATTTTTGACCTGGAACGACACTATCAGCCTTCGCTTATTGTTGATTGTATGTTATATCCTATCGAAAAATGGGGAGTGGTGTTGGGTGCATGCTATAAGCCGGCAGGAATGTTCAACTTGTCGAGTGATTATTATCAATTCTATGCAAATATAGGAGTATGTTACAAATGGTAAGGTTTAATTTTGGTGTAGCACTTCTCCTGTTGCTCCTTTGTGGTTGTGATAAGGTCGATTTCAAAGGTTTTGTAATGCCTACAGGTGATGTCGTGAACAGCCGTTTCGAGCAGAGCTTTGATTTACATTCCGGCACACCTGTCGCTTGTATTGACGCGGAAGAGTCTTATGTATTTTATGTCTGTACCGATCCTCATGTAAGTGACGAGGCCAAAAACCTTAAGGCATTTGCCAAGGAGCTTTGCAATGATGATGATGCCTCTTTGGGTGTAGTGCTTGGCGACTGCATCGACAAGCGTGGCGCAATGCCACTATATCTTGATGCTGTAACCTATGATGCCAAAGAACAGAGATATGATACTCCTATATTCTCCGTTATCGGTAATCACGACCTCTTCTTTTCGTCATGGAACGATTTTAGGGAATTGATAGGGCCGTCGGTCTATTGGTTTGAGGTATCTCATTCTGCAGGGAAAGACGTTTTTATTACCCTTGATTCGGCAAGCGGAACTCATGGCAGCAAGCAGTTGGCATGGTTGCGTGATTTTCTTTCGGCTCATCGTAAGGCGTATCGTCATTGTGTAGTGCTTACCCATACAAATTTCTTTTACACCGACAATACCCAGCTCTGTTCGGGTAACCTGCCAATGGAAGAGACGATGATGCTGCTCGACCTTTTTGGAAAGCACAACGTTACACTCTGTTTGCAGGGACACGACCATCATCGCGAAGATTTGATGTTCAATGGTGTACGCTATACAATTATTGGAACTATCCGTGACGAGGCTGAACACCCTGAATATCTCTGTATAAGCCTCTCTTCTAAAGGTGCAGAGTACGAATGGAAATTGCTCGAATAAATGCCGATATATAATTAATACGGATAAAAAAAGGATGATAACCAAATTTGGTTATCATCCTTTTTTACAGTTCTGTTGACAGAACAGCTTTCGGTAACTCTCGGCAGTTGTAGCCGAATGACATTGCTTCGCCGTATGCTCCGGCAGAACGTATTGCCAGAATGTCGCCACGCTCTGTCTGCGGTATTCTGCGTTCCTTGCAGAATACATCTGATGACTCGCATATCGGGCCTACAACATCGTAAAGTTCGTCGGCCTTGTCCGATGTCAGGTTCTCTATGCGGTGGTATGCATCGTACATGGCAGGACGTATAAGGTCGTTCATACCTGCATCGACAATGATGAACTTCTTGCATGTGCCGTGCTTGATGTATGTGGCACGTGTTATAAGCGAGCCACACTGTGCTACAATGCTTCGTCCGAGTTCAAAATGTACCTGCTGGCCCGGGAAGAGTTTCAGGTTGTTCGCGTATGTCGCAAAATAAAGCTCGAAATCGGGGATAGGGTACTTGTCGGGTGCATCATAACGTATGCCTAAACCACCACCGACATTGATATGTGGGAGAATGAGGTTGCGTGTTTCGTGCAACAGCTCCTGCAATTCGTTTATACGTCCGCAGAGTGCTATGAAATCGTCCATTACAAGAATCTGTGAACCAATATGGAAATGCAGACCAATGAGTTCAAGATGCTCCAGATTCTCAATGATGTCTATGACTTCGTCGAGCTGTTCATAGTTTATTCCGAACTTGTTCTCGGCAAGTCCTGTGGTAATGTTTGAGTGTGTGTGCGCGCCAACATTTGGGTTTACTCTTATGGCAACCTGTACCTTTACGTTACGCTCTGCTGCAAGGCGCTCAATGGCTTCGGCTTCCGGAATAGACTCTATGTTGAAACAGAATATTCCGGCGTCAAGCGAATAGGCAATCTCTTTGTCGGTCTTTCCGACACCGGCAAAAACAATTTTGCCCGGCTCTATACCTGCATTTATTGCAGCGCGTACCTCTCCGCCGCTTACGCAGTCGGCACCCATGCCTGACGATTTTATGACATCAAGCAGTTGTGGGTTGAAGTTCGCTTTTATGGCATAATGCACATGGAAACCATTGTACTTGCCTGCCTCTTCCAATGCCTTGTTGAGCGTGTCGCGCAACAGCTCTACATCGTAGTAGTAGAATGGCGTTTCAATGCCCGAGAATTTTTCAACAGGGAAATTCTTCATTGTTGGCGTTATTTGTTCTCAAAAATTGAAGCGCTGAGTGAACGCAGAGCTCTTACCTTATCTTCTTCGCGTACAAGGAACGAAATGTTGTAGTTGCTACCACCGTAAGAAACCATGCGTACAGGAATATCCTTCATCGCCTCCATTGCGCGTGCTTCAAAACCGGTGTTTTCCCAGTTCAAGTCACCTACAACGCAAATTATACACATGTTCTTGTCAACGGTGATAGTACCAATCTTCTGCAATTCTGCAACAATCTCGTCAAGTCTTTTGTCGTCATCGATAGACACTGATACACCAACCTCTGATGTGCAAATCATGTCAATTGATGTATGATAGCTTTCGAAAATCTCGAAAACCTTACGCAAGAAACCGTAAGCAAGCAACATGCGTCCGCTCTTGATTTTGATTGCGGTGATGTTGTCTTTGGCTGCGATGGCTTTGATTTCGCCCGGACGTGTAAGGTTGTTGTCGATACGTGTACCTTCGGCTGTAGGGTCCATTGTGTTCAGAAGACGAACGGGAGTACCTGTCAGCTTAGCCGGCAAAATACAGGTAGGGTGTAGGATCTTTGCACCGAAATATGCAAGCTCTGCACTCTCTTCAAAGTGGAGGTTGCGTACAGGAGTAGTGTTCTCTACTATGCGTGGGTCGTTGTTGTGTACGCCGTCGATGTCGGTCCAAATCTGTACCTCTTCAGCGTTTACGGCAGAACCTATAAGTGTTGCGGTGTAGTCGCTACCACCACGTTGCAGGTTGTCGTAGCTGCCCTCGTGGTTCATGCAGATAAAACCTTGTGTGATATAGATCTTGCCCCTCTTCTCAAGGTCAATAAGTGGTAAGAGGTGTTCGCGGATATATGTTATATCGGGCTCACCGTTTACCGCAAGACGCATGAAGTCGAGCGCATTGAGCAACTCAACGTCAAGACCAAGCTCGCGCATGTAAATTGTAACCATGTTGGTTGATATGATTTCACCTTGGGCTACAATCTCTTTCTCAAGTTCGTCGGTCAAAGGCTTTGTTGCCAAGTCGCGCAGATGAGCGAATATCTCATTGACTTTCTCTGTAGCTTCCTTTATTCCCTGTTCGCTCTTGTAGAGATCCTTGATTGTCTGCATGTATTTTGTCTGCAGGAATGTTGAATGTTCACAAGCACCGTTTACATTGCCGTTACGCAAGTAGTTTGTGAACTCGATAAGTGAATTTGTTGTACCCGACATTGCTGAAAGAACAACAATTTTGGGCTCTCCGTCTGAAATAAGACGTACTACGTTTTGCATTCGCTCGGCAGAACCTACTGATGTTCCACCAAATTTTAATACTTTCATATTGCTATTTTTTTATTCTTTGTTTTCTGAATCAATATCCTGGATTGTTGTCGTCTCTTCGATTGTCACAACCTCCTCGTTGTCTTGCTGAACCTTGTTCATCTCTTTATCCTTGCAACGGTAAACGGTGCCGGGGAACTCTTTCAGCCATTGCTCGTTATGTGTAATCATGAGCACTGACATATTCTCTTCCTTACATATACGGTGCAGAATACCCATAATGTTTCTGCCGGTTTCGTTGTCGAGGTTACCTGTAGGCTCGTCGGCAAGTAACAGGGCAGGGCGGTTGAGGATAGCTCTTGCTATTACTATTCGCTGCTGTTCGCCTCCCGACAATTCGTGTGGGCGTTTGTAGCCTTTCTGTGGTAATCCTACAAGGTCAAGAACTTCCTGAATACGTTTTTCGCGTTGCTCTTTGTCCTTCCAGCCTGTGCAACGCAGAACAAAGTTCAAGTTGTCGTGTATACTGCGGTCTGTCAGCAACTGGAAATCCTGAAAGACAATACCTATGCTTCGGCGTAATTTCTGCAACTTGCGGTTGCTTATGCTTGACATGTCGTATTCGTCCATTATATACGCTTTGCCATCGGTGATGTCCACCTCGCCATAGATGGTTTTCAAGAGAGTCGATTTTCCAGAACCGACTGCGCCTATAATGTATGCAAACTCGCCGGCATCCAAGGTGAATGATACGTCTTTGAGAATCTCCTTGGAGTCGATGCAGATATCAACGTTTTTGTATTTTATTATTGGCATGGTCATTTTGTTTCAAAGTTTGCTGGGTTATGAACAAACCGTTCTACTTCATTTTGCAAAAATAAAGATAATTTTTCAAATTATCCATCCTAAACGGCCCTATATGTAATAAACTTTGTCAATTAAATTGGTGCGGATAAAAATATTCGGTCAAAATAGAACAATTTTATCATTTTGATAAAAAAAAGTGTAACTTTGTAAAATATAATTTACGAAAACAGGCTGTGCCTTTCAATAACCTTTGACGGATTATTATGGTTGAATATACTTCATCGCTTTTCAAGAAAGTGCCATCGTATATGCTCGAGAAGAGAAACCAGATAATAATGGTTCTCTATGTGTCGATATTTGCGATAATCTTCATAAATATCTTTACCCCTTTCGATTCTAAAAAATGGGTTGACAATAACACGACACTCTATTTTGTCTGGTCGTCGGTTCTTGTTCTGCTCGGAATGGTTGTGGTGGCGATAAGCCGCGTTATAATGTATCGGAAATCGAGGCATCCGGAGCATAACATTACAATCCTGGTGTATGTCATATGGGTTTTTGTTGAATTGATTTTGCTCTCAGGCGTTTTTACGCTGTTTGCCCTAATTATTAGAAAACATTTGAACATAGCCGTAGTGGAAGACCCTTTGACGGTGTTTCTTGATGCAATGCGTTATACGGTTTTTATTATTTTTATCCCATATTTTATTTGTGTCCTATACTTCTCTTATAGGGAACGCACTGCAAAATTGAGGGCTCTCATGGGTGAAAATGTAGGTTTCAAATCAAGCAATCTGATATCAATACGTGACTCGCGTGGTGTGTTGCAGCTCTCTGTGGCAAAAGAGAATCTGCTCTATATCGAGTCGGCCGACAACTATATCTGCATTTGGTATCAGAAGAACGAGATGCTCAAAAAACAACTTTTGCGTATAACAATGAAAGACATAAGCGAACAGCTTGCCGATACCAATGTGGTACGCTGTCACCGCTCCTATATGGTAAATCTCGACCTCGTAAAGGTCATGCGTCGGGAAAAGGAGAATCTTTTCCTTGAACTTGGCGTGCCCGGTCTGAAGGAGATACCGATATCAAAGACTTATGGCGAGAATGTACTGCGCCGTCTTGTTCCAATAGCATAAAAACTTAAAAGATATTACAATGAAGAAAATTGCAATCCTTGCATCAGGTAGTGGCTCGAATGCCGAGAACATAGCAAACTATTTCAAAGGTTCCGATTATGCGGAAGTTTCGTTTATCATTGCGAACAACCCCAATGCTTATGTTCTTGAGCGTGCCAAGCGCCTTGGAATAGAATCAGTGGTTATTACAAAAACCGAATTTATGGCTGCTGATACAGTCATCTCAATGTTGCAGGAACGCAATATTGACTTTGTGGTTCTTGCCGGCTTCCTGTTGCTCGTCCCCCAGAAACTCATTCAGGCATATCCCGGCAGAATCGTGAACATACATCCTGCTCTTTTGCCAAAGCACGGAGGAAAAGGCATGTATGGCGACAATGTGCATAAGGCTGTCGTTGAATGTGGCGACACAGAGAGTGGTATCACTATACACTTGATTGACGAACATTACGATAAGGGAACAACTTTCTTCCAGGCAACTTGTCCCGTATTGCCTACCGATACATACGAGGATGTTGCGTCAAAGGTGCATGCGCTTGAATATGAGCATTTCCCTCATGTAATCGAGGAAATAATGCACACATTGGATTAAAAACATTTTCCTATGGATAGGAAACAGATATATATGTGGCTTGTTGCCATAATGTTGTCATTGACCTCATTCAGCGGGTTTTCGCACACGGGAATGGGACTGTTTCCTGTTGACTCTTTATGCTCGGAAATCTCAAACGAGAGATATTCCGATATGGAAAATTTTGATGCTCTTGTTTCCGAATTATCGTCCTTATCGAACGATGACACCGAATTGCAGATGGTCGTTGATAATGCAACGGCATATTCGGCAATGATGCGTATGGATTACGTACGTGCTGTGCAACTTTATCGCTCGGTACGTGAAAATTCGGAATGTGAAATAGAACGTCTTGTGGCTGATGTAGGTCTTATGACGATATGTTACAGAGTTTCGGTCAACAGGCAGTTCTTCGATTACAGGGCAAGTGCATTGGCAAGGATAAGGAGAATAAACGAAGAGTATGATATTCTCTCGCCCGGTGACAAGGAACGTTTCAACCGAGCGAAGGTGGAATATGGAATTGTGTCGGTCTGCTATTTCTCGAACCTTGCCATGTATGAAGAATCGTTTAAGGTACTTGAGTATCTTGAACGTAATATGGAGAGTGCCGATGACAGGGCGTTGCGCCTTTATGCAAGAATGATTATTGCCAACAGCGAATCGGACATGGATAAACGACTCTCCTCATTGGCTGTGGGGATTGACGTTGCCGGAAACAATGGCATGAAATGGCTCGAAGCGAATTACAAACTGTTGCTTGCCATAGCGTTGCGCGACAATGAAGTGCTCGAACTCTTCCAAAAAGAGTATCCGGAGCGTACACAATCCTTGCTCCCTAATGATGTAACTGCCGAAAATCTGCCGTATGTCCTTGCCGAAGATGCTGCCAATACTTTTGGAGAGTATGGCGACAGATATATGATGATAGAGGCTTTGGCTGTGCAGGCATCATGTGGCGTAAGGCTTGAGAAGTATGACGAAGCACTTGTGTTGCTGTCAGGGGCATACGACCATATAATTGAGTATTATCAGGAGTATTATCCGGATTCTTCTTTTTCAAATCCTGATTCCCTGTTCTGTTCAATTGATTCAGGCGAGGGGCCGGTGACAAATATCGATGAAGGTATATACCATATTCCTGAATGTCTGTTGAGCATTTGTCGTGAGGCGAGTTGTGCATACGCAGGTGTGGGTGACAAGGAGGCTTCCTACATCAATCGTGATATTTACCTTGAGCTGTTGCGTACAACAAGGCTGAACAAACAATTGGAAAGTCGCATATCCGCTATAGACAAGGAAGTGGTATATCTGAAGGTTATAGCTGTAGCCCTGTTCCTGCTGTTTGTAGTTCTGTTGATGTTGCTCCTCTTCGTGCATCGTCGCCGCTTGCGCAGAGAAAAGTCTTATTCCATGCAGCGTAAGCGTCTGCTGAAGGTTTGCCGTATGCTGTTGTCATCACTGCCTCATAATATCGACAATAAGCAGCAACTGTTTGATGCAATATCGGCAAAACTCAATGAGGTAATGGAAAATTTCTCGGGAAAGAGCCTGTTTGTGGTTTCGGAAACAGCTTGCACTGAAGGTATGTCGTATATCGATGTCTTTGACATACAATATATGAACTTGACCGATAGTGACAAACTTACTGTTTTGACCGAAATGCCGCTTGACGATGACAAGAGAAATCTCATAGCAATGCTTGTCCCGTATATTGCTGTTGCCATAGAAGAGGGATTGCGCCTCTCCGATATAAGCGAGGAACGTGAAAAGGTCGAGGAGATGAAGCGTGCTTCGGCTATATATCTTGCCGGGCATAAGCGTGAGAATGTCCTGAAAAGGGTTTCTGTGTCAATTGTTTCAGGGATACGTCCTTTTATGGACCGCATATCGAATGAACTGAAGATGCTTTCGGGGCAGTTGCCGGTGGAAGACTGCAGACGTAAACTGCAATATGTGTCCGAACTTACCGAAAAACTCGATGACCTGAATGTGATTCTCGAACGCTGGATAAAGACACGTCAGGGTGAACTTAATTTAAGAATCGAAAACTTTGCCCTTGCCGACCTCTTTGCCATTATGGAAAAGAACAGCAAGGTCTTTGATAGTCGTGGACTTACACTGATGGTCAAACCGACCGATAGCGTAATAAAGGCTGACAAGGCTCTTACACTCTTTATGATAAACACGCTTGTTGACAATGCTGCGAAATTTACCTCTAAGGGCGGGTGTGTGGTTCTTGAGAGCATTGAAGATGACAGTTTTGTGGAAATTGCAGTGACCGATACCGGTATAGGCATGTCGCAGAACGATATTGACCGCATATTGGATTCAAAAGTCTATGATGCCTCGCTCATAGGTGCCGACAACGAACTGATGAAACCCAAGAGCAAGGGTAGTGGCTTTGGACTGATGAACTGTAAAGGTATCATCGAAAAGTATCGTAAGACAGACCCTATTTATTCGGTATGTTCATTTGACATAACAAGCACCAAGGGAAGCGGTAGCCGTTTCTCGTTCCGTTTGCCAAAGGGCTTCATGAGATTCCTGTCGTTGCTGTTGCTTTTGTTGCCTATATCAGTTTCTGCCGAAAATAATATGTTCGCCCGACTCAACGTATATGCCGATTCTGTCTTCATGTGTAATGTCGAAGAGAAACACGAAGAGGCTTTTGTTGTGGCGCAGGAAGCATTGGATATTCTTAACGACTATTACAAGAGAGAGATTGGTGGCAACGACACGCTGACGATATCATCGGGTAATGCCGCAGAGATTTTGTGGTGGCGAGAGTCGCTATATCCTGATTCCTTGAAAGAAGATGTCTTCTTCAATATCCTTGATATACGCAACGAAGTAGCTGTCGCGTCTTTGGCTTTGAACAAGTGGGACGCATACAGGTATAACAATTTCATATATTCAAACCTTTACAGGCTTGTCGATGAGGATAACGGTATTGCCGACCGCTATTCGTCAATCAAACAGGTTGCCAACCATTATGAGGTTGCCATTGCCTTCTTGAGCTTTTTGATATTATTGCTTCTTGTCTATTTTGTAATAACTTTTGTACGTCATAACATCATAGAAAAGACAAATGAACATCTTGTGCTTGAGATGAACAGCCGTTTGTTGAATGTGGCTACGCAAAGTGGCCGACGTACGACTCAGGAACTTGCGCAGGATATTGTTGATGAACTGTACTCCTGCATGGGTGAGACAATGCGTATAAAGAGCGTGGCAATGCTGCTGAGTTCCGGTAAGGGTAATGAACAGGTGCTTGTTGAGGCTCCTGCTGTCACAATGCAGGGTCGTGCAGGGATTTATATGGAACGTGTTCTTGATAGC
Source organism: Bacteroidaceae bacterium (assembly GCA_017647225.1). Classification (GTDB taxonomy): domain Bacteria; phylum Bacteroidota; class Bacteroidia; order Bacteroidales; family Bacteroidaceae; genus HGM04593. The sequence goes on along the minus strand of JAGCLA010000051.1, from coordinate 60,570 downwards.
GGAGAACAGATAGTCTTGCCGTCAGGAATGGAACGCGTTATGCCTTTGTATGCGGTGAATGACGGTGAACGAATGTCGGTCGGTGTGCTGGAAATAGTTACAGAGCGCCCTCTGAGCGATAATGAAGTCGTGAGCCTTGAACTTGTATCGAACTATCTTGCATCGGTAGCTTATCATTCGGCAGTAAGGGTGGCGAGTGGATATATGGCTATCGAAGAGCTTGAAGATGAGGCGGAGCGTATAAGCTATGAGGAAAATCGCATGCATGTGCAGAATATGGTCATGGATAACTGCCTTTCTGTGATAAAGCACGAAACGGTATATTACCCGAGCCGTATAAGAGAACTTGCAGGGCAGGCATTGTCGTCGGCAGCAGATAATATGGATATCGTAACCGAGATGCGTGAGCTTATGGATTATTACAGTTCGGTGTTTGGTATCTTGAGCAATTGTGCTGTACGTGAACTTGACAGCGCAAGTTTCTCATTGTCAAACGTGAAGTTGTCGGTGTTGTTTGAAAATGCCAAACGATATGCCGAACGCTTGGCAAAGAAAAATAATGTAGGCATCAATGTCGTCTGTGAGAAAACGGATATTGTCATCAAGGCGGATATCGACCTTGTCGATTATCTTTTTGAACAATTGTTCACAGCTGCTTTGTGCGTGAAGAAGAGCGGAACATTGCTGTTGCGTGCTATTGATGCCGTTGATGTAGTTAAGGTGGAACTGGTCGATAACCGTTATGAGATTACAAGCGATGAGGTTGCAGAACTTTTTACACCGACAAAACGCAATATAGGCGATGACGGTGGTGTGAATGCTATGGAGTATCTTGTTGCAAAGGAGATTGTCAGAATACACGAAGATTATACAGGAAAACACGGTGGGCGTATGGAGGCCCGTTCTGATGTATCAGGAACGGTAATACTTTTTACTCTCCCTAAATAAAATCATATGGACAACAAATTTACAGTTATAATTGTCGAGGATGCAAAGCTCGAACTGAAGGGTACGGAAGAGATTTTCCGCACCGATATTCCCGATGCCGACATCATAGGAGTAGCATCGAATGAAAAAGAGTTGGATACCTTGTTGAAAGAACGTGTCCCCGACCTCCTCCTGCTCGACTTGGGTCTTGGCGGCTCGACAACGGTGGGTGTCGATATATGTAAGCGTGTGAAAGGGGAGTATCCTGCAATGAAGGTGCTTGTCTTTACAGGTGAATTGCTCAATGAAAAGTTGTGGGTCGATGTTCTTGATGCGGGAGCAGACGGCATAACATTAAAGACCGGCGAACTGCTTACAAAGAATGAGATATATGCGGTGATGTCGGGCAAAAAGAATGTCTTCAACCAGCCTATACTCGAAAAGATTGTGGAGCGTTTCCGTGAGAATGTGATGCGCGATGCCGAACATCGTAAATCTATTGTTGCCTATGAAATAGACCGTTATGACGAGTGTTTCCTGCGTCATCTTGCGTTGGGATATACAAAGGATATGATAGCTTCGCTAAAGACAATGCCTTTTGGTGTCAAGTCGCTCGAAAAGCGTCAGGCCGACCTCATATCACGCCTTTTCCCCGAAAGCGAACAGCGTGGCATAAATGTTACACGTCTTGTGGTACGTGCAATAGAGCTGCATATAATTGATGTGGAAAATCTTGAAGCCGATGAATAATAAAAGAGAGTATTACTATCCGGTATTGGCATACACGTTGCTGTTGGTGCTTGTCTGGCTTTTCTCATGGGTGGCCGATATGGCGGCGATGTTCTCGGGAGGGACTTTTGCCATAAAGTCATTGGTCAGTGGCGAGGGATTGCGTTGGGCTGCACGTAATGCCATGCTATCGTTGAACGATGTTCCTTGGGGTACAATAATGTTGGCTATTGTCATTATTGCCATATTGCAAGGTGCCGGAATAATGCGTGTGCTGTGTCGTGTTTTTACGGCCAAGTCTCTTTCAAAGAACGAAAAACGGGCATTGCTGGTTTCTGTTCTTGCTTTACTCTTTTATATTGCAATACTTTTCTTGGCTACGGTGCCGCCGCTGAATCTTTTGTCAAGTGTCACGGGAAATTTTGCAGGCTCGCCTTTTATGTACGGTTTGCCCGTTTTCTCATTTGTGGGAGTATTGGTGCTTTCCCTTGTCTATGGATTCATGTATGGCAACTACCGTTCTTTGCTCGACGTTGTAAGTTCTATGGGAGAAACCTTCTCTTTCTTTATTCCTGCGCTCATAGCCCTGATTCCTGCTTCGGGAATTGTGCCATGCTTGGAATATACGGGTGTTATAGCTCTATGGAATAGTGACGGTGCTTCTGCACAGTTCGTGGCCGATATCATTTATATGATACCGTTCCTGTATATAGTATTGTTGCGCCTGATTGGTAATGGCAGAGAGGAATAATGCTCTGCCTGTTATTCGCCGTTGAAAATTCTTGAGCCAACCCTTATATGGGTGCTTCCATATTTTATGGCAATGGGGTAGTCGTCGCTCATTCCCGCCGACAATATGTTGAAACGGTCGTTGTTTGGGAAATAGCTTGTCTTGATGGTGTTGAACAGTTTCTGTATGGTGGCAAACTCTTCGCCAATCTGCTGTTCGTCATCGGTGTTGCTTGCCATGCACATTAGTCCGCGTATCTCTATATTTTCAAGTGCCTGCCATTCGCCTTCGGCAAGCATTGCAAGGCACTCTTCGGGAGTAAAGCCGAATTTGCTCTCCTCTTGTGCTATATGTATCTGCAACAGACAGCCTATTTTGCGTCCATGCTTTTCGCCATGTCTGTTTACCTCTTGCAACAGCCTGTAACTGTCGATGCTGTGTATAAGGTGGATAAACGGAGCTATATATTTGATTTTGTTGCTTTGCAGGTGTCCTATAAAATGCCATTTGATATCGTTGGGCAAGCACTCGTGCTTTTTTACAAGGTCCTGTGCCTTGCTCTCTCCGAACTCCCGCTGTCCCGCATCGTAAGCCTGCATTATGGCCTCGGCAGGGTGGTATTTTGAAACGGCAATAAGCGTTACCCCGCAAGGCAGGGTATCGCTTATGCTCTTTATCTGTTCAGCTATTTTGTTGTTAGCCTTCATAATGGAATATATCCACAATCGCGCTTTCGTTGACTGAAACAAGGTCGTAATCCATGATGGAATCCTCCATATGCTTGGTGAGGTTCTTTACTGCACCCGTAACGTCTTCTGCCTTTACAAGGATAACTACTGACGATTTCTTCTCCTTTGCCGAAACCTCGTCGATTGTTATCATTGAAATTTTACACTTGAACCATTTGTCAGCAGTTTCGCTGTTGCTGTCAACAAGTTCGTTGTATTTGGTGCGTTCCATCTTGTTGATGTTGAACTCGCCTGTCACCTGTGGCTGAAGTTCCTGTGTAAGGTGTTTCTCCACTTCGGTGAATGTGAATCCCTGAACGAGATATACTTCGTTGACCTTTGTGTTCAATCCTTTTTCGCCGGCACGCTCGTATGTTACCTTACATTCAAACCAACTCTGTACCATATAAAAATATATTTTTTGCTGTTAATAATAATGTAGTCGCCTCTTCACGCGACTACAAAGTTAGTAAATGAAAGGGATTTTTCACTCCTTTTTTTACCGCTTTTTTATGCAAAATATTTCCTACGGTCGTTATTCATTCTCAGCACCTTTGTTAGTAATTTGTATCGTTCGTCATTCTCATTGAAATCATATTCCTCGTAGCACTTAGGGAAGAAACCGTCATTTTCGTCGTAAAATCCTAAAAGGACAAGCTCTTCAATAGGCGACATTGCTTCGCCTGTCTCGCGACTCAATGCATCGATAAGTTCATACTCCTCTTTTGTCATCATGTATATGTTTGAAATTTATAATTTCCGTTCTCGGGGGTGGTTGTCCTTTCTTCTCATCTTCTTATGGCGAAGGAACTCTTTCGTGAAGAAATTCTCGTGTTCTATGCGCCCGAGCAATGTGGCGGCATACTCCTTGAACGAAACGATATTGCGTCTTGCCACACCGCTATCCATTGCGGCCTTTGCTACTGCGGTTGAAACCTCTGTGACCAGACGTATATCACCCGGTTTGGGCAGAAGGTAATCATTGCCGAATGACAATTTACAGTTGTAACGTTCTTCGATGTCGCTTGGGGCCTTTTCCCTTGCTATGGCAGCTATGGCATATGCAGCGGCAAGTTTCATATCCTCGTTTATGGTTGTCGATAAAGTGTCGAGAGCGCCACGGAACAGATAGGGAAAGGACAATACATTGTTTATCTGGTTCGGCAGGTCGCTACGGCCTGTAGCAATAATGGCATCGGGGCGTATCTCTTTTGCATGGTGATAGTCTATCTCGGGTGTCGGGTTGGCAAGTGCGAATATTATCGGGCGCTTGGCCATTGACATTATGTTGCTGTCGCTTAAAATTCCGCCTTTGGATAGTCCTATGAAAATATCTGCCCCTTTTATGGCATCGTCAAGGGTTGCGATATCGCGTTCTGTGGCAAACGGTTTCTTGTATTTGTCAAGGTCGGTGCGGTTTTGTGTTATAACTCCCTTGCTGTCAACCATTGTCAGCTTGTTCTTGTCAATACCCAATGTCAGCAACATCTTTGCTGTCGATATGCCTGCAGAGCCTGCTCCGCAAATGACACAGCTCATATCCCCGATATTCTTTCCTGTTATCAGGCAGGCATTGATAAGTGCCGCAGAAACGGTGACGGCTGTACCATGCTGGTCGTCGTGCAGTACAGGAATATCGAGCAATGAGCGTAGCCGTTCCTCGATGTAGAAACATTCGGGCGCCTTTATGTCTTCGAGGTTTATTCCGCCGAAGGTTGGCGATAGTGCCTGTACTGTGGCAATGAAACGTTCCGGCTCTTCGTCACTCACCTCTATGTCGAATGCATCAATGTCGGCATACAACTTGAAAAGCATAGCCTTGCCTTCCATGACAGGTTTTGATGCCAATGCGCCTATGTCGCCAAGTCCCAAGACGCTGCTTCCGTTCGATATGACAGCAACAAGGTTGCCCTTATTGGTGTAACGGTATGCCTTCCAACGTTCCTTGTCTATCTCTATTGCCGGAGCCGCTACACCGGGAGAGTAGGCAAGCGACAACTCTTCGGGTGTGGTGACCTGTTTGCTCGGTTGGACCTCAATCTTCCCCGCCTTGCCCTCGGAATGGTATTCGAGAGCATTTTTCATCAATTTTTTGTCCATAACTTTTTTATATATAACAGATGTAAGGCATTTATGGTTTGTTGCAACTCCTTTTAAGTCTTATTATTCAAAATCTCTTTTGAGAATTCGTCGTAAAATCTTACCTTCGCAATAATTTACATACGAATTGTTATGGAGAATTTTTTAGAACTTTTGAAGCGCAGACGCAGTTCGCGTCTTTTTACAGATAAACCTGTTGATAAGGAAATTGTTTGCGACCTTATGAGAGCGGCACTGATGTCGCCATCGGGTCACCGTATAAATCCTTGGGAGTTTATTCTTGTTGATGACAAGGAGATGCTGAAGGCACTTTCGGTAAGCAAGGAGCATGGTGCAGGCCTTCTTGAGGGTGCAGCAATGGCTATTGTGGTATTGGGTGATACTACAAAGACCGATGTGTGGATAGAGGACTGTTCTATTGCAACTATTATACTCCAACTCGCTGCTGAAGAGCTTGGCTTGGGCAGTTGCTGGGTGCAGATACGTCGTCGTATGGACGCCGAAGGCAATGTGGCAGAGGATAACGTGCGTAATCTGCTCGATATCCCGGCTCATTATGCAGTGCTATCTATTGTGGCTGTTGGCCATAAGTCACGTGAGGCAAAGCCTTTCGATGAAGAAAAGATGCAGTGGGAAAAAATACATATAGGGAACTTTGGAGGCAAATGATAAAATAGTACTTGTCGGGGCAGGTAATATGGCAACAGCTCTTGCTGTAGCTCTTGCCGGTGCGGGAAATGCACCGCTTGCGGTGTGGAGCCGTACATCGGAATCGGCTCAGATGCTTGCAGACAGGGTTGGCGCGGAGTGGTGCTGTGATATTGATGCCCTGCCACAAGCCGACATAGTGATAATATCCATTGTCGATAGCGCATTGCGTCAGGTAACGGCGCAGGTGGCGCGCAAGTATCCCGATGCCATAATACTGCATACGGCAGGAAGTATCCCGATGAGTGCCTTGCATGAGTCGGGTGCAAACCGTTATGGCGTGCTTTACCCCATGCAGACAGTAAACAAGACAAATGTCGTGCCGTTGAATGATGTTACGGTATTTATTGAGGGTAGCGACAATGATGTTACAGCACACGTTGAAAGACTTGCGCGTACAATAAGCAACAAGGTGGTGTATGCCACAAGCGAGCAGCGTTGTTCTCTCCATGTGGCAGCTGTGTTTGCCTGCAACTTCTCAAATGCCGTGTATAATATGGCTGCAGAGATTCTTGAAAAAAATGGCTTGCCGTTTGAATCGATGTTGCCGCTTATAGATGAGGCTGCACGTAAGATGCATACTCTCTCTCCGCGTGAGGCACAGACAGGACCTGCCAAACGTGGCGACAGCAATGTCATGAATGCCCATAAAGCAATGCTCGACGACGAATTGTCGGCGATATATTCACAGCTGAGTGATTATATAAAAAAGAGGAACAGACTATGATTAACTACGACCTGAAAAAAATAAAGGCACTTGTATTTGATGTCGATGGTGTGCTCAGTCGCGAAACAATCCCGGTAGCGACAAGCGGTGAGCCTATGCGTACAGCTAATATCAAGGACGGATATGCATTGCAGCTTGCCGTGAAGTGCGGCTTGCATGTAGCTATAATAACCGGCGCGCGCAATGAGGCTGTAAAGGTGCGTTATAAAGGCCTTGGAATAAATGATATTTACACAGGAGCATCAGTGAAAAAAGATTGCCTTGAGGAACTGATGCTTATGTATGAGCTGTCACCTGAAGAGATACTTTATATGGGTGATGATATTCCTGACTATGAGGTGATGCAGATTTGTGGCTTGCCTGTTTGTCCTTGTGATGCTGCTGTGGAGATAAAGCAATTGTCAAAGTATATCTCTTCGCTTCGCGGTGGCGAGGGTTGTGTACGCGATGTAGTCGAGCAGGTGTTGCGCGCACAAGGGAAGTGGATGGATGAAGGCTTGGCTTATGCCTGGTAATCCCAGGGGAAAACTCACCTCCGCTATATTCAATCATTCGAGCCAATCTCCTTTATCAAGAGTTTTGTTTGGCGTACAATACCACATAACCACAAAATGGTAATTAATGGTATTGTGATGATTATCAGGTGATTATACTCCCATGCAGTACAGAAGTCACCATGAAGTACAAGGTATGTGGCTCGTGTGAATCCACATCCCCAACATTCTCTACCGAAGAAACGCTTGGAAAGACATATACTCTCACCCGACATTATCTGTTCATGCGGAATGAACCATAGAAAAATGGGTATGAAAATATATATGCCAAGTTTAATTATGGGTAATATGACGGCCTTTCGCATCGGTAAATGCACCAACAAGAATCATTATAAAATCGATTAAGGTCCAGATACCGCAACCACCGAATGTCAGTAATTGTGCAACACCTGTACCGGTCTTGCCTACATAAAAACGGTGTACTCCCAAAGTTCCAAGGAAGAAACACAATAACATGACAACCAACCATTGCTGTGTGTTGCTGTTGAAACCTGCCGGTTCATCCTTGAGTGAACAACCGCACTTTACACAAATGACAGCATTGTCGTTTACCTCATTTCCACAATGTTTGCAATACATATTCCTTGATTTTTATTGATTATACAATGCGAATATAGCAATTAATGTATAACATTCAACGGTTTGAGAAACTTTTATTCAAAATTAAGTTCCAATTGTGAAGGTTCTTCTCCTAAAAGGTTGAATGTCATGCGGTGATATGGTGTAACACCATGTTCTCTGATAGCGGCACGATGTTTGGCGGTAGGGTAGCCTTTGTTGCTTTGCCAATCATACATGGGGAATTCTTCGGCTATACGCATCATGTAATCATCGCGATATGTCTTTGCCAATATGGAAGCTGCCGCTATACTCATATATGTGGCATCGCCTTTTACGACCGTATTGTGTGTTATCCCGGGGTAGGGGTTGAATTTGTTTCCGTCTATGAGCAGATGCTCGGGACGTACTTCAAGTGCATTGACTGCCCTGTGCATGGCAAGAATGGATGCGCGCAGAATGTTTATCTTGTCAATCTCGGCGGCGGTTACGATTCCTACGGCCCATGCTACAGCCTCGCGTTCTATAATCTCTCGCAGCTGATAGCGTTGTGCTTCGGTCAACTGTTTTGAGTCGTTGAGCAGGTCGTTCTTGAAATCGGGTGGCAGAATGACGGCTGCAGCATATACATCACCTGCAAGACAACCGCGTCCGGCTTCGTCGCATCCGGCCTCTATGACTCCTTCTCGTTGGAATGGCTTTAACATTATGATAACATTTTGACGGCTCTTTCAACGCCTTTTATGAATATGTCTATATCCTCTTTTGTGTTATATACGGCAAATGATGCTCGTGCTGTTCCCGGTATGCCCAAGTAGTCTATGAGCGGTTGGGCGCAATGGTGTCCTGTGCGTATGGCTATGCCAAGACGGTCGAGAATAGTGCCAAGATCTGCAGGGTGAATATCTCCGATAAGAAATGATAGTGCAGCTCCGTCGGGCTTTCCGAATATGCGTATTCCCGGAATTGTGTTCAATTTTTCAACGGCATATCGTGTCAGTTCATGCTCATGCATGGCTATATTCTCAATACCTAACGAATCGACCCATTCAAGCGCCTTGCCTAATGCAATTATGCCAACATAGTCGGGTGTGCCTGCTTCAAATTTGTATGGCAGTTCGTTGAATGTCGTCTTTTCAAAGCGTACGGTTTTTATCATCTCTCCGCCACCATGATATGGCTGCATGGCATTGAGCCATTTCTCTTTTCCATAAAGGACTCCTACGCCTGTAGGACCATATATCTTGTGTCCGCTGAATACGAAAAAGTCGGCATCAAGCTCCTGTATATCAATTCTTGTATGCGGTATGCTCTGCGCTCCGTCAATGAGTACGGGAACATCATGGCTATGAGCAATTTCTATAATCTCTTTTACGGGATTGGTGACTCCAAGTACATTTGATACGTGGGCAACGCTTACAAGCCTTGTCTGTCCGTTGAAAAGTCTTTTGTATGCTTCAATGTCAAGCCCGCACTCTGCGGTCAATGGAATTATACGCAACTTTATGCCTATACGCTCCTGAAGCAGCTGCCAAGGTACAATGTTGCTGTGATGTTCCATAGTGGATATGATTACCTCGTCGCCGGCTTTGAGGTATGTGCCGCCAAACGACGATGCAACAAGGTTGATGCTCTCTGTTGTGCCACGTGTGAAGATAATCTCATGACTATGCTCTGCACCAATAAATTTCCTTACAGTCTCGCGGCTGCCTTCCATGGCTGTCGTTGCGACCTGTGACAAGTGGTGTATGCCACGATGTACATTGGCGTTCATCGTGGTATATACATTGCTTATTGTGTCGATGACACATAAGGGTTTCTGTGTAGTTGCTGCATTGTCCAGATATATCAACGTCTTGCCGTATATTTGGCTGTCGAGTATCGGGAATTCCTTGCGTATATCCTTAATATCAAGCATAACCTTCTCTTTTATCTCATTTACACAAGTTACATCTTTTGCAGTGGTTCAACTCGCCACGGAATCTCTTTTCTACAAGAATGTGCAAACGCTCGCGTAGTGCTTCGAGTTTGATGTTGTCTGTAACTTCTCCTGCAAAGGCATACATCAGCAAGTGACGTGCTTCGTCTGCCGGTATTCCGCGTTGCTGCATGTAGAAGAGTGCGCTTTCATCAAGCTGTCCGACCGTTGAACCGTGACTGCACTTTACATCATCGGCATATATCTCAAGTTGTGGCTGTGCGTACATGTGTGCGCAACTTGTGAGGCACAGGTTCCTGTTCGTCTGTTGCGAAACGGTCTGCTGCGCATCGGTGCGTATGAGCATCTTTCCGGCAAACACACCTGTCGAATCCTCGTCAAGGATATATTTGTATAGCTCGTTGCTTGTGCAATGACCTTTTCTGTGGTCAACAAGCGTGCGGTTGTCGATGTGCTGGTGCTTGTCACCTATGGCCAAGCCGTTGATGTTTGTTTCTGCTCCCTCGCCGTCAAGGACAACTTCCACGTAATTGCGTGTAAATCCGTTGGTCAATGTTATGTTGCAGTGGTTGAAACGGCTGTCATGTTCCTGCTTTACAAACAGATTGCCCAAGCGGGTGTTGCTGTCTGTAGTCTCTTCAAGTTCATACAGGTCAAGTGATGCACCACCTCCCATGAATATCTCCGTTACCTCTGTTGACAGCGATTTCTTGTCGGTCGAAGAGTGGTCGCAAAGCAAAAGGCTCGCACTGCTGTTCTCTTCCATAATTACAAGCATTCTGCGGTTGGTCAGAATATCGACATTGGTCTGTAGAAATGCAACTATCTGTATGGTTTCTTCAATTACAGTGTTTTTGGGAATATACAGAACTATACACTCTTGTGTAAAAGAGGTGTTGAACTGTACAACGCTGTCACCTTTTTGTGCAAGGGTGTTGTAGTATCTGTCAATAAGTTCTGCATGGCTCTCGGCAAAGCTGTTGATACTACCGATAAAGACACCTTGGGGCAGCTGTTTTCCGCCATTGTCTGCTGCAACAAACGAGTCATTGACTATATACCCTTTGAATGTCTTCAGGTTGGGTACATCGCAGGTGAAACTGTTTCTTACTTCGTTTGTGTTGGCCTTGCGTGCGAGGTCCATACCATAATCGGTCGCAAATTTCTTTGCAACATTGGTATGAAGCCAATTTTCATCCTTTATGCCCGGAAAACCTTGTGCTTTGAAACTGATGAAGGCCTTTTCGCGTTCATCGTTGAGTTTTCTTGTACAGGGCTTGTCAATCAGCTCTCTGTTCTTCTCGAACAGTTCTATGTATTCCTCTCCGCAATTCATCTCAATTCTCGTTTTTTATCCAATCGTATCCGCGCTCTTCAAGTTCCATGACAAGCTCGGGGCCTGCTGTCTTGACAATTTTGCCTTTGTAGAGAATATGTACGATGTCGGGCTTGATATAGTCAAGCAGTCGCTGATAGTGTGTGATGACAATGCTTGAAGTGTCTTCACGTTTCAGCTTGTTCACACCTTCTGCTACAATACGTAGGGCGTCAATGTCGAGTCCTGAATCCGTTTCGTCAAGAATGCTCAAAGTAGGCTCAAGCATAGCCATCTGGAATATCTCGTTACGCTTTTTCTCACCACCGCTGAAGCCTTCGTTGACCGAACGGTTGGCAAGTTTACTGTCGAGGTTTACCATAGCTCTCTTTTCACGCATCATTTTAAGGAATTCTGTTGCGTTCATTGGCTCCTGTCCAAGATATTCGCGCTTGGCATTTATTGCTGCACGCATGAAGTTGGTGATGCTTACGCCCGGAATCTCGACAGGGTATTGGAACGAAAGGAACAATCCTTCGTGGCTACGGTCTTCGGGAGAAAGTTCAAGAAGATTCTTGCCTTTGTATATGATTTCTCCTTCGGTAACAGTGTAGGCTGGGTGTCCCACGAGCACATTGCTCAGGGTGCTTTTGCCTGAACCGTTAGGGCCCATTATGGCATGCACTTCGCCTGCTTTTATTGTAAGATTTATACCTTTCAATATCTCTTTGCCATCAATTGTGGCATGAAGGTTCTTTATTTCAAGCAAATTTTCCATTTCTTCAATCTTTTATTATCCTACTGCACCTTCAAGTGACACACTCAACAATTTTTGTGCCTCTATGGCAAATTCCATAGGTAGCTTGTTAAGGACTTCCTTGGCATATCCGTTGACAATCAAACCGATAGCCTCTTCGGTTCCAATGCCTCGTTGGTTGCAGTAGAACAGTTGCTCTTCCGATATCTTTGATGTCGTGGCTTCGTGTTCTATGACAGCACTATTATTGTGTATATCCATGTAGGGGAATGTGTGTGCTCCACATTCGTTTCCTAGCAATAGGGAATCGCATTGGCTGTAGTTACGTGCGCCATCAGCGTTCTTGCTCACTCTTACAAGACCACGATATGAGTTCTGGCTCTTGCCGGCTGATATACCTTTGCTTATGATTGTGCTTCGGGTGTTTTTGCCCAAATGTATCATCTTTGTACCTGTGTCGGCCTGCTGATAGTTGTTGGTAAGTGCTACAGAGTAGAATTCGCCCTGTGAGTTGTCACCACGCAGTACACAACTCGGGTATTTCCATGTTATTGCAGAACCTGTCTCGACCTGAGTCCATGACAATTTGCTGTTACGTCCTCTGCAATCGCCACGTTTGGTTACAAAATTATATACACCGCCTTTACCCTCGGCATCACCGGGATACCAGTTCTGCACAGTGCTGTATTTTACTTCGGCATTATCGTTCACGATAATCTCGACAATGGCTGCGTGTAGTTGGTTCTCGTCACGCATCGGCGCTGTACATCCTTCGAGGTATGAAACATAGCTGTTGTCGTCGGCAACAATGAGTGTGCGTTCAAACTGTCCTGTATTGGCTGCATTGATTCTGAAGTATGTCGATAACTCCATCGGGCAACGTACACCTTTTGGGATATATACAAACGAGCCGTCGCTGAATACGGCTGTATTCAACGCTGCAAAGAAATTATCGCGGTAGTTTACCACGCTGCCAAGATACTTGCGTACAAGGTCAGGATATTCCTGTACCGCCTCGCTCATTGAGCAGAATATGATTCCTTTCTCTTTCAGTTCCTCCTTGAAGGTGGTCTTTACCGAAACCGAGTCCATGACGGCATCGACGGCAGTACCGCTGAGTGCAAGACGTTCTTCAAGAGGAATGCCCAATTTCTCGAACGTTTTCATCAGTTCCGGGTCTATCTCCTTATTGCTGTTCTCTTTGTTCTTCTTCAAAGGGTCGGCATAATATGAGATTGCCTGATAGTCGATAGGTGGAATATTCAGGTGCGCCCATGTCGGCATTTGCAGTGTCAGCCAATGACGATATGCGGTCAAGCGGAACTCAAGCAACCATTCAGGCTCATTCTTCTTTTTGGATATCAGCCTTATGATATCTTCGTTAAGTCCGCTTTCAATTATTTCGGTCTTGATTTTACTGACAAATCCGAACTCGTAGGCCTTATTTGCCAGCTTCTTCAATATATTGTTTTTTTTCTTCATCAATCAATCTTCATTTCGTTCTTCACATCTTCTTTTACCTCTTCGATGATTGTGAAAGTTATTTCAGCTACTTCTTTGTATAACAAAGACTCCTGTTGCGATGTTTGTCCTGTTATATTGTTGTCGGGGAGAATTGCGCAACTTATCTTGACTCCAAAAACAACAATGACTATTCCGACGAATATCGAAAATATAGCTCCGAATATTCTGTCAACCCATGCCAGTAAGACAACCTTAAGCAACAACCTCAATAGAAAACCTGCAAGGTTTATTATCAGCATTACTGCCAGCAGTACAGCCACAAAACCGAGTGCCTGACAAATCCAGGCATCCCAACCCGATAGCTCTTCTATGTAATTGCCTGCCCGCTGGTGGGATATTGTAGCTTGGAGCAGGCCTATTACAATGCCTGCTCCAAATGTAAGTTGCTTGACTAATCCGGTCTTGAGGCCGTATAATATACTTATACCTGACGCAACAAGAAGAATTATGTCTAATGTATTCATCTCGTACTGTTTTATAGCTTCTGCTTAACTTCAACTTCAACGAATGTCTCGATGATGTCGCCAACCTTAATGTCATCCTGTGATGTAAGGCTGATACCACACTCGAAGTTTGTTCCGACCTCTTTGACATCCTCCTTGAAGCGTTTAAGCGCAGCAAGTGAGCCTGTGTGGATAACGATACCGTCGCGGATAAGACGTGCACGGTCTGTGCGTTTAACCTTACCTTCACGTACCATACATCCGGCAACAGTACCAACCTTGCTGATGTGGAATGTTTCGCGAACCTCAATTGTCGCAGTGATTTCCTCCTTGACAATTGGAGCAAGCATACCTTCCATAGCCGCCTTAACCTCCTCAATGGCATCGTAGATGATAGAGTAGATACGGATGTCGACACCTTCGTTCTCTGCAACCTTACGTGCTGTTACCGAAGGACGAACCTGGAAACCTACGATAATGGCATCTGATGCCGCTGCAAGGCTTACGTCACTTTCTGAAATCTGACCTACAGCCTTGTGTATAACGTTGATTTGGATAGTTTCTGTTGACAACTTGATGAGTGAGTCACTTAGAGCCTCGATAGAGCCGTCCACGTCACCCTTGACAATAATGTTGAGTGTCTGGAAGTTACCGAGAGCAATACGACGGCCAACCTCGTCAAGTGTAAGCATCTTCTGTGTACGCAAGCCCTGTTCGCGCTGCAACTGTTCGCGCTTACCTGTGATTTCGCGTGCTTCGCGCTCGCTCTCAACAACGTTGAATGTGTCACCTGCGGCAGGAGCACCGTTCAAACCGAGGATAAGTGCGGGTTCTGCAGGCTTAATCTCCTTGATGCGCTGGTTACGCTCGTTGAAGATTGCCTTAACCTTACCCCATTGTGTACCTGCAACAACAATATCACCAACCTTGAGAGTACCGTTCTGTACAAGAACTGTAGCAACGTATCCACGACCTTTGTCAAGAGTTGACTCAATGACAGAACCAGTAGCCTTACGGTTAGGATTAGCCTTGAGGTCGAGCAACTCGGCTTCGAGCAATACCTTTTCCATAAGTTCCTCTACACCCATACCTTTCTTTGCAGAAATTTCCTGTGACTGGTATTTACCGCCCCAGTCCTCTACAAGCATATTGAGGTTTGCCAATTCTTCCTTGATGCGGTTTGGATCGGCTGTAGGCTTGTCGCACTTGTTGATGGCGAATACGATAGGTACACCGGCCGCCATAGCGTGGTTGATAGCCTCTTTTGTCTGTGGCATCACATTGTCATCGGCTGCAATGATGATGATTACAATGTCGGTAATCTTCGCACCACGTGCACGCATGGCTGTAAAGGCCTCGTGACCGGGAGTGTCAAGGAATGTGATTTTCTTGCCACTCTCCATCTTTACGTTGTAAGCACCGATGTGCTGGGTAATACCGCCGGCCTCTCCTGCAATAACGTTTGCCTTTCTGATATAGTCGAGCAATGATGTCTTACCGTGGTCAACGTGACCCATTACAGTGATGATTGGTGCGCGTGGCAACAAATCCTCTTCGGTGTCAACATCTTCTTCGATTGCATTGGCAACCTCTGCACTTACATATTCTGTAGTGTAACCGAACTCTTCGGCAACAATGTTGATTGTTTCAGCATCGAGACGCTGGTTGATTGATACCATCATACCAATGCTCATACATGTAGCGATGACCTGTGTTACAGAGATGTTCATCATGCTTGCAAGCTCGTTCGCTGTCACGAACTCTGTGAGCTTAAGCACTTTGCTCTGTTCCATCTCTTCGCTCATCTGTTGCATCTGACGTTCTGCTACAAGATCGCGCTTTTCCTTACGGTATTTTGCAGACTTGTTACCCTTACCTCTGTTTGTCAAGCGGTCGAGTGTCTCTTTAATCTGCTTTGATACGTCCTCCTCGCTGACATCGTTCTTGTCGAAACGCTTGTGCTGACGATCACGATCTTTGCGGCTACCCTGTGAAGGGTTATTTGAACCCTTATTGCGGTTTGCGCTCCAATCTTTATTCTCGTTATTGTTCTCTTTTACATCGTTGATATCAACGCGCTGGCTGTTGATGCGCTGACGTTTCTTCTTCTTGTCGCCACCTTCGCCACCGGTCTGCTGACGTTGTGCTTCGCGTTGCTGTTTACGCTGCTCCTCGCGCTGCTTGTCTTTCTCTTCACGTTCCTTGCGCTTTTCTTCCTTGCTCTTTTTCTTTGGACGTGTTGATTGGTTGATTGCTGAAAGGTCAATCTGGCCCATTATCTTAAGCTTAGGAGCTTCAACCTCATCGACCTGAGTGAGCTGTATCTGTGGCTCTTTGCTTACAGGTGCGCTCACCTCCTCAACAACAGGCTTTGCCGGTGCCTCTACAGGCTTTTCAACAACAGGCTTAACCTCTTCATTCTTGGCTTTAGGTGCCTCCTTTTTGTTGGGCTGGCTCTTTCTGTTGATTGCGTCGAGGTCGATATGTCCCTTAACCTTCAATGTAAACTCCTCTTTCTTTGGCTCTTCAGTCTTTACAGTGACTTTTGGCTCTGCTACAACTTTTGGCTCAGGGGTGTTTACAACAGGTTTCTCTTCTACTACAGGTGCAGCCTTTGGCTTCTCCTTGTTCTGGCGCTCTTTGGTGAAGTTGTCCGACTGTATTCGGGCCTTCTTGTCAGCGCTGAACTCCTCCATGAGTTTGTTGTAACCTTCTTCGGGTACTACAGCATTAGGGTCTTCCTTAATGTCGAAGCCGTTCTTCTGTAGAAACTCCACGATGGTTGACAAACCGAGGTTGAGTTCTTTTTGTACTTTATTTAATCTTATCTTCATTCTTGGTACATTCTTTTAGGATTATTCTTCGTCCTCGAATTCTGCTTGTAGAACTTCAATGAGGTGGTCAACTGTATCCTCTTCAAGGTCTGCCTTTTCGATAAGAACCTCACGAGGTGTGTTCAAGACTGCTTTTGCAGTGTCAAGGCCAATGTTCTTGATAGCCTCGATTACCCATTCTTCAATTTCATCAGCAAATTCATCGAGGTAGATATCATCCTCCTGCTGAGCATCGATTTCGCGATATACGTTGATTGTATATTCTGTAATCATGCTGGCGAGCTTGATGTTCAGACCGTCCTTACCGATAGCAAGTGAAACTTCCTCTTTCTTGAGGTTTACATCTGCAACACGTTTCTCCTCGTCGAGTTTGATTTCCTGAATCTTTGCAGGGCTCAAAGCACGCTTGATGAAAAGTTCGATGTTTGATGTGAATGGGATAACGTCGATATTCTCGTTGCGGAGCTCGCGAACGATACCGTGAATACGTGAACCCTTTACACCAACGCATGCACCTACCGGGTCGATACGCTCGTCGTATGTCTCAACAGCAATCTTTGCGCGTTTACCGGGGATGCGGGCGATTTTCTTGATAGTGATAAGACCATCGTTGATTTCAGGTACTTCAAGCTCGAACAGACGCTGTAGGAACATTGGAGATGTACGGCTCAAGATAATCTTTGGGTTGTTGTTCTGGTTGTCAACACGTGCTACTACAGCGCGTACGTTGTCGCCCTTGCGGTAGAAATCGCTTGGAATCTGCTCGCTCTTGGGAAGGATAAGTTCGTTGCCTTCGTCATCGACAAGCAAGAGTTCCTTCTTCCATATCTGGTAAACCTCACCGCTTACAATCTGACCGATTCTCTCGCTGTATTTGTTGTAAAGACTGTCTTTCTCAAGTTCCAGAATCTTTGAAGCAAGTGTCTGGCGAAGGTTGAGGATTGCACGACGGCCAAATTCTGCGAAGTTTACGATTTCGCTAACCTCCTCGCCCTCTTCGAAAGTATCGTCAATGAGCTGAGCCTCGCTCAAGCTAATCTCGAAATTGCTGTCCTTTACATCTTTGTCGGCAACAACTACACGACGACGCTGGATTTCAAAGTCGCCACGGTCAGGGTTTACGATAACTGAATAGTTCTCGTCTGTACCGAAAATGTTTACCAATACTTTGCGGAAGCTCTCTTCGAGCACGCTGATCATTGTTGTACGGTCGATGTTCTTCGACTCCTTGAATTCTTGAAATGTATCAAGAAGGCTGATTGTTTCTTCTTTCTTTGCCATTTTATTTAAAATTTATAATATACTTCGTGTACTTTACATTGTCGTAGGCAAAACGTAGTTCTTCTTCGACAATCTGTGGGCGTTTTGCACCCTCAACCTTTTCTTTCTTGGTTATTGTCAGTGCAAACTCAAAGTCATTGGCTTCTTTGAGAATGCCTTTCAGTTTCTTGCCGTCTTTGGTAAGAACCTCAACATCAAGTCCAATATGGTTCTTGTACTGCTGGATAACCTTGAAAGGTTGTCCAAGGCCGGCAGAGCCAACCTCGAGCTCGTAATCATCGGTTTCGCCGTTAAGACCGTTCTCAATGTGTCGGCTAAGCTCGGCACAATCCTCAATCCACACACCTTCGGCGTGGTCAATCTCAACTGTGATCTTGTCATCCTTGCTGATAACAACATCTACTAAAAAATACTCCTTGTCGGCGAGCCATTCGTTTGTTAAGTCGATTACCTGTTGTCTTTCAATCATATAGCTAAACTTCTGTTTTTGATGTATGATGTATTAATATAGAAAAGAGGGGCTTGCAGGCCCCTCATCATCATCAATTCCAATGCAAAAATATAAATAAAAGCGGTAATGTGCAAGTTTTTGACGTTTTTATTTAATTAATAAGGTAATTTCTTTAATATGGATTCTGAAAGCTTTTTGTGTTGTTTGTATAATTTGCTATCTTCGCAACGGAAAATAAAGAAATATGCGTACAAAAAAGAGTAGCAATGCTAATATGAAATTCCTTTTCGGAGGTGTGTTTTTCTTCGCGATGGTAATACTGTCTGTGATGCTTTTCACCTATTACGCCTTACGCGAATCGTGGCGTAAGTCGCCTGAAAGGGAGTACTTTTATACGGTCAGTTTCTCGCAGGAGTTTTCAGGACTTGATTATTCGGTCTATCTTGATGACAGTCTGCTCTATGCCGGCAATCCGTTTGATGCCGACACTGTGTTGTGTGTGAAACGTTATTTTACCGAAGAACCTGTCAATGTTGCCGGTATTGACACAGTGATTAAAGTGCCGCATTTCACTTCCTCGTCGTCACTGTTTGTTGTTGATGGGAAAACAAATGTGCCGACAATTATTAATGTCTATGAAAACAACGATATACGCCTTGGAATACAAGGCGGTAAAGTCGTTGCGGAAATGGAGTGAACTGCTTGCGGTTACTGTTCCGGGAAGATGCCTTTTGTCTGATTTATTTTGTCAAATTCAGATTCAGAAATCTCCGTTGTCATGATTATTCCGTTGCCTAATATCGTCTTTTCTATCGATATCTGTTCCCAGTCTTTGGAAACAATCATTCGTGGCATATAATTCATAACTTCGATTCTGCCGTTCTTGTGTAATATGCATTGGCGGAATATGTATGAATCGTCAGTCTCTTCGTGCAGAACGTAACGCTGTGCATGTCGGTGCGCAACGCCCGACAGGCTTGTCTCAACCATGTATTTGTCATTCAGGAAATAGAAGTTGAAATCACCTACTTGGTAATTGTCGTTCCTGTAATATAGCTGTCCTGTGCGCTTGCCATAATATGTGGTGTCATAGCAAGGCGAGGTCTGGCTTCTCTGGCCTGAAGAACCGCCGCCGAGGTAAGAAATATGGTATGAATTATCCCATCTTTTTCTTATGTATTTGCTTACGTCGGAATTGTTTACGGAGTAGTTCTGTGCACGGTCGCCATCGATGTATCTGCCATATACCACAAGGTAGTCATCTCCGTCCGATTCTATCAGCTGCACGCAAAGGTCTTTACCCCAGACATCTTCTCTGATTTCGGCAGCCATGTTGTCGTAATTGTCGGCAAAGAAATAGCCTTGTGAAGCGAAATTCTCTGTTCGGCTCATCACTACAGTCCATAATGTGCCGTCAAATGTCGCATTGGTTATATACATGCCTCTGTCCCAATTGCGCTTTATCCATATTTTTATGTTTGATAAATTGTCGCGGCAGTAGCTTTGCGCTGTATAGTCGTGTCCTTTTGACATGACTACAAGCCACTTCTCTTTTCCTCGTGCAATTGATGTTATCCTATAGCCATCTTCCCACTTGCTCTTTATCCACTCTTCGGGCCATTTTATCGCATAGGAATATGTCTGCTTTCCTATGCCGGTGTTTCTTGCCATTGTAATGAACCAGCCGTTCTTGGTGTAGGCGGCAGATGTGATTCTCCTCTCCTCCTGGTTCCAATGCTTTTTGATTTTATCCTCTTGTAATGCTTTTCCCTTGCCTGAATAGAACCATGTCTGGTTGGTATATGATAGGTCTGATTCTGTAATGATGATAGTCTTGTCCTGTGCTTTGCCCAATGATGCCACAGTTGACAGAAGTATAAGTAATAAGAGTTTTTTCATAGTAGTTCTTTTAATTATTCCTTAATGTTCAGACTTTATCGCGTGTTTTTGTGTCATTCCTATTTTATGGGTGTAAGAATTTTTCTGTAACGTTCGTTGTCCTTGAGAATGGCAAAAGCCTCTTTAAGGTCGCTGTCTTCGCGCAGGCTGTATATGATTTCGCCCTTGCGACCATAGTAGCGTTTTATTATCTCGTCGGCAACAAGGTCCTTGACATCCTTCTTGAAGTGGTCGAGAGAGTGGTCGAGGTTGGCATGCAGTTTTTTCTCAAGAGCCTCTACTTCCTCTTTTGTGATGGTGGCGAGTCCTTCAAACTCTATGAGCTTTTTCAGTTCCTTGAGCATCTTCGCGCTCTGTAGGTCGTATGTAAAGCCTCTCTTCTTGAGATATTCGCGGAAATCTGCATATGTCTCGTCGCTTATGACAAAGCTGTCGGCTACAGCTATTTCTTTGTTCTTTAATTTGAACTCTGTGGCAAAGTCGAATATCGCCATGTCCTGTATGAGATAGTAGAGTAGGGTTGACAACTCTTCTGACTTTGGCTCCACGTCGGGGCGTATGCCGCCGCCATCGCGCACCTCACGGCCGGCAGCAGTGTGGAATACGTTGGTCAGGCTGTCGGGAAGACGGCTTGAACGGCCGTCGTCAATCATGTGCGAATAGTCGAGTGCCTGTACACAACGTCCGCTTGGTATGTAGTATTTTGCGGTTGTCAGCTTTAGGTAACCACCGTAATTTACCTGGCGTGTGCTTTGCACAAGTCCTTTTCCGAATGTTCGTGAGCCTATTATTACGGCTCTGTCGAGGTCTTGAAGTGAGCCGGCAACAATCTCCGAAGCCGAGGCGCTCTGCCCATCGACAAGTATCGCTATGGGTGAAACTGTATCTATCGGCTCGTTTGTTGTCTTGTATGTCTCGTTCGACTGTTTTATCTTTCCTTTTGTGGTAACGATTACTTTGCCTTTGGGGACAAAAAGGTTTACAATGTCAACGGCTTCGTTCAAAAGTCCGCCACCGTTGCCGCGCAGGTCTATTATGAAGGACTCTGCTCCCTGTTTCTTCAAATCTATTATGGCACGACGCATCTTTTTGGCACATTCGTCGGTGAAGCTCTCAAGGAGAATGTAACCTACGTTCCCGTTCTGTATGCCGTAATAGGCTATGGGAGGGAGAGCGATGCTTGCTCTTTCGAGAGTGACATTCATCTTTCCCTTCTTTCCCGGGCGTTCTATTTCCAAAGCGAGTGGTGTGCCAGGTTCGCCACGCAGCAAGTCACTTACACTGTCGGTGCTCATTCCTTCGACGTTGATACCGTTTACAGCCAATATGAGGTCACCGGCTCTCAGTCCTGCCTTGTATGCAGGCATATCTTCGTATGGCTCTGCTATGGCTGTTGTGTTCTTATCGGTGTGGAAACGTATCACAGAACCTATGCCGGCATATTTGCCGGTAGTCATCATCTTCAGGTCTTCGCTTTTGTCTTCAGGGTAGTATTCTGTGTACGGGTCAAGATTCCGAAGCATTGCATCAATGCTCTTGTTTATCATTTTTTCGGGCATGATGCTGTCAACATAAAAGAGGTCCAGTTCTTTTATTATATTGTTGTATATGGAGAGCTGACGCGCAAGGTGTTGACGGTGCTTGTCGTCGGCTTTGATTATAACCGAAAAGCAAATTGCGAGTATGAGGGTTAAAAATATCCTGTTTCTGTTATTCATGATTATTCTTTTATTTATGTAACGCAAAAATACTCTTTTATTACCTTATAATATCCATGCTGTATGTTTTTTTTATGTTTTTTTATTGAAAAAGGTGAAGATATGACTTTTTCTTTGTTTGTCTGTTCAAAGATATGCCATGTTTACGGCTGATGTAAAATAAAAAATGTTTTTTGCCCGTTTTTGTGATTTTTGCATAAAAAATAATCGAAAAACTTGCATGTAAAAAAAAGATATGCTACCTTTGCACTCGTCAAACGACAAAGGAGTCAAAATTCTTCAGTAGCTCAGTCGGTTAGAGCACCTGACTGTTAATCAGGGGGTCGTAGGTTCAAGTCCTACCTGAAGAGCAAGCGAGCAAGAAACTCGCTTTTTTGATGAAGACTCCGACATTCTTCAGTAGCTCAGTCGGTTAGAGCACCTGACTGTTAATCAGGGGGTCGTAGGTTCAAGTCCTACCTGAAGAGCAAAAAGCGAGAAACATGTTTCTCGCTTTTTTTTATTCTTTATTCATTATTCTTTATTTCTCAAAACTTTGCCACAACTTCTCCTGCGGTACGGGAGCTGTTACTTTTATTTGCTCTTTTGATACAGGGTGAATGAATTCGATATAGCGGGCGTGTAACGATATGCTGCCGTCGGGGTTGGAACGCTTTGAGCCGTATTTGAGGTCGCCTTTGATTGGGCATCCGATAGATGACAGCTGGCATCGTATCTGATGGTGTCGTCCTGTCTTTAGTTCTACTTCTATAAGGTTGTAGTTCTGTGATGCTGATATCATGCGGTAGCAAAGAATGGCGTGCTTGCTGCCTTTTACCTCTTTGGGGTAAGAGAAACTCTTGTTCATCTTCTCGTTGCGTAATATCCAGCTGCTGATTTCTCCTTCGGCGGGAACAGGGCATGACTTTGTTATGGCCCAATATATCTTCTTTACAGCGCCATCGCGGAACATTGTATTCAGCCTTTCGAGAGCCTTGCTTGTCTTTGCAAATACTACAACGCCGCTGACTGGACGGTCAAGGCGGTGGGGTAGTCCTACAAACACATTGCCCGGTTTGGCATACTTCTCTTTCAGGAAGGCCTTCATTGTGTCGCATAGCGACTTGTCGCCGGTTTTGTCGCCCTGTACAATTTCGCCGGCTGCTTTGTTTATGACAATTATATGATTATCCTCGTATAGTACGTTCATTGTTGTTGCTGTTTATGGGTTTGGTATAACCAAGTGCGTTGAGTATGACCTTTTCTGTAAAATTGTTGACAAATTTATCGTCGTTGTTCTTGCTTACCATTCCGTTTATGAACGGTATTTCTATTCCTTTAAGGCAGAAATGCAGGAAGCGTGCGGCAAGGTCGGGACTTTCGGTGTTGAATATGCCTTTTTGCTTTCCTTCGGATATTATGTGGCGGAACAGTGCTATCTCTTTTGCGTCAAAGCTCTTGCGTATGTGTTCCACAATGACGATGTAGTCGGAGTGAAGGCAACTGTTTCGGCGTACAATGCTTCGTGTAAGTTCCAAACGTACGAATATCAGCTTGATGATTTTTCTGTCAGGCGATAATGTTGATATGGCAACTTTTGTCATCGCATTCGATATTTTCATTACCTCCATCTCTATCGAGGCTTCAAGTAGCTCTTCTTTGCTTTGGAAGTAGGTATATACGGTTCTGCGACTTTTGTTTGCGGCTTTTGCAATATCGTTCATTGTTATGTTGCCGATGCCCTGTTGTGCAAACAATTTTCTTGCTACTTTTATGAGATGCTCTTTTGTATCGGTAGTTGCCATCTGTTTTTAATGTTTTACAAAACAAAATTACACATTATTGCACAGTTGTGCAATAGAAGGTGCAGAAAAAGGTCGACAATTGTGGCTTTTGAAACTTTTTGGAAAAAAGTGTTGTTTAAATTTGGAGGATAACGGAAAAAGCTATACCTTTGCATCAGTTTTGAAAACCGCATCGCGGGGTGGAGCAGTGGTAGCTCGTTGGGCTCATAACCCAAAGGCCGGAGGTTCGATCCCTTCCCCCGCTACTCAGGAGAACTCAATCGAGTTCTCTTTTTTTGTCCATAAATACGGCTTAATCGGCTTATAATTGAGGTTTTTAGAAAATTATCTTTTTTTCTTGCATCCTTACAATAATTAATTCCTATATTTGCGGTAAACCGTGAACGTATGCTGTGAAAGCGTATATATATGTTCTGTGGTGGCTTTTTGTCTTGGCTTGAGAACAAAATGCCGTAATTTGAATTATTATATTAAGAACGAACAATTAAAAAACTTCATATATGAAAACACGTCTTGAACACGATTCGTTAGGCGAGATTCAGGTTCCCGCAGATGCCTATTATGGCGCGCAAACATTGAGAGCAATGGTGAATTTTAAGGATATCAGTGGTATAACCATCAGTGATCATCCTTATTATGTCAAAGCTTTGGCTATGGTAAAATGGGCTGCAGCTCATGCCAACATTTCACTTGGAACGCTTGATGAGGAGATTGGTGTTGCCATTAAAAAGGCTTGTGAAGAGATTATGGAAGGTGCTTTGGTTGACCAGTTCCCTGTGGATTTGATACAGGGTGGTGCCGGCACTTCTACAAACATGAACATCAACGAGGTGGTGGCAAACCGCGCTCTTGAGATACTTGGTCATAAGAAAGGCGAATACGAGTATTGCCACCCGAATGACCATGTCAACTTGTCGCAATCGACAAATGACGCATATCCTACATCTTTCAAGCTCTGTTACATTCTGCATAACGAGGATCTGGTGCGTGAGCTTAAACGTCTTATCGAGGCTTTCCGTGTAAAGGGAAAAGAGTTCGACAGTATTATAAAAATGGGTCGTACCCAATTGCAGGATGCCGTTCCTATGACACTCGGTCAGGAATTTGAGGCTTTTGCAGTAACACTTGACGAAGAGGTCAGCCGTTTGAACGAAATGGCGCGTTTGTTCCTTGAGGTCAATATGGGTGCTACAGCTATCGGTACAGGTATAAACACTGAACCAGGTTATGCTCAGGCTTGTGTCGATGCATTGCGTGCCATTTCAGGCAAACCGTTTGTGCTTGCAGGAAACCTTGTCGAGGCAACTCCTGATGCCGGTTCATCGGTTATGTATTCTTCGGCACTTAAACGTCTGGCTGTAAAGCTTTCTAAAATATGTAACGACTTGCGTTTGCTGTCAAGCGGACCTCGTTGCGGTTTGAACGAGATAAATCTGCCTCCAATGCAGCCGGGTTCAAGTATTATGCCGGGTAAGGTAAATCCTGTGATTCCAGAGGTTGTTAACCAGATATGTTTCCGCGTGATAGGTAACGACCTTACCGTAACCTTTGCGGCTGAGGCCGGTCAGTTGCAGCTTAATGTCATGGAGCCTGTCATGGTACATGCCATAATCTCTTCTATACGTATGTTGCTGCGTGGTATGACACGTCTGCGCGTGTTGTGCGTCGATGGCATAACAGCCAATGTGGGCCACTGCAAGGAGCTTGTTATGGGTAGCATCGGTATTGTTACGGCATTGAACCCTGTGCTTGGTTATGAGAACAGCGCTAAAATTGCGAAGCGTGCATTGAAGGAGAATAGAAGCGTATATGACCTTGTGCTTGAAGAGGGCTTGCTCTCTAAAGAGGAACTTGACGAATTGCTTCGTCCTGAAAATATGATTTCTCCACATAAGATGCCAACCAAAAAGAGATATTAAAACAAAAAAATGTCGAGCAGCAATGCTCGACATTTTTTTATGTATCTCATAAAGTTATTAACGCTCTGAATTGTAACGTTTGTTCAAACCGTCGGCAACTTCCTGTGTGATGTCGTATGCAGGGTTTGCATATAGGAGGTTCTCGCCGAGCTTGGTGATGATGAAATCGTAACCCTTTACCTTGTTGTATTCGTTTACGAATTTATTGATGGAGTCGCGAAGAGCCTGGTTGCGCTGCAAGCCTTCCTGCTCGAATTCAATGGTAAGGCTCTGCTCATATTGTACGATTTCCTGCTCTTTCTGTACTATACGGTTGTATTCGCTCTGCGCTCTTTCGGGTGTTGCATATACATTGTTCTTGTACTTGCGCTCGAAATCAGCCTGGTCTGCCTGCAGTTCCTTGTACTTGTCGGTCAGTTTCATCTTTATATCCTCTTCTTTGCGCATCATCTCTTTGTTGATGTCCTGAGCAAGGTTGTATTTGCTCATTAAAGAGTCGAGGTTTACAAATGCTATTTTAGGGCCTTGTACCATTTGCTCTGCAGGTTGTATTTCTGATGACACAGCAGGCTCAGCCTCTTTTGGGGTACATTGTGTAAAAATGAAAAGTGAAGCAATTGCAATAATAAAAAAAGTGTCTTTCTTGAAATTTTTCATAGATGATATATTTATTTCTTATTTATCTCTTTAACAGCCATCGGGTTCTCCTTGCGTGCGTCCCTGTCTTGCGACTGTGCGCACTTGATGCCCCTTTTGCGCATGTTCTTGTTTCCGCCTATATGTGTGTTGGGGAACTTGCCGTTTTTCTTTATTATTATTGTTATTGAAAGCAATATGACGCTTATTGCAATAATTAACAACGTAAACAATAAAGTCTTGAACATTTCTATTATATTTGTAAATAATAAACTTGGTGCGCCGTTTGATGGCTTTTCGCCAACAAATATACTATTTTTGTCTGCACTTTTTGTTTATGGATTGTGTGAAAAATGTAAAAATAAATGCTGAAAAAGATTAAATTAAGCATTTTTTGCAATTTAAGTAAACGTATTAACAAATTTTTATAATATGGAACAGCTAAAATTAAACCCGGAAGCGGTTTTTGATTATTTCTTGCAGATATGTGCAATACCTCATGGCTCTAAAAATGAGGCGCAAATTTCGGAGTATCTTCAGAATTTCGGTAAAGGACTCGGTTACGAAACCATTGCGGACGAGGTCGGTAACGTACTTATTAAAAAACCGGCTTATCCTGGTTATGAAGACCTCAAGACTGTAATACTTCAAAGCCATATGGATATGGTCTGCGACAAGCGTCCCGATGTGGAGCATGATTTCAAAAAAGACCCTATACGTCCTTATGTCGATGGTGGATGGCTTAAAGCACAAGGTACTACACTCGGCGCAGACAACGGTATTGGTGTTGCTGCAGCTATGGCTGTGCTGGCTGACAAGAACTTGAAGCATGGTGCCGTAAATTGCCTTTTTACCATAGATGAAGAAACTGGCTTGACAGGAGCTGAAAAGCTTACTTCTGAGTTTTTGCAGGGTGATATTCTTGTAAACCTCGATTCGGAAGACGAAGGCGAAATGTTTATCGGTTGTGCAGGTGGTGTATGCAATTATGCTGAATTCACTCATGGCTGGATAGATGTTCCCGAGGGTTATTTCTTCCTGAAAATTGACATCAACAGCCTTACCGGTGGCCATTCGGGCGATGACATAAACAAGAACAGGGCTAATGCCAACAAACTTATGGCGCGTTTTCTGAACCGTGTGTCGGAGAAATATGATTGCTACTTGTGCGACATCAGTGGTGGTAGCCTGCATAATGCCATACCACGTGACGCATCAGCTGTCATTGCAGTTCCCTCATCTGATAAAGAGCCTGTACGTGTCGAATTCAATATCTTTGCGGCAGAGGTGCAGGGCGAATATCCTACAACAGAGCCGACAGCACGTTTCACTATGCAGAGTACCGATGCTGTAGCAAAGGCTATTGATAGGGATTCTGCGAAAAAACTTCTGCTCTCATTGCAGGCAGTGTTCAATGGCGTGTATGCCATGAGCGAGGATATGCCGGGCTTGGTTGAGACATCAAGCAACCTTGCTTCGGTAAAACGTACAGGTGAAAACACCTTGCTTGTTACAGCGAGCCAGCGCAGTTCTGTAGAGTCGGCACGTGATAATGTGTCGGATACTGTACGTGCCGCATTTGAATTGGCCGGTGCGGTTGTCGTGACAAAGGGAAAATATCCGGGCTGGAAACCTAACGTAAAATCTGATATCCTGAAGGTTGCTTGTGATACATATAAGGAGCTCTTCGGTGCCGAGGCAAAAATAAAGGCTATTCATGCCGGTTTGGAATGTGGCCTGTTCCTTGAAAAGGCTCCGCATCTTGATATGATTTCGTTTGGACCTACAATGCGCGGTGTTCACTCTCCCGATGAACGTCTTGACATTGCTTCGACCGAGCGTTGGTGGCGTCATCTGGTGGCATTGCTTGAAAATGCTCCCAAGAAATGATGTAAAAGCAATAAAAACATTTTTTTCTCGTTACATATAATGTAATATATGTACGTGTGATGAAAAGACAGGTTTTAGCCTTTTGTATATTATTGATGTCGGTATTCTTCGTTGCCTGCAACGAGGATACCGGCTTCTCTTCATCTCCGTCGTTGAGGTTGGCTTTCTCGACAGACACAATATCTTTTGACACGCTCTTTACCGACCGTGTATCACCTTCGGCTGCACTTCTTGTTTATAACAGGAATAAGAATGATTTGCGCATCAGCGATGCCCGTCTGGCAAGTGGCGGTACTTCGGGATTCAGTATCATTGTTGACGGACAATATGGTACGGCAATGACAAATCTTGAAATACGTGCAAAGGACAGTCTGTTTGTGGTTGCTTCGGTAAAGCTTGACAGGAATGGCCTTGATGTCCCTCATCTGGTAAAGGATTCGTTGCTTTTTACCTTGGAAAGCGGTGTAGTGCAGAAGGTCATGCTTGTTGCGCATGGTCGCGATGTAACTTTTATGTATGGCGACAGCATTCTTTCCGACACAACAATATCTGCAGGGCATTATGTCGTGTATGACAGTTTGTGTGTCAATGCAGGAGCTACTTTGAACATTGAGCCGGGAGCAACATTTTATTTCCATGACAATGCATTCCTGAAGGTTGAAGGAACATTGAATGTGAAAGGCAGAGCCGATGCTCCTGTTGTGTTCCGTGGCGACAGGACCGATAATCTTTTTGACTATTTGCCATACGACCGTGTCCCGGGAAAGTGGGGCGGTGTGGTTTTTGCCTCAACAAGCAATGGCAATATGCTTGAACATTGCGATATACACAGTGGCGAATATGGTGTAAAGGTAGAACTTGGCGACACTACGGCGCAACGTTTGTCGATACGCTCTTCGAAATTGCAGAATTTTACAGGCCATGCACTTGAGAGCTATGCAGCGCATGTAAATGTCGAGAATTCTCTTATTGCCAATGCTCAAGGCAATTGCGTGAAGGTGGTGGGAGGTAATGTGTCGTTTACCCATTGCACCATTGCCAATTTTTATGTTTGGAAACAACGTGACGTGGCTCTTGCCTTGCATAACAGCCTGGAGGGTGAGCCTATGCCATTGTATGGCGCTGCATTCAGGAACTGTATAATCACAGGAACAAAGGAAGACGAACTTATGGGGTATTTTACAGCTTTTGGCGACACAGTGCCTAATGCCGTAAACTACTATTTTGAAAATTCGTTGATAAATACAGTTGAAACAGATGACAGCTGCTTTGTAAATATCATTTACGACAACCATGAAACCGAGCCTTTTGCAAAAGAGCATTTCCTGAAAATAGACAACAAGGCCTTTGATTACGATTTTCATCTGACCGAAATATCGACAGCACGCGGAATAGCTTCGGAACTCTTTGTAGAAACCATGCCTTACGACCTTGACGGTGTACCCAGAGAGCCGGGAAACCTTGATGCAGGATGCTATGTCTTCGTGCCTCTGGAAGAACCTGTCGAATAGAACTTATTCGTGGTGATAGGGCAGGTGATTGATGATTGTATATGCTCTGTATAGCTGTTCAATAAACAGCAAACGTATCATCTGATGAGAGAAAGTCATCTTAGACAACGACAGTTTTTCATGTGCCGCATCATATACCTTTTGTGAAAATCCATAAGGGCCGCCAACAACAAACAACAAGCGTTTGGTCGAAATATTCTGCTTGTGTTCTATCCATGAAGCAAATTCAGTCGAACGGAACTCCTTTCCACCCTCGTCGAGCAATACAACACGGTCGCCCGGCATAATGGATTTTAGGATAAGCTCACCCTCCATCTCTTTCTGTTGCGCCTCGCTTAACTTCTTGGCATTTTTCAATTCGGGAATCACTTCCATATCGAATTGTACAAAGTGTCCCACACGTTGTGTGTAGTCCTTTATACCAGCAGTGATGTTGTTGTCAACGGTGCGTCCTACGACGAGTAAGGTGATTTTCATAATGCTATATTCTAAATACCTCGCGAAGATAGCATAAAGAAACGAAACTTTTCAAAAGTTGGCAGATGAAGTGCGAACCAAAATCTTTTTCTATAAGCTTTAGGGGTTGCGTTGAATGCAGTATTTACTATCGTTATTCTCCATTTATTCCCAACCACAGAATCTGATATTGAATTTATCGTTTCCCTTTGCAATGTTTACGCTCAATGTCTTTTCTGGAAAACAAATACACATACGTTCCCATTCCTTATAAAAGAAATATGTGCCGTCGTGTAATTTTTGCCATAGTATAATAGTATTTTGTTTTTAATATGTTTCGCCAGAAAGTTTATCAAAGATATGCTTTTTTCTGGTTTTGTCCACTTTATTCCCCCAAAATATATGTATAGTATTGAATTTGGTTATTCCTGTTTCATTTGCCCGAATGCACATTTACTACACTTGAATCCACCTGATGAGTACTGGCCTTTATGCTTACTTAAACACGAAGGACATACTCTGAAACCACACTTATCACATACAAACCACGTCCAATTAGTTGATAACTCTTTACCACAATGATGACAATGAATCAAATAGCTCATAATTCTTGATTTTTAAGTTAATGTTTAATCTTTATTTCTTCTAGTCGGAAAAACCCAGACCGGAATTCCTTTTTCCTTTGCAATTTCAATCATATGGCGAGTGCCATTAGACATACCATCCCAGAAGGCAACAAGATGCGTTGCAACTGACAGCATGTCCTCATTGCGCAAAAAACCGGCAATGTGCGGATATCGTTTCCAATTTGCAGGAAATAGTATTTTTGTCAATTTATGGTTGTCGGCATAATCGGTGGCCAAAGTATCTGCCCCAAGAGCTCTTCCTGATATTATTTTAATCTCTCTGCCGGCAAACTCTTCGTTCTCGTTGAACAGCTTGTCCAATTCACGCTCCATCAAGCGGTAATTGTAAAAACTGCGACTTCCTGCAACGATTACTCGACAAGCATTAAGATAAGCCTCTCTGTACTGTTCACTTCTATTATCCATCTTTTTTTCTGATACCATAGTCAAAAAATTATTTCATTACATACTATCCAGCTCGAGCTCGCTATAATATGATTTCGTGCAAAGGTAGCTACTGCCGGAATGTTCTATAAATTTTTCTCACCTTCCACCCCGATTTGCATATTTGTGACGTTGTTCATCTTCATCATATTCCACAAGAAATAATCAGGTCCATATTGACAATCCGCCAAATTCATAATATCCTGAAGATTGGACTGTATGAAATCAATCAGGTTTTCTGTTATGCACAAATCATACATTAGATGTCCATGCTCCTCCCACATCAATGTAAGTTCTGACGAAACAGTTATAGGTAACAGTATCATTTTATCCTCAAGAGGGTGAGCGACATAGAACCACAACGGATGCATATTCTTTCGATAAGCTGCATTGCAGTCAAAGAATAAATCATATTTGAATCCTGAGAAAGAGGCCGGAACATACAGATAATCATTCATGTCCTCATTATGCTTGGTCTTAATGGCATAAGGTACTCCGCGAGTCGGTGTCAATACTCTTTGTTCAACTTCGTCATGTCGCGCAAGTTTAGATTTTAGAGCATCTGAGTATTCATGAGAAACAGGATATGTGCATGGCATAACATCTGTTATATAACTCCAACCCTTTGTATAGTCGCTGTTCAATATCAAATGACCACAAGTATTATCATGTCGGGCCTCTTCTTCTATAATACAGACGTGAACATTATTGCCGGCATCAATATGTTCATAGATCTCTCCTTTTCGTATTATGCCTTCTGCGCCTGTACGAATCCATGGAGAACCATCGGGTAGGTATACGGCAATGTCTGCTGCATCTCTACTCATTTCTGTAATCTCTGTGTTTTGTGTAAAGGTATAAATGACATACTGATAAACATTCATCCACTTTTGAGAAGCATATTTTTCAACCATATTAGGAATAGCTACTTCTGCCGCAGCAAAAGATGGATAGAAGTATTTGGCCGCTGTGTATATGCTGAATGGATACTTCCCTTCGCTGTCGTTGCGACAAACGACACGTAACTCACATATTTTATCACTCTTAATCATTGTAGTTTCTTTTGGACAATTCCTCTCTGTGCAGTTTTATTGCAAATAAGTAAAAGCAACAATATAGCAGTTGCCCCGGATTTTATCCGTCAATGTCATCCCGACAGAGCGGAGCGACGAGGGATCTCTAAAAACGGTATTTGAGATATCTCACATACGTTGACTTTAGCCCCTTCGGGCGTCGATCTTCGATTCGATATGACAAAACGCGGTATTTTATATGTTTGGGTCAACATCTATATTATTACCTAAGTAAAAATAGAAATCAAATTTGATTATATTTTACAAGACAAGAAGAATGTCTTGTATGTAATTTTCAAAGCATACGATATAATAGTTTGCTTGCATAAGCATCAGGTTTCAGAACCTCTGTAGTGTTGGCATTGTTCCTATTAAGGCTCTTTGCGACAATAAGACCTTCACTTTTGAAGCGGTCTATGCTATTTTGGGGGGCGCCTCAATATCCTTCCGGAAAACGTCTGTTGGCATCAGTGTCTTGCACAGGTAAGGATTTTGCGCTTTAAACTTTTGAACTTGTTTAGATTATGGTAGCCTCAACGAAATCCTTGAAAGGTATCTCGTTGTGGATACAATTTTTTCTGCGGCTTTGTTTGCATATGTACTCTATTGTATCTATGCATTCATGGCTTACCTTGTATTTCAAGTAATGGGTGTTCAGGCTTGCTTCCGAGTTTCTGAACCTGCAACGGTCGAGTGCATCGGCATCCTTCAGAATCTTTGCGGTGATGTAGCACTGGTTGCTCAAACGCATGTCGATGTGCTCGTTGTGGTATGTGACGGCTTTTGCTATAATGTCGAGCTCCTCGTCTGTTATATCGTATTTTGCAAGGATATGCGTGAGTTTGGGCAGTATCTCCGTGGCGGCCCTGCGTCCGTGTTGGTGGTCATCGCCATCGTTGAGGCGTGCAAGGTCGTGGATGAATGCGCCAATGAATGCCAATAATCCCAAACGAGGTTGATTTAGTTTCCAGGCAATGAGCGCGCAGCCTATCATCACCCTGTACAAATGGCTGAATAGGTGCATTGGGTTGCTGCTGCGGTGAATGTACATCTGCCTGGTTATGTTGAAGTCTTTTGTATCGACACCAATGAAATCAAGTGCAGCTGTCACTTGCCTGTAGGGCGACAGATAGTCTAAGGTTTTAGCGTCACGCTTGTTGTCGAAGTATTTTTCCAACACCTTCCCGAAGATGCTGTCGGGAGCAACTGCATCGAACAGGGTCATTGACGAACGTAGCTTGGTTGCGTCACCCCTGCCAAAGATGCGCTCAGCCTGTATGCCCTCGAGCGAAAGCAGAGCCTCGCATATCTCATTTAGGTTTACCCCAAGTGTGCTGTCGGCAAGGAAAGCCCTGGCTTCGCTGAGTGTCCTTATTGCATAGAAAGCAGATTTGTCGCTTTTGCCAAGACCTGCCACCTGTGGAAAAATGTACCACATCCAGTGTGTCTGTTTGCGACCGTTCTTAACCTCTGCAAGCGCAGTTCTGAAATCTCTGTTGTGTGCCTCGGTGAATCTTTTCATGTGTACTGTTTTTTGTCTATGCGAAGGAAAATGTTATCTGTGCAGTTTTTGCTCACAGATAAGTGAAAAATACATTTTGTTCAACATTTTTCAATCATGTCGCGGAACTCCTTGGGAAGCATCACGTTCGCATTGTCGGCAATGCAACTGAATAATGGGGCAATCTCAGCTGGTGTGAACCCCGCCTTTGGGGAGCATCCTATGTTTGTGACAAGGAAAACCAGGTCGGGATGTTCGTTGACAAAGGCAGTAAACCTTTCCACTCCTTTGCCAATCTCTTCCAATGTGACTCCAACCGTTGGTATGGCATAGGAATTACCTGCCAGACCTTCCAACTGGTGCTTTGACCCGAAGCGACGGTTGGCTATATAGCCGACAGGTTCATTATTCCTCAGAAGGCTACCGCTCTTTGTCTTTCCTGCAAAATCTTTACCGCTTCCATATACAAGTACATGTCCCTTCTTTACCCAGCGGTCAATCTGCGATGGTGTGTTTCGGTTCACAAGAGTCAAGCCGTCGAATTCATTTACGACATCAATGATATCCTGGGGCAAATATGGTGCAACGCCGTCAATGATATCCTGGGGTACACCATAGTATGCGGCTGCTATACCGCCAGCCATACAAGCAATGGTATCAACGTCACCGCCATATGAAATAGCAGTTCTTATGGTCTCCTCATAGCTGTTGGAATTCAGGAATGCTATGATTGCCACCGGGCAGGTGTTCTCTGCCCACTCACGTTCACGACGCAGTTTGTTTACATTGTCATACTCGTTTACCTTGCTCCAAATCTCTTCGTAGCTTAAATCGAGGTCATATCCGAACGTCTTTTCCACGAATTGCTTAATCTCCTCCTTGCCCCTCTGCTCCTTTGCCATAAACACCGCCGTGGCAATAGCCTGCGCCCCGGCAATGCCTTCGGGCGAGTTGTGGGTGATTATGGCACTCTCTTTGGCAAGCGACATCGCTTCGTCAATCGACTTTGCCCAAAAACCTACAGGGCTCACCCTCATGCCACAACCGTTTCCCTTGCTATTGTTTGTAGCATTAGGATCTTTCTTACGACGCTTTTTCCATTCGCGGAATGAACCACCAAAGCCGGCGTATGTATAACGCTCTCCCCAATCGCAAATAGCGTCGGCAAACGTTCTGTTATGCAACAATGCGTCTGCAATAGCAACTGTCAGCACCGTGTCATCGGTAAAGGAACAAGCATTTCTGAAGAGTTTGAACTTAGCGGGAATCTTGTTGACAAATTCAAAAGTCGAGCCAACGACATCGCCAATGATGGCGCCAATGATACGGGTTTTGGAATCTTTTGTCATTGTGATTGAATGATTTTGTCTTGCCTGTTACTGCATAGGCTTGTTGTTGAACATAATTCTGCCAGTACTCTCTCTTGCATGATATCCTGCAAAGGTTACTCGATGCCTGTGACCGATTCAATCTGCCTGATAGGGTTCTTTGAACTCTGCTTTGCACCGAGCTTTTCCAGCTTTGCACAGGTATTGATTATACTTTGTCCGCCAGGGGTGAGTTTCTTCTCTCCATCCTCGTATGCCTTCTGGGCACTCTCAATAGCCTTGCCGATATTCTCGTAGCTCTTCATAAACTTGCCAACCCTGTCAAGGATTTCGTTCGCGAGCTCATATACTTTTTCGTGGTTCTCGGCCTGTGCAATATGTGCCCAGGTGAGACTTATCATTCTCAACGCAGCAAAGAGAGTCTGCTCGTCGGCAATGAACACGTTCATTTCCATAGCCTTGCGCCAAAGGTCGGGCTGCGCGTTCAGCGCTGTCCACAGGGCACCGGTGTGTGATACAAACATTATCACATAGTCCATTCTCACCTTGGGTGCCTTTATGTATGAGGAGTAGTCCTTCTTAGACAGTTCCTTCACATGTCTCTGGATGCTTTCGATATGCGCCTTCAGGTGTTTCTGACGGTCCTCCTCATTCTCGGCATTGATGTAGTCCCAGAAGGCTGTAAGTGACACCTTTGAGTCGATGATGATTTCGCGGTTGTTGTCAATGTGCATGATGACATCGGGGCGCAAGTTGCTACCTGTGTCGGTTCGCACCACGTTGCCGGCAGCATCACGAATGGTTGCCTGAATGTCGTAGTGAATGCCTTGTGTCAAGCCCTGTGACGCGAGCAACTCATCGAGTACACGCTCGCCCCAGTCACCCTGCACCTTGCTTTTGTGCTTGAACACACGCGCAAGTTCGTCAGCGCTCTGCTTTGCAGCCTCACTGTGCTTCATCATGTTCTCAAGGTTAACCTTCATCTCGCTGCTCAGCTCGGTCTGCTTGAGCGTGCTGTCGTTCATGGTCTGCTTCATCTTCTCTATTGTCTCGCGCAGCGGGTTTACAATCTGCCCCAGATTGGTGTTGCTTGACTCGGCAAACTCCTTCTGGCGCTGCTTGAGCATATCATCGGTAGCACTCTTTACCTGTGCAGTAACCTTTGCCATAGTCTCGTCAAAGAGCCCCTGTTGTGCCTTGATGGCCTCCTCGTGTCTCTTCTCCTGTGCTGCCAAAGCATCAGCGCTCTGCTTCTCGGCATCGCTCCTGATCTCTGCAACACGCTTCTCGCAGTCTGCCTTTATGCTCTCTATCTGCTCCCTTGCCTCACTCTTTGTGTTTGCAATCTGCCGTTGCAGACTCTGTGACACAAGCTCTGCGTTGGACTTTTCGTTTTCCAATTGCCAACGTAGCTTGTCGGTGATGTTCTGCTGCTCCTTATTCTTACCACGTGCCACTACAAAGCCAATGAACGCACCCAATACCACTCCCAAAACGATTGCAAAAATTATTTCCATAGTATTCCTTTTGATTATTTGTTATTTTAATCAGTTGTAAAAATATATCAAGTCGATAAAATCCAAGCTAAATCTTTGAGTTTTTATTCTCTCCCCCTCATCTTTTTTTGTTTCTTGGTGCAAAGAAAAGCATCATCTATGCAGAGGTAATGCACAGATAATATTTTTTGTGTGTGTTTAGGAAAAGATAAAAAAATCAGCCATCCTCCAGGCAACGCTGAATGGCAACACCGGTGAAGTTGCAACCAATGTATTTGCCGAAGTAAGGACTTGCCTCATCAGTGACCTTCAACACACCAGCCTTAGGAATCTTCTTCTACCAACTGTTCTCGATGAACGACTTGCCGTGGTTGGCATCTACAAAACTGCGGAACTCGGGGCAGTGCTCATACTTTACCTTAACGGCATCACAGGCAACCTTCCAGGCATACAAATCCCAATTATCCTCACCAATCTCGGACACTGTAGCCTTACGCACCTTGCTGTAGAGCTTCGACTCGCGGTTAATCTCCTTCACCTCACGTCCATGATTGGTGGCAAGAATCTGTTCAAGAACCTCGCGTTTCTTCTCCTCCCATTTGGGGTTCTTGCAATTATCCTCAATATAGGTATAGAAAATCATAGCCTCGACGCTGTTGAACAACTTACCCCTCCAGGGAAGCGGAACACTGCTTGGATGAAAGTTACTAAGAATCTTGCTCTCGCCCCTGCTTCTGGAGTTAAAGAGAATACTCTCCTTCTCATCATACACGCGCAGATAGGGACGCAGATGCCCAACACTTGCCAACAACTCATCCATACTCTCAATAGAGTAGTGTTTCATCTTTCCAAAAAATGCCATAGTATATACCCTTTTAAAATTATTTACACTCGTTCAACAACTCCTGTGGCTTGAAGGCAAGAATCTCATCACGGAACTTTGCATTAGCCTCAAGCAAATCAGCTTTTGATACCGGCTCACCCAATGGCAGGGTAGCGTTCTCCATCTCTTTAGTGAGATTGTTTCTTTCAGAATTACTCATAACATTATATTATAATAAGGATTAGGCTAAATACGAATGTGTTCGACAAGTTACAAAAAACCAATCGTATTGCAAAGAAAAACATCATCTGTGCATGGGAAGTGCACAGATGAGTGTTTTGTGAAAAAGTTGCATGCTTTTTTAGAACGCCTGGTTAAAATACCTGTATAAGTCACTTTACTCGTCTCTTATTACAAGCGTTGCGGGGAAATCTTCGTTTGCAAACAACTCCTCAAACTCAGCAAGAGTGACTCTTTTTGAACCTTCACATTTTTCTACAACCTCCTTCAGTATGTTGAGTGGAACATTCAACGAGTCGTACGGTTCGCGGTCATCTTCCTCTGGTCCGTATATCGTGAAAAAACCATCGCATACACAGCATTCCATTCCGTTGTCCAATGTGCAAGTCTGTTCACCATCTATCATATATACATAATACTCCCTTCCATCCAACGGGAAGAACCTGTAGTAGTAATCACATTCAATATCACTGGAGCAAAAATCACTACAGTCAACGCAGTTATAGAACTCTTCCCATTCGGTAAATGTTTCATTTTCTTCCCTTTCAAGGCACTCCTCGTGAGTGAATGACTTTATCTCTTCCCAATTGTATTTTTCTCTGTGAAAAGAGAATACATATCCGTTTGTTTTTTCGTTTTCCATATGACGTTATATTAGTCATATGACAAAAAGAAAAGGCGCTGATAATCAACGCCTTTATAATCAATAGTAGTATTTTATAATTGTTGATAATCGTGGGTTACTTTCCTATGCAGAAAATAAACAACCTTGATAATCAGATAGTTACAAAGTTGTGGGTGAAATAAGGGCATCAATTGAGCCTTGCAATTGTGACTAATGGCGACTTCTCGCTTTTGCCGCTCGGCGCCCTAATTCTGACACAAAGATAGTGATTTTTCATAGAAAATACGAGTTAAATTTTAAATAAATAATAACATAGCCCCAAAAACCATGTTGCTTGTGTTCGATATGGTTTTTGAGGGTTGTGAATATCCACTTTCTATTGTAGAATGTTAAGTTGTATACAGATTGAATACAACTGATTTTGGGGAATGCAGTTGACTACAAATTGTAGTCAACTTGATAAGATTAGTAGTCAGTTAGTAAGACCAACCAATTAACTATTCCGTCCAACTGATTAGTGTGACTACCACTTAGAATGTGAATAATAAAAAACAACTCGTGAGGTTCGCTCACGAGTTTGTTGTCTTAATAGGCATTACTTCAAAGAGTCATTTTGCCACTTTGAAATTTTTGCTAGTTTTATTAAAACTAGTCATATTCGATATTTGGCATTCGCTAACTACTTTTTTATGAGAAGGTAATACACAATTGAGATGTTGTCCTTACATTCAATTTCGCTATACTCTGTTATGTAATATAGATCACCATATACCTGCTTTGATTGCCATCCACCAAGTATACCATGATCAGGGCGAATCTCTATGTATTTATTTTCGCCCAACGGCTGGAAACGTAACCACCTAAAATGATCCGGGATAATTGGAGAAAAGTTTGGTGTAATATCCAAGTACTCCTCAAACACCTCTCTAAGATATTTGTCAGCCTCATTAGAGTTAGGGAACGACCAAGAAAGCCAAGTGTAATTACTCCATTTATCATTATAACAATTTCTCTTTGGGCCTTGAATCTGAAGATTAACTTCATTGATTTCAAAGTCGTATGTTTCTTTAACCTCTTTTATAAGATTAACTAGAATTAGAGCTGCAAGAGCACTATTAACATACGAGTCGCTGAAAGTTATATTCACTTTCTTTCCATGCAAGATTCTTGACACATCTTGTTCGTCATTACCATGAAATAATGAACCCTTAATAATAGAATATAATTCGTTAAGCCTTACATTACCTAGATTTTTTAATGTGGCTGAACGCGTTATTTCATTTGGTTGCGTCAAGGCTATCACATCATCAAATGTAGGGAATATTCCATCCATAAATAATGGAATGTTATTATCCTCAAATAAGTGAGTACATTTGTCTCCCCAGTATTCATTAAATTCAAGAACACCTTCTGTTTCTGTGAAGTAATGTTCTTTGTTGTTTATGATCAGCGCAGAATATACAGACGGCGAAGTCTCCAAACTCTCAACTGCCTTTACTATACAATTAGGAAATTTAGATGGGAAATCTATGAATGGAATGATGTCACTTAACTTTGCCCCTTTTTGTGCATTAGGGACATTTGATACCAAAATCGTAACATTCTTTCCTCTATTGATACACTCGTGAATAATTCTTCCCATTGCACCATCTTTGCTAGACCAATCCAAAACGTTCATATTGTTTGCATCTGCGCAGAATGTGAAATCATGTTTTGACGCTCGAGAATACAAGTTAGTCGCAAGAAGTTTTAGCGGCATAGGTACAGCTATCGCGCCAGAGCTAGAGGCTGCCGTTGACATTGTCTGTCCTGTAAACCACGCTAATAACTTATATTTAGAGAGGTTCTTCTCATAACGTTGTGAGTTCCTATCTACAAGACATCTTACACAAGCTCCGTTAACCTGATTCTCGCAATGGCAAGTATATGAGCTAAGCAAACCTTTTGCAAGGTCGAAAGTCTTATTAAGAATACTACTATCAAGCAACTCGGTTGAATAGCCACAACCGCCTTTTGAGGTATCATAGATATAAATAGATGAATAATTTCCCTCTTGTCTAACATCAAAATCAACCTCATTATCATCAATGCCTATTACTTGCACCAATGATTTACATAGAATAACACCAAGAGAATATAGTAAGTCGATGTCATTTACATACTCTGTTCGTGATGCATCCTTATAGAACCTTAATGAAACAAAAGAGGTTGGGAATTTACCCGAAAGGAGTACATTATTCTTTGGATTGTTGACGGGACACGGAACATCATGTTGTGTAATATCCTTATGCAACCAGTTAGTTGTTGTTCTTTGACATCTTGTGACCTCCATTTTACCGCAATCAAGACACAAACTGAATCCGGAGCCAGCACCGACATTATAGAATACAATATCACCTTGGGCATCGTCAGATCCTACAATATCACACTGAGGCCCAGCAACACAATTTCTCCAATCAACATTTGTAAGTACAGTCTGTATTTGATAGAATGTCTTGACTGTATGCTCTTGGCGGTTAATACCTCTATTTACATCAGTTCTAAATCTTATCGGTTCAATTGCCATAGAGTACTGTTGACGATTATTAGGATTTAGAATATTACGATATAGTGAACCGCAAACACATGTTGACAATGTTGAGTCGTCTGTGTATTCATAACGACCGCATGATGGACAGTGATAAAAATATTTCAATGGCTGTTGCTGACCAAAACTATTTTTCCATTCAATACCAGCAGAAATATAGTTTCGTTCATTAATAACAACCATTTGACCAGGTGCGTACTCTGAAAGAGCAACCTTGATTTCGCGAGATGTCACTGTTTTTTTCTTAATATCTTCTATCTGTTCTTCCAATTCTTGAATCCGATGCTTAAGATTGTTAACTTGACCTCGCAATGTTGCATTCTGAAGCTCTATTCTCTTCTCCTCTAACTCTTTAATTTTTCCTTTTAAAGTTTTATAGTTGTATGCATCAATATAATTGAATTCAACTACTCCCGTCGGCATATCAGCATTAGGAAGGAATTGTTTTTCTGCAAGATATCCCTTCAATTCTTGATTACCAAGTGTTGTTTCTTGAATAGATAGAGCATCGATCTTTGCTTGATTACCTTGGGAATTACTGATTTCACGTTCTATATTATCAATGATTTCTTGATAATCTGATGCTATTGTATCTAGTGCGGTTATAGCAGAAGAAATAGCATTGGAAATATTTACATTTCCAAATACTCTAGTGAATTTATCTTTGATATTAACATCATTTCTTCTGGCATCAATCCAATCCTTAAATTCATTATAAAAGCCATTCTTATACAACCATTCATGAACTTTATTGAATGCTACATCGTTTGCAGTTACATACTCACGTATTAGGAATGAATTCAGATGTCTTTGTACGATAATCGCACTTTCAACTGGCTTTATCGCAGGATTTCTGCTGATAAGATTCCTCATCGGATTGCGGAATGCTTGAAGACCGATAGATGTGTGAGGACAAAGAGAAATTGCGATAGCCTTACTTTGTCCACGTCTTCCTGCTCGACCAGCACGCTGAAGATAATTTGCACTAGTAGGAGGTACACTGGTCATAAGAACAGTATCAATATCACCTATATCAACACCCATTTCCATAGTTGTTGAACACTGAAGTAAA
Source organism: Bacteroidaceae bacterium (assembly GCA_017647225.1). Classification (GTDB taxonomy): domain Bacteria; phylum Bacteroidota; class Bacteroidia; order Bacteroidales; family Bacteroidaceae; genus HGM04593. The sequence continues at coordinate 18,637 of JAGCLA010000051.1, read as the reverse complement.
TTTAATTTATGTGGTGTGCACTTAAATTGTGCCGTGTAATGATCCAAGATACCTCTATCTTGCTGACCTGAATGTTCCGCAGTTAGATACCCGTCCTTAGATAGTTGATAAGCGTACTTATGTCTATCACTCCATATTCCTTTTGAAATTAACTCAGCCTTTTTATCTTCAAAATCTTTACTCCTATAAATAGGCATAGAGACCTTTGAGTCAGCAGACAACTTGAATCTATTGAAATTTTCTGCACAGACAGTTCCTCTAATAGCAGGAGAATACCCCCTAAAAGTAGTGTCAAGCAGATTGTAATTAAACGGGCACACATGTAGCGTGTGTGCTGCCTTAATGTTACACTTGTCTGAATTTAGAGATAAGTCAATATAGTACCAGCCATAAAACTTGTGATTACCTTGGTCATCAATCTCATTATAGTAGGCATCGTTTGTGTCAACCTTATTGAGAGTGTGTGTAGAAAGATAAATCCACGCATCGTTCATTAGGTTGTTAATCTTGTGCTCGTTTTGTGCAAGAGATGCAATATCGTGAATACCAAGAGCGGCACAAAGCAAAAGGATTAATCTATTTTGAGTAATTTTAGGCTGTGCGTTCTCAATATGAACCTTAGGCCAATCAGCTGGATCATATGGCGTCGACCTATTAGACTCTCTTATATACTGAATCTCATTTGGATAATAGCACTGAATATGGTTACCCATTCTAATATGAAAATCTACACAGATTTTAAGGAATGCTTGATATTCCTCTTGGGTAAATCCTGCATTGCTCCAATTGTTAGTTAATTGGGCATTTTCGATTGATGGGTATGACATAGTAATCAAACCAAGGCTTTCAAGACTGGCTAAGTGCATTGGTCGTCTACCAATATTGCTACGAAGAAGTGCATTTTTGTATGCTTCTTCATCTTTCGTGTGTCTACCACTTGTAGAATGCTTGCTAGCATCATAGTCAACATGGTCAAAAATATGTTGACTGAAGATACAGTCGGCAAATGACTTGAGATTAAATAAAGGGAGTTGATTATCCAAGTTCAGAAGAGCAACAATTTGCTTCAAAGTATCTCCACATACTCCATTCTTAATAAGTCCCTTAATCTGCGGGTGGTTGCTTGGGTCGCTGAGTTGATCAACAACTCGGCTTCTCGAATAACTTCTTTCTGAGTCAATATTGAAACGTTTAGCATTGATAGCAGTACCTTGTCTACTATCAGTAAATGCAATATACTTACCCCAATAATTATTATCATCGCGACCCTCCTGAAGGAGAGCAGGAGCAATAACACCATTCACCCAATTAGAAGACAATCTGAAATTACGGAAGTTGGCGCCTTCTTCTCCGCTTCCGCTTACGCAGTTCGGGCAGTACAGCTTTTCGTTGTTTGCGAGTCTGAACCAATTAGAGTTAACGGATTCACTAGCGAGAAGACTTGTTCCATCCCAACTGATAGATATTTTAGATTCTTCATAGTTTGGATGTGGTTTTGTGTAGACACGACCATTGCCGAAATTAGCAAGATATAGTTTTTGCCATCCTTCATCAGTTAATATACCTCCATCAGTGTCATTATCATCGTTGTCGCCATCATCCTCGTCATCAATGTTGATCTGCTCGGATAGAACATATGTAGGGCGTACTTCATGCTTGTCATTTTCCTCACAAACTATCATAAACTCTTTACAGTCTCGGCATTGAACAACTTCCAAAAGTTGCGCTCCACAGTGCGGACATCTAGAAGCACCTTTCTCGGTTGTTAGGTAACCGAATCCACTACCTTCTCCAAGTTTATAAGCACTACAACATTCGTTTACACAAGCATATAGACCATTTATGGTTCTCATGAAAAAATGGCCTTTTGCCATCAAAAGATAATTATTGTCTATCTTGATGTTGCAAAGTTTATCCAATAGATCTAGACAACTTTCTACGCTGTATGATTGATTTGATAAGGTTGCCCATATCGTTGACAAACTAAGCGGTTGTTTATTGATATCATCTCTAAGTTTTAAGACATTGGTAGGCGAAATACTGCTTAATCCTACATTCTTGAGCGCAATTTGCACATCTGACGTCTGCATAGGTGGCACAATGCGATTTCCATCGACATGAACCAGTCTCTGATTACATCCAGAAGGAATCTCTCCAGTGATGGTTTCAATAAAATCTAATAGCTCATGGGGCTTATTCGGGTCTCCTATAGTCGCACTCGTGCAAACGAACTGCACATCACTTCGATTAACATTAAATGCGGAAAGAACTCGCTTAATAAGATATGCAAGTTCTATAGCTGCAGATCCGGTATATGTATGAGCCTCATCAATAACTATCCATTTAAGTTTACCTTTTGAACGTTCAAAGATTGGTTGGTCGCTATTGCGTACAAGCATATACTCCAGCATACTTGGATTTGTGAGGAGTATCTGTGGACAAGATGGGCTTCCATTATTCTGCATTGTTCTTACAGAGGTTCTAGTCCTCACCTCCGCATTGGGATAATTGGGGTTTACTGACCCAACTGCTTTGCTTTCCTTAAGCGAACTATTATAAACAGCGAATTTTAAGCCTAGTTCTTGACAATCAGAACCCAATCTATCCTTCTGATCTTGCATTAAAGCATTTAATGGATAAAGAAATATTGCCTCAACAGGATCGTTCCCGTTGTTGCTATTCCGTCGTGAATAAATATCACTAAGGATAGGCAGCATAAAGCATTCTGTTTTACCTGAACCTGTACCACTAGTTACAACTATACTATTTCCATCCTTAAGTTGTTTCCAACTTTTTGTTTGGTGCTCAAAAGGTGTATACACATATCCATTTTTCACAGCCTTCTTTTCTTGTATTTGAACAACTTCTGGAGCAATATAGTTGCGCCAGTTTGGGTCAGTTGTATCCTTCCATGGAAACATTGATTGAAAGACTGGTTCAGCAAAGAGTGGTTCGCGTCTTATTAAATCCGTCATGACTTTGCGCATTCTGTGATTAGCCGGGGCCCAAAGTGAAAGAAGAGCGAGTTCTATGTTCTCCTTAGTTTCTGCATATAAACTCTTAAAATTCATATCTATTATTGCTGTATGTTAAACCTGTAATTATGCTTTTGCGTATTTCGCGCTTTATATTTTCGTTTCCATCGATATCGCCAAAGTTCAATACCGCTTGAAAAATATTAGACAACATATGTCTTTCTTGTATCCAGAGCTCGTTAGGACTTAAGTTCTTCCAGTTACTTATTGTTTCTCTGACACAAACAAAGTGCTCTTTTGCCTCCTTAGATATTAATCCATCACCATTTGTATTAACATCAGGATACTCCAGGTTCTGACGCGGCATACCATCTTGTATTACAATATTGAGCCACTCTTGAAACTCAGATAAGAGAAATTCGGCTCTTTTTTGAGCTGGATTTGTCAGTAAATACCGTTTTTTGCTGGAATCATCTGGTAGTGATAGAACCCATGTATAGTAATACTTAAGTAATTGGGAATCATCTGACTTGAGGTAATCTATTGCAAAGTCAATGATACTTTCATTTGTTACCCAAGCCCATAGGAATGACATCTGCTCGCTAAATTCTATGAGAGACGCCTTAAGCGTATCCATTGATTCATTTCGGTTTAATGTATCAAACCACAGATGTAAAGCAAACTTCTTAATGAGCATATTGTCATCAGCAATAGCAACAAGTTCAAGGATTGATGTACCAGGGATACGTCCTAAAGGTAATCGTTTATACCAATCGATAGCTCTTTTCCATATACTGTCAAATATTGGTGCAGATAAGAACTCGTGCTTAAGTTCATTGATTTTATTCGCTCTAAAACCATCTCTTCTACCTCTGTCTAGCTCCTCTTTTGTATCAATCGCAAAAGGAAGAACATATCCACGCAGTCTTCCATATATCAGCCAGCGGGAGTATGCGCTATTTGTGATTATATCAGGAAGTAAATAGCAATTCCTGAGTTCCTTGCTTTGTTGTAAGATAACTGGTTCACACTCGGGAGTGTCTATCGGGATAGCTAAAAGATCATCGTCGTAACGCGGGAGTACAGATGTATTCTTTACAATCACCATTCCCGTCTCATACTTAAGTCTGTATGGAAATGCCTTAAATGTTAGCATATGAGTTCTAGCCCCATCTTGGAAAGCAATCTTAGCCTCTGCATCTGGAAGAGATAAACATGAGTGATTGATCATTCTATGTATCTGCTCACTTCCATCAATGAACATTGATGCTAATCTACCTTCATATGGAATGAAAGAACTACGTTGCTTATTTCCACATAGGTACTCAGTAATTTTATTTCCGTGATTTTGATTGTCTTCGCAGTATACATATCTCAGATCACCTCTAATACCATTAGGGTGCAAATGCATAATGCTAGGGAGATGGAAATAATATCTAAAATCATTGATATCTACCATTGGAATGATGGAATTAGTCCCCATCTTCCTGTCCATTTTATCATAGATGTTAAATCCGAAAAACGGGGGAAGTATTGTCAACGTAAATTCCGAACCTTGTCCAGGGCAAGGAATAAACTTAAATTTTGCATATCTGCGGTCTGCCAAAGTATTTCTATTGATAACCCAAATATTCTCTCGTTCCCCAACTTTAGCGTCCTCCGTTTCTACGCTACCGTGCTTCCAGTCTATCTTTATCTCACATGTATCACGAGATGATGATATGTATGAGATGTTTAGATTTCCTGCGTTTAAGAACTTTACAGGTTCTACAGCTTCGTTATCAGAGCGTCTAACTCTTGCTCGTATCTCGCCAAATTTGGGCCTACTTATCCATTGCTGACTTCCTTTTTCAGCATAATATACAGAGCAAGGTCTAGCTCTATTAATTTCAGTCTCATTGCAAGCCTCGTAGAAAAGTACTGTATCTTCTGTATTAAATATAATTTCTTTTGTGGGTACTTGAAGTTTTAACGCACATCTAAAATCAATAAATGTCTTAGGTGATTCTGATCCTGGATTGATAGTGCGAGTTTCTGCTCTGCTTTCAGAGTGAAAGACCATTTGATCTGTTCCCATTTCTGGGTAAAAGACCTTGTAGTTAATTCCATCAATAGTAAATATATCAAATTTGCATTCACAGTTCCAGTCTTCTGTTGCAATGATTCTGCATACCTCATCCTTGAGGTGTTGGGTATCTCCTAGACGAAATATGTTCTTGTCTTCATCGATTAAGTAAGCTACCTTAGGTGTATCGAAGTTGATATCCCTATTGGATATAACCTCACCTGTTTCATTTATGACCACGGTAATTGTATCTCCTACAGAGCAGAGTACATTCTTCTCAACATTTCTACGGCAATAGAACCTCTTGTCGTATTCAGGTGTGAACACTGGAGCGTTGTTTACTAGTAAAGAAAATGTCGTAAAGGATTTCCCTACAAGATTGTGCTCGGTAATAAATTCGGCCGATAAAGTCTGAGGACCAGAGAACTTGAATCCAACACTTATTTTTTTATCAACTTCATCTAATCCAAACAACCATATTGATTCAAATGGAGAACGCGCTTTACGCTTACGCTTCTCTTCTTCAAAGTTTCTAATAATGACATTCCACCAGACCTCATTATGATAGTATGGCTGTTGATTAGGCGTAAGACTATCAGCAGATATTCTTAATGTCTCGCAGAAAGCTTTTATACTATCACTGAGCGGTGCAGTAACTCCTAAACTCTCACTCACATCAGTGTAGTCATGCAACTTCCAAACAAGTTTACGGAAGAATCTGTTCCAAGCTGAATAGTTGCTTCTCTGAATCTCGCTGATGATATAATTCATAGGCAATCCACCTTGGTAGAATATGGAATATCTGATATTATCCCTATCTCTTTCCTCTCCTTGTGTTCGTATTATCTGGATATTAAGAGTTCTAGCTCCACATTTTGCAGCTTCATATAGCTTTTCAGACAGTTGTGCATCTCCAAAAATAGACTCACAAACATCTTTTGTGCTAGCGTGTCCCCCAGAAAACTCTCTTCTCCACCATTCTGCGTAATATAAAGTTGCTTCACGTCGTAATGATGTAAACTCGCGATATTTAGCCCCGTGTTTTAGAGCTTCTTTCAACTCGTAATATTCATCATTACTTAATCGCAAACTCCAAAGATAAATATCATTATTCCATTTAATATTTCTACTTCGTAGTATATTGTCAAAGAAACTCATATTTCATTCAGTGGTTAAATGTTATTCTACTTTCGTTATAAACTATAAGATAATATCTGCCATATAAGTAAAAGAACTTGTCAAGTTGCTAAAACTTACCACATACGAGATGCTTAATAGTATGGATTTTAATAGACTTTATTATACGAGCCCCATTCATATTTACGGCAAATAGTAGTTTTCATCGTAAAATTACAAATTTTTTTTTGATATTAAAAGAAAAAGGCGGACTAAATCCGCCTTGTCAATCTTTGTCCAATTCATCAACTCACTTTACTATCGTCGATTTCGGTAGCGCCATGGATCGGGAGTCATAAACTTTTCGAACTCCTCCAGCTTGCTTTTCTCGATATTTTTTTATATATTTGTTTTTCGATAGCGCATATGACTGCGCCCGTGTCGAAAATAATCAAATTTAACTCAAACGAAAACCTCTGTATCAGCTATGCCCGTTACAAAAAATGCTCTTTTACGTTACAGGATATTAGACCGCTGTTTTAGTGGGGCGGTCAGGTATTCCATTGATGAATTGCTCGATTTTGTGAATGACGAACTTGATGCGCAGGGCTTGTATGGTATAAGCCTCAGGCAGTTGCGTGATGATATCAAGAATATGAGGAGTATTTACGATGCTCCCATTGATGCAAAGCCCAATTGGGGGCGTAAGTGCTATTATGTTTATGCCGATGAGGATTATTCAATCTTCAAGTCGGGCATCTCGGACCAGGATTACAATGTTCTAAAGTCAACCCTGGAGATGCTTGCAAAGTACAAGGTGTCCAATGTGTGGTTGGAGGATGTCATTACCAATCTGGAGTGTCGTTTCGATATTGTACCCAACACCGAGAAACTTGTGTTCTTTGACGAGAACCGCAACTTGAAGGGGCTTGAGTTCCTGGGCGATATAATAAAGTACACTGTTGCCCATGAGGCAATTGATGTTGTGTACCGTTCGTACCGTGGGCACGAGGAGACATATTGTTTTCACCCATACTGTGTTAAGCAGTATAACGGACGGTGGTTTGTGCTCGGTTATGAGTCTAAATATGGCCGAATTTCTAATTTTGCACTCGACAGAATCCGTGGGGTCAAGAAATCGAATAAGGAGTTCTATGATAATGTTTTCTTTGATGTAGATGACTATTTTAAGGACATTATTGGTGTTACGGTTCCTGGTGAAGATGCTGAAATTCTTGATATAAAGTTGAAATTTGACCCGGACAGGTTCCCGTATGTCGTGTCCAAACCTTTGCATCATTCTCAGGAGATTATTGATGAGAAGGAGTGCATTGTTGAAATACATGTAAAGAAAAACAAGGAACTTATTCAAAAGATTTTCTCTTATATGCCACAGGTAGAGGTGTTGTCGCCATCATCTTTACGCGAAGAAATTATTGATGCCATAAAGAGGAATCTTGAAAAATATAACAGATGATTCTTTTTTGTTATCTGTGAATTAATCTTGCATAGTTGTGGTTTTAGTTTGCAAAAAACTTTCACATCTATGCAGAACATGAAATTAGAATTTATCAAGAACCAGCTCGCAGACAACAAGTTGAAGTGTGAATTGAAGAAGGTCGTTTCTTCAGTTGAGGCTCTCATTCCCGAGAGCGAAGAGGAATTCAAGCAGCTTCAGAAGTTCGGTCTCTACCCGGTGGAGGAGTGCGTTCCGTTTATTACAAAGCAGGGTACTCCTTTCTATTCCCTCGACAACATGTCGGTGCTCCCCCTCAAGGAGCCTGCCACTTGGATGCACTACGGCGACTTCCGTTTCCGTCAGATTGAGATTCTCTACAATATGGCCCGAATGGATAGCGCAGAGGCACATAACTGGCTCAAGGACAACTTGTTCCAACAAAGAGTCGATGCCCGTAAGAAGCAGGAGTACAAGGCCAAGTTCAAGGGGCAGGAACGCGCCGACTGGAAAGAGATTCAGACCGAGTGGATGAAATACTGCCTCAATCTCAAGTACAGGGATAACAGTGATTTCCGCACCGACCTTCACTCAACCACGCTACTTCCGGTGGAGGATGCAACAGCCACTAACTATGCATCGAACCTATTCTGGGGAGCCAAGCTTGTAGAGGTTGAAGGCAAAAAGTACTACTTTGGCTGCAACGTTCTTGGCAAGCTGCTCGCTAAACTCCGCACTTCAAAAGGCAGATTGGAGTATTCGCTCCCTGCCGACATGCATCTCTTTGGAGAGCCAATCCTGGATATTTGACAGTTATATACCCCAGGTCACTTGCTATTTGCCCAAAGCGTTACGCCTTGGGCAAATTTGCTATTGTGAGGAGTGTGGAAAATCCTAACTTTCACGACGTGGGTCATTTTTCATTGTAGCTTGCACCTATCTTAAACCAACTTTCGTGCATCAAATAAATGTTGGACTTTCCGGATTTTTAATAATCTATTGAATTACTTTCGCCACCAAAACTGACGGATGAGCTTTATTTCATAATCCATGTCATCGTTTTTTTATTAGCTGTGCATATCCTCTGCATTGCAGAGCATTACGTTTGCTACGCAAAAGAAAAAAATGCTGTGAATGGAATGAATGGCACCGTTCTATAGATTGAAATATATTTACGATACAAAAAAACAACTTTAAACAGAATAGATTTTATGAAGAAGATTGCAACAGAAGAAGTAGTTGAGCGTGTAGATTGTATCCTTGATACATTGTCTAAAGTCATTAATGAGGAAGTGACAATGAAGAGAAGCGAGATTAATGCTTTGTACGAGGAGTATAACCAGTTGATGGAGTCTTATGACCTCTTTGACCAGGTGTTTGAAGAGGATGGCAAGAAGGGTGTACGCAATGCGGCAGGCAAAGTGCTGGTACCTGCCTTATACAAGGACTTCTCGGAAACCTATACCTATAGAAGATATGGTTATGTAATGCCTATACCGGCCTGTAATTTCAACGACAAGTATGCTATTGTGAAGTGTGACGGTAACGGAACTCCTTTGTGTGGTTTCGAGTACGAGATGATAAAGTTCATGTTCGGCAGCTGCGCGCTTTATAGGTGCTGGAAGAAGGTGGGGGACAAACTTCTTGCAGGTGTCATGGACTGCGATGGCAACATGCTTGTACCATGTGAGATGGATGTCATATATGCTGTCTCCAACAATATCGCTGTCATTGAGAAGGACGGCAAGTTCGGCGGTATCACAATGGACAACTTCTATCTTGAACCTGTGTATGACGAGGTCGAGGACAAGGATGGTTACCTTTATGTGTGCAAGGAAGGTATCTGGGGTTACATAAGCAGGAAAGGTGAGTTTATTGACGAGAACGACGAGGATAGGATAGACGAGGAAGAACTGCTCTGTTTGTTTGAGTATTGATTTGGCGGGGCGACAGTTCTCCACGGTGCAGCAGGTGCACAGAAATTATATTCTTTCTCAAGAAAAATTTTGAATATTTTATATCTGTGCACAACTTCTGCACACTTGTCCTTTTTCTTTGCATAAGAACAGCCTGCCAACAGAATTCGTGTAGCCGGCATGTTTGTTTTGTCAAGCAACTTACTAAGATTTCCCTAACTTTTCGGGATAATTACACATGCATATACTACTTTTGAACTGCATATTTTGAATAATCATTATTAAATAGAACCAGACATATGAAAAAGAAAGTGACACCTACAGTTTGTGAACGTATTCAGTTTATCAAGAACAGAATTAAGGAGATTCTTGTGTATATGCTGCCTGAGAATGAAAAGGAGTATGGCGATTTGCTCAATGAATTTGACTCCATTAGAGAGGATTATGACCTGTTTGACTCTGTATTTGAGGAGAATGGCAAAACTGGAGTTGTTGACGTTACCGGCCGTATAATTGTACCTGCTATATATAAAGATTGCCCGGAGCTTTTTGCATATACTCCTTTCGAATCATTGCCTATGGCGGTTTGCAACTTCGAGGACAAGTATGCCCTGGTGGCTCCCGATGGCTTGGGTACTCAGCTTTGCGGATTTGAGTATGATGCTATATCATTCATTCGTGGTAGCAGGAATTTCTACATCTGTGAAAAGAAGATTGGTGACAAGAGCCTTTTTGGAGTGCTGGACAGTAACGGAGAACTTGTTGTTCCTTGTGAGATGGATGAGTTGGAGGATCCAAGCGACAGAGTTGGCAGCACATATCTCTACTTTACCAAAGGGAACAAGATCGGTTTCCTTACAATGGGAGGCTGTTATATTGAGCCGCAGTTCGATGATGCCGATATCTGCCCTAAATTCCTTTATGTCCGCAAGGGTGATGTCGGAGGTTTTCTGAGTGTCGATGGAGAGTTTATTGAAGAAAATGACAAGGAGAATATCAAGAATAAGGAGTTGCTGACTTACTGGAGCATGAATGATTATGTACATGAGCTACTGGATGGTTATGAGGGGCTTGTGTGAAGGCTGCATCATGTAAAAGTATTTCTGTAAAGTAGGCCGTAAGTGCGGAACAAGAGTATAAACACTAATATAAATCACAAAATCAAACATATATGAGAAAACTGAAAACAAGAAAAAAGGGAAAAACATGTCTTGATATTGCCAATGTAAAATGTGGTCCGGGTACCATTATTGCTGCATTTGAGAGTGTCCTGCTTGCCGCGAAGGGCAGTGAACTGGATGACAAGGCTCTTTCCGAGGCAAAGGAGGCATTTGATTTTCTTGAAGAGAAACTCTCGTTTAGCCGTATACAGTCGATGGTGGTTGCAATGCTTATAGATTCGAACTCGGTTCTCGATACAGCCAGAATGGGTGGCTATCTTGGCATCAGGAATATCAGGATGCTTACATATATGCAAGAGATTGCGTCTCTTGTGAATGCCCGTATAGTACGCTTCAAAAAGGACGACTTTGAAGATGGCTATCATATAAATCCAAAGGCTCTTTCTGCATATATGAACAATGTGGCTTATGTTCCGGTATCAGACAAGAACCTTTGTACAAGAAAACTTCTGGAAAGAGTGGCAGAGGTAATCAGAGAGACCGAAGACGATAACATAACAAACGAAGATATGCTTGAGGAGATTACCGCCATAATGAAAAACAACAAGAAGCACTTTCTCTACAAGAAAACCCAGAGTCTCGAACCTCGTGAAACCGCACTCTTCTTCTTCTGTCTCGACAGATATGTGAGCGAAGGCGACCTCAACATATGCGACCATGAATTCAGTTCTATATTCAGCTATAACGATTTTCGTGCATTGTGCAGCGCAATCTCCGCGCGTCGTGGCGACCTTTACAAGGAGAATCTGCTGGGTGATGCTCAAGGCGAAGGCTTCTCGCCACGCGAGAATGTCGCCATTTCCGAAGAGATACGCGAGTACATAAACCAGGAACTCGGAATCTCGTGGACAGCTCCCGAGAAAGACCATCGTGTCGGTTTGCTCACATATGAGAATATAACCGAAAAGGTTCTCTATTACAACAATGAGGAACGTGCTTCCATCACCAAACTTCAGGATATGCTCGCTCAGGATAACTTCCTTGGCATTCAGCAGCGAATGAAGGAGGGTGGTATGCGTACCGGTTTTGCGTGCTTGTTCTACGGCTCTCCGGGTACGGGCAAGACAGAGACCGTTCTGCAACTCGCACGTTCTACAGGGCGCGACATCATGCAGGTAAATGTAACAGACATCAAGAACAAATATGTGGGTGAGAGCGAGAAGAACATCAGAAACATTTTCCGTCGCTACCGGAACTATTGTGACAAATGTGATGTAAAACCTATATTGCTCTTCAACGAAGCCGATGCCATAATAAGTAAGCGAAGCAGCGATGTAGACCATAGTGTCAACAAGATGTATAATGCCATACAGAATATCATTCTCGAAGAGATTGAGATACTTGACGGAATTCTCATTGCGACAACTAACCTCGCGAGCAATATGGACAGTGCATTTGAGCGTCGTTTCATCTACAAGGTGGAGTTTCACAAGCCCGATGCCGAGGCCAAGAAGAACATATGGCAGTCGATGATTTGCGGTTTGAGCGACAACGATGCATCAGCACTTGCCAATGAGTTCGACCTCAGCGGTGGACAGATTGAGAATGTGATGCGTAAGCAGTTTGTTGACAAGGTGTTGTACAACGAACAGTCTACCCTTGAGAAGTTGAGGCATTACTGTCTGCAGGAGAGGATGAATACACAAGGTAATAATAGACCACGTATTGGTTTCTGAAAATAATGTATAACATTAATAAAACAAATAGAGTCATGAATATAAGAACAGAACAGAATTCGGATACCGCAAAGTGCGGTAACGGTTACAGTATTGAGAGTGTTGCGGTTTCCACCAACGGCCACAAGGAATTGTATTTTGATGTAAAGTGGAGCGGTGAGGAACTCGATTACTATGAATTGAGGGTTTTTGACAAGGAGAAGAATTGTATGGAATGTATGCCCTATGCAAGACACGAACAGAGAATCGTGGTCATGGATTTCAATACCGAGCTGCAGTCCAAGAAGGTGAATTCCGAGATCTTCTATGTGGAGCTGGGTATTGCCGAGTATTCCGCAGCCGAGGAGCTTGTGAAGTGGGAGGTGCTTGCTGCCTATGAACCAATCAGGCAGGATATTTATTACGAGAGTCACTTCTTCCGAAAGAATGTGATAGAGTTCAGATGACAGAAATGTTTGTCCAGGTTCTATAGACACGAAAAAGGTGTGATATGGTTGTTGATAATTCGTAACATTAAAATTTATTAGGTATGAAATATTTCGTTTTGTTTGTTTTTTGTTTGAGTGTTTACTTCTTTTTGAGATCGTTGTCGTTTTTGATTATGTATGTCGATATTTATAATTACAGAGTCAAAATGTGTATTGAACGCATTGTCAAGCAACAGAAAGCCTGTGATTTGTTGAATGCGGTGTATCAGTTCTTTGTGATGTTGGTTTCTTTATACTTTGCTGTTGAATGTTTCCTGCTGTTCTTCGACATAAGTTCCGTAATGGTATTTAATGTTGTATCGTTTATTGCTATAACAATTGCCCATATATCGTATTTCGTCCTGAGATTAAAGATGGAGAGCGGTCATGATTTATGTAACTTCTATAACCATATGATCGATTATCGCTCAAAACAAAAAGTAGTAACCGAAGACAATGATAACGAAGTTTCATTTATCAAAAGCTATGAAAAAGTGATGAAGCATAAGCGGGATATGAATATCTTGTATCTGATGTCTTTAGCAACTTTATTATACATTTTTGTACAGAACCACAGTGCTTATTTCGAGTAGTTGGATAAAAAATATATAGCGAATATTCTTGTAGTCAATATATTTTATGAGAAATATAATACTAAACATACCACATTCTTCAATTAACGGAGTTTTTGATGACAATATCGGTGGTTGGGAGAAAAATCCTTTTTTCATAAATGATTGTGTTCACGAACTAACTGATTGGTACACCGATTTCCTTTTCAAAACACAAAACCCTATGGTAAAGAGTGTCGTTTTTCCATATTCTCGCTTTGTCTGTGATGTAGAACGATTGGAGAATGATGAAATGGAAAGTCAAGGACAAGGTATTATTTATACTCATTACAAGGGATATGAAAGAGGTGAAGTAAATGAAAAATTACTTTTTGAATTAAGAGAAAAACATCATAACGAATTGGTTAAGGATATAAAAGAAAATGATGTTATAATTGACTGCCATTCATTTACAAGTAAATTACATAATTGTGATATTTGTATCGGCTTTAATAATGATTTTTCTTATGATAAGGATATAGTTGATATTATTATAAACGAGTTTACAAAGAGTAGTTATTCAGTTGCAGTAAACGAACCATTCTCAAATTCAATCACGCCAAAGACTGATGTTAATTACAAATCAATAATGATTGAGGTTAACAAAAAGGTGTATATGAATGAAAAAACATTGAAACTAAATCCTAATTCAAGGCAATGGATGCGGTGGTTTGGATGTATGGAGCGTATATATCATAAAATTTCAGAACTGCCATAATAGCCGGATATAAAATAGTATCTGTTTTTTGATATTACATATTATTTTATAAATTGTTTGGCATAAATAGAAATAAATGTATATTTGAATGATTTTGACAATTGTTGTAAGCAATCCAAAGCATAAATTACATACAGAACTGATACTATGGTTGGGATAATGAACATGCTCACGACTCAAGGACGTGATAATTAAATTCTTTAATTATGGATATTGATACAATTAAGAAAATGTTGGCAGATAAAATCAATTCTTCTGTAGAACCAAAACTTCCTGAAGCTTTGAATGATGAACGTCTTGAAGATGCGTTTAAGACACCTGAATGCAATGAGGAGGGATATGCATCAAGTATGCCTGGTATTTGGGATAGCAATAGCTATGGTAAAACGCCAGATGGAGTAAAAATACTTTCGTTAAGAAGTGCTCGTTCTGCATCAGGCTTGTACTCACGTTTTTTAGATAAAGAAGCACTCGTGTGGGATGCAGCAAAGCAAGAACTGTTCTTGTATATTCCGGATGAGAAGTCTCCTGCAGTGGCATTTAAGGGTGGTAGCTGGCTTTGTGCCAAGAAACTTAAACAAGAGAACTTACACATGAATATCTACGATGTGTACAAAGAACTTCAAATAAAAATAAAGGCTGAACAAGGTCTTAAAAACAAAGAATTATAAAAGAAACCTGCTTGCTTAGCGGGGATTTTCGTTTGATGCAAACATGAGATGATTGATGCACAGAATAAACCATAAAGTAATATATTATGGAAACATTTTATCACGGAACCTGTCGTCTTTTCAAAGAGTTCTCTCTTTCCTTTTTAGGTACCGGTGAGGGCAAGTCAAAGTTCGGTCAGGGAATCTACGTTACATCGAGTTACACAACGGCAGCACTTTATGCAGCTAAGGCTGCCAAAGCAAACTGTTGCAATGATATATATATCTACACGGTTGAAGTACCCGATATTAAGGCCGATAATCATGTATTTTCGTGCAAGCCTGTGGATGCATCGGTAATAGAAAGGACAGAAAAAGCTATAGGCGAATCAGTTCCCGATGAAGTAAAGGTGGCTGGCAAACTCTTTCGCAAATATATTGGCAACCTATTGACCAATCAGCGTGGTACAGTCAAGAAGATGATGGGCAAGGCCGATGCTGTCGCGGAGAATGCAGCATCAAAGTTTCTTGACGAGATTGGTGTAGACTATCTCGTTTGGCCACAGAGTCAGACAAAACCAGACGGTGAGACAAATCGTGCTGTGTTGAACGAAAACAAGATAAAGATTTTGAAAGTTGAACAGGTGGAGGTCAACGATAAGAATAAACTTATTGAGGGCTCACAAAAAGAGGTTACATTATGAGTTTCTATAGCATTTCGGAGTATATAAAAGAGTTCTATCCTCAATATTATGGTTATGCAACATATCCTAAAAGTGAGTGCGTAACCATTCACAAGGTCAAGGGGGAATGGGGTATCTTCTGCAACTTTGCCAAGACGCCTATAGAGATCGATGGAGTGGTGTTCAAAAGCAGTGAACATCTGTTCCAGATGATGAAATTCAAAGACCCGGCAGTCGTTTCCAATATCATGAAGGGGGTTACTAGCAAAGGCAAGCGCTGCTACGAGATAAAGAAGACCGCGAGGAGTTATGAAAAGGATTTTCGTCGTGAGGACTGGGGCTCAATGATAGTCGATGCAATGAAGTTCTGCTTGCAGAAGAAGTATGAGCAGTGTGCCGCTTTCCGTGAAAAACTCCATGAGAGCCACGGCCGTTTTATTGTGGAGGACCAGACGACCTGGCGCAAGAAAAAGCCCGACGCGTGGGGAGTGAAACCCGACGGTGACAACTTCACCGGCCCAAATCTGCTTGGCCGCCTGCTCATGGAACTGCGCGAGAATGGCGGATTAGAATACAACTTACCTGATGACGCTTTTGAGTTTATATCAATATTGAAGGAGTGTTGTTAAAACTGTTTTAAAGAACTTGTTGCCTTGTAACAATGATTAATGATAATGGTATATAAGAAAACAGGTATATTTGTTTTATACGAAAAATAAAATTGGTATGGCAAGACTTAATGTAAAATTAGAGTATGCTTTGAGTTGTGATGGTATAAGCCATGCGAGCAACGATGTGATTGATATTGAAGTCAATGACGAAGAATTGAACGCTCTTCGGAATTTGGGAACTGACAAAATATCTTGTGCATCGGTTGTGAAGACTATTAAAAATGGAGAAACAACATTACAGTCGCTACATAAGCAACTTGAGGAGAAATTTTATTATATGGTAGAGGAGTATTGGTTATATGAAGCATATAATGAATTTTTGCAAGAGTCTTTATCTGAAGCTATCGAGAAAGATATAAGCAGTGGAATCTACACACCAATGCTACTTGAGGAGGAAAGTGATTTTGATTGTTTTGGCAAAAGTTGGATCGATGTGGATGAGAACGAGTGTCAGGATGATGAAGAGGATTGTGATGATTGCGAAGACGATGAGAATGATGCTGATGATGATGTGAAATATGATATGGATGAATACTATTCTTGGGTGTGCGAACACGACCATGAATTTGTCGCTGAACGAGTAGGATTGAATATTGAAGTCTGCCGTGAAGATGAAGCAAACTATACTATTTTCTTGAATAATCAGGGTTAAGGCTGTTCAAGAATCACAAAAAAAACGAATAATATGAAGAAGAAATGCTTGCTTCGTGGAAACTTTGCTCTTGACACGATAGTAACCCGTGATTATCCAAATGGTTTTGTTATTGGTAAACTATAATAAAAAACGACAAATAGCTATGAGAAAATTGACTGTATACGGTGAATTGTACCTCGAAGATCAGGATTGGTCGGATGAGTGGTGTGGGGAGGTTGAGCTTGACGATGAGCAAGCCGGCAATCTCATAAGGTTAATAATGTATGCTGGATATCTCGACGTGGAACGGTTATGTCTAAAAGAGACATATCCCGATATTTACGATATCCTGGATAAGGCGTGTTACAAAGCAACGCTTGAGACTTATAACGAGTATCTTAGGTCTTGCGGAAAGCCTGAAGTAGATAAGTTGGACTTTGAGCACGAGGTTAATATTCCGTACGAATTTATGGACCTTATCTAATTAACAACATTATGCCTATGTTAAACATAAGACGCATCAAATGGGTGTATGAGAACTTTGGGTTTGCGGCGGCTATTAGGTCTGCTTGTATTGACATAGTGGCACTTCTTGCATTTACCGGCTATTGCCTGACATTGCCTTACCAATTTGTTAAGATTCTCGTGCAAAACATAAAGAACTCTAAATAGAATTTTCAATACATATAAATAGACAATATTATGGCAAAATTTGAGATAAAGAATGGCGTAGCCATCATTCCCGAAGGAACAACCGAGATTGGAGATAGGGCTTTCCGTGACTGCACATCACTTGAGAGTGTTACAATCCCCGAGTCGGTAACTGAGATTGGAAATTGCGCCTTCATTAGTTGTACTTCGCTCAAAAATATTGCTATACCTAAGTCGGTAACGGAGATTGGGGATAACGCTTTCGATGGCTGCTCATCGCTCGAGAGTATCACTCTTCCCGATTCGGTGGCAAGTATTGGATGGTATGCTTTCACTGGTTGTACATCTCTAAAGAGTATTACTCTTCCCGATTCGGTAACTTTCCTTGGAGAAAATGCATTCAGCGGCTGCACCTTGCTCGAGAGTATCACTATCTCAAATTCGGTAACTAGGATTGACCATTATGCTTTCAATGACTGCACCTCGCTCGAGAGTATTACAATTCCCGAGTCGGTAAAGGATATTGGAGTTGGCGCTTTCAGATGGTGTACCGCGCTTGAGAGCATCACTCTTCCCGAGTCGGTAAAGGTGATTGGATGGAATGCCTTCGAAGGTTGCACCTCGCTTAAGAGCATCTCTATTCCCGAGTCGGTAACAGAGATTAAAGGAAACGCTTTCTCAGGTTGTACCTCGCTAAAAAATGTCGCTATTCCCGGGTCGGTTACGGAGATTGAAGAGAGCACTTTCGAAGGATGCACCTCGCTGACTACGGTAACATTACCTGTAGGAGTTAAGCATATAAGTTATAATGCATTTCACGAATGTTCTGCCCTCTCCACAATCTATGTTCCTGCCAAGAAGACCGACTATTACAAGGAACGTCTCCCCGAGAAGTTGCACGACAAAATTGTAGAACTCGCACCCGAAAAGAAAACAAAAACAAAGAAATAACAAGTAATATTATGGCAAAATTTGAGATTAAAGATGGCGTAGCCATCATTCCCGAAGGAACAACCGAGATTGGAAATCGGGCTTTCTTTGATTGCACCTCGCTTAAGAGCATCACTATTCCCGATTCGGTGACGAGTATTGGAAAGGAGGCTTTCAGTGGTTGCTCCTCCCTTACCTCTATTGTTATCCCCGATAGTGTGACGAGTATTGGAAAGG
>JAGCLA010000050.1 GCA_017647225.1 Bacteroidaceae bacterium | reverse complement strand
TGCATACCGCTTCTTAACTGCTTTACACCTTCAACCGTAACTTCATAGCACGGTGCATAGACAGCACTAACGGTTGGTGTCTCGTTTTCGAGGTAAGATAGGCTTGCTTCTGTGCTCCACGAAGAGCCGTTGTAGGTAAGTGCAGCAGCCTGCTCACCATACTTCTGGGAGATTAAGGTGACAATAATCTGATCACCATTTTCCCACGCGGTCTTTCCCTCATCTTGTGTTCCGATAGCACGAGTCTGTGTGCCCTCGCCAAAGGCAGGAAAGTCGCCTACCACGAATTGCAAGGTGCCGTTGTTCACCGGCTGCAACGTATCATCCAAATCGTTGCTGCACGATGCAAATAAAGATGAGAGTGCAAAGATGAAAGATGAAAGTTTAATCCAATTCAGTATATTATTCTTTCGCATAATCTTATCCTCCTATTAGTTTAAGTCCACTTCTGAATCATTATTCCATCCACCAGGGAAGTCGGTATCTGTATTGGTAGGTGTCAGTGTCACCTTATCCTTACCCACCTTGAGGTTGAAGGTGTAGTGAGTACCTTCGTCAAAAGTCTTAGCCTCTGGCATTTTCACCTGCAACTCATCTCCGTTGACACTAATTTTCATAAGCAACTGTCCTTCGGGGTATGTGCAAGGTATCACAATAGCTTGTATCGTTTTATTAACTGCATCGTGATAAGCGTCAATAGTGGTGCCGAACACACCATATGGTTCATCCATTTTACCTCCGTCCTTTGCATCAAACATCACAAAAGGATCAGATGGTATTACTTGAGCATAGTCTATCGTTGCATTGGTAAACTCCGAAGCAAAATCATAATTAATGGTAATCATTGACAGACGATGTTTCATTTGGAAGTTTATCGGATCGGTTATAGGCTTACCTATCCATACAGCATTCATACAATCGGCTGATTTGAGCTTCTCCAATGTACTTTGGTCTTCCGGTAATTCGAAAGATCTATAATCATCTTGTCCTACTGCCGGATAGAATGCTGCGAGTATATGCTCCTCTTCTCCGTTCCAATAGAGTTTTTTATCGAGAGTCCATGTTGGTGTGCCGTTTTCTGCAACTGAGGCTGTGTAAGTATAATAATCCGAGTCGTACTTAATTGTTCTTTCAATCTTGACTTGGTCACCATTCTCCCATACGTCACCTGTGCCAAGAGTGTTCACACGAGTTTGTATTGCATCAGTGGTGAATGCGATACGGATTTCTTGCCCATTACCTCCTTGTGGAGCAAAGTCCTCCTCCTGCGAGCAAGCAGTGAAACCAAATGTCAATAAGGCTAGCACTGCATAAGTTAATTTGATTTTAATCATATCGTTAATCTTTTATCTGTTCTTTCATTGGTGAGCAGGAAAGAATTTAAGAGGAAAGAGCAAAGAGGAAAGAGCAAAGAGATATAACAACCCTTGCTATTTAATCTTTGCATTTGCTATATAATTTATCTTTGCTCTTTCATCTGTTATCTTTTTCCTTGCCCTGCCCTAAATGTTATTTACTCACCCACAAATGTGATGGACTTGAAAGTATAAAAGTTTCCATAGCCGTCTTTAATATTCCAAGTCGCTGTACCATCATCATTTTGAGTAACTTGACTTTCCTTGTCTTTATTGAGTACAAGATTGATTTGCCCCGTCATAGTATTCGCAAAGTAATTATTGGAAATCGTAATATCTCCGGCAGCGGTAAGCTCCAGAGTTTCCAGCTTTGAGCAATTTCCCCACGGATAAGCGCCAATCGTAGTAGCCTTCGGTGCAGAGCAAGATACGAGGTTATCATTATACTGGAATGCACAATGACCAATTGCCGTGGTTTCAGGCAAGTCAAGAGTGCGAATGTCGCAACGATCGAATACCTGTGACCCAATAGTAACCACCTTGGGTAGATTTACAGATGTCAGCAAAGAACTATAAGCAAATGCACAATCGCCAATCGTTGTTGCATTGGGAAGGTCGAGAGATGTCAATTTTGTACCTTTTTTCCACTCATTAAATGCATATTCTCCAATAGTAACCACCTTAGGCATATTGACAGCCTCCAAATTGGTACAAGCCGCGAAAGCATATTCTCCGATTGTTTCCACATCGGTAAGTGTCAGACCCTTGAGTTTGTCACCAGCTATATTTTTATCATCATTTTCAAAATAATCTAACATATCAATGAACCCTTCATCAGGAACCGTCTTTGCGCCGCTGATAGTCAGATTGATGCTTCCGTCCGCAATATCGTCAGCAGCGAGGGCTGCGGTAATGGCAGAGAACATCGTAGCATCGGCATCGGCTGCAAGGGTAACAGAAATCTCGGTATGTCCGTACTCTAACGCTTCTGTCACGGCTGCATTGAGCTGTTCCGGTGTCATAGCTGTTGCGTCAAAAGTATTGGGTATTTCCTCCGCCATACCACCATCAATCTCCTTTGTTGTCCAAGGTTCAACGTTCACTTTAGTGATAGAAATGGCATCTTTACCAACTTTCAACGAGAATTGGTAATGCTTGCCTGCTTCAAGACCGGTATCCGTCAAGAAGGCGTTGACAGGTACATTCAGAAAGGTCTGACGGCCGTCGTCGGATATTGTTACCTCCATCAAGTTTGTATCAACAGCATATCTGCCCGGGCAAACGATAGCTGTTGCAGCATTACCTCCAAGAACAGGTTTGATACCTCCATTGACAGTAACGTACTCATCGCTGAGAGAATAGATGGTAGCAGCCATAAGGCGTGGATCATCGCCAAACTGCGAAGTGAACTCTGTAATCTGAACCGTAATCTTTGCCAGCTTGTGCTCAAACGCAAGATTGATGGTCTTGTCAGCCGGCTTCACCATTGCGCTGGTGGAAGCTGTCATCCAGTCGGCAGCTGGTAACTCTTCTATAGAATTCTG
>JAGCLA010000001.1 GCA_017647225.1 Bacteroidaceae bacterium | reverse complement strand
CGCGGTGCAATCTTCGTCTGCACTTCGCGCGACCTATAGTTGCTTGCGTTGCAATCGCCACCCGCGCGGTGCAATCTTCGTCTGCACTTCGCGCGACCTATAGTTGCTTGCGTTGCAATCGCCACCCGCGCGGTGCAATCTTCGTCTGCACTTCGCGCGACCTATAGTTGCTTGCGTTGTTTGTTCCACTTTTGACAACGCAAACTTTTCGCAACCCACGCGGCATGAGCGTTGCCCATGCTGTGCGTGACTAATTGCTGTTTGCGTTGCCGAAAGTGAAAAGTTAAACTTTTCACTTTTCCCAGTGGAAGGGTTCGAACTGTGTACCTTTGTCTATCCACGATGGTTTACGCATTGCGTAGATGACAAATGGTGCGCCTACAACAATGATACAGCCTATAAATAACACTGCATACCATACGGCGTTGCTGCCAACCGATATCTGTGCGGGTGGAATAAAGCTGAGTACGAATGCGAGCAAGCTTCCCAAGAATCCTACACCGCTTACAATCCACATTACTCCGTTGCCTCGTTTTCCTAAGCGGAACGGGCGTGGGGCGTCTTTCATGTTGTAACGCAGGTATATGGCTGCTGCAAACATCAATAGGTACATGATAAGGTAAAGCAGGACTGTCAGCTGTGACAATATCTGATAGAAACTCTGTACCGACGGCATGATTACGAACAACAGGCTCAGAATGGTTACAATTCCACCCTGTATGAACAGAATGTTCTTCTGCACGCCTATATTATTGCTCTTTTGCATAAATGGTGGCAGGTAACCTGCTTTGCCTACTGCAAAGATACCTTTTGACGGTCCCGACACCCATGTAAGCACTCCGGCAAGCACACCAAAGGCAAGTGCTATGGCAATGATTGGCGAGAGCCATGACATTCGTATGTATTTGAAATAGTTGTCGAAACCGACCAAGAGACTTTGTGTAAGGTTGATGTCTTTCTGTGGAATAATGATTCCGAGTGAGAATGTTCCGAGTATGAATATAAGCACTGTGATTATCGCCCCGAGGAATACTGCTTTAGGGTAGTTCTTGCTCGGGTTTTCCATCTCTTTGACGTGAATACCGGTCATCTCCATTCCGGCATAGAACAGGAATATACCCGACGCGAGTACAAGGTTGTCGAGCTTTGTTATGTCGGGGAAGAAACTGCCGTCGAAATTCATCTGTGACTTGCCGCCGCTTGCGAGGTAAATTATTGCCAACACAACGAGCAAGGCTGCAGGAATGATGGTTCCAATCAAACCACCTACTTTGGCTACTTTACTTACCCAGCCCATTCCTTTGAGAGAAATGATTGTCGCTGCCCAATAAATGATAAGTACCACAACGAGCGTGTACATCTTGTTTGAGGCCAATGACATGTCTGCTGTGCTGTCCATGCCTATAAATGCCAACGATACGGCGCCGAAGGTGAGAACGGTGGGGTACCAGATAGTACTCTCGACCCATTGTAACCAAATGGCAAGGAAACCGACTCTTTTGCCGAACGCCTCTCCTACCCAACGGAATACACCGCCTTGCTTGTCCTGGAACATTGCCGCGAGTTCTGCTGCAACAAACGATGTGGGGATTAGAAACACTATGGCTGCGAACAAATAATAGAAAGCCGAGCTTATGCCATATTCAGCTTCGGCAGGGAGTCCGCGCAGCGATACTACGGCTGTTACGTTCATAATCGCCAATGTTGCGACTCCCAATTTTACACTTTTAGTCAATGTTGACATAGTTATCCGTTTTTAAGGTTATAAAATATGAGAGAAAACACATTGACGCTGTTGTTGGTTCGTTGTGTTACGAAAATTAACGAGGGAGCACCTTTTGGATGCTCCCTCGTCTGATATTATCTCAAGGATTTATTATTCCTCTTTGCCCCACTCGAGCTTTGCCATGCGCTGGTAGCTTGCATAGCGTTTCTTCGCCATCTCCTCAGCTGCACCGAAGAGCTCGCTTGCCTCTGCAGGGAACTGCTTAGCAAGTGATGCGTAACGTACCTCGCCCTGCAAGAACTCCTGGAACTTGTCCCACTGTGGCTCCTTGCTGTCGAGAGTGAATGGGTTCTTGCCCTCTTCCTCCAACGCAGGGTTGTAACGCCACAAGTGCCAGTAACCACACTCAACAGCTGCAGCCTGCTCAGCCTGTGCCTTGCCCATACCGCGCTTGATACCGTGGTTGATACATGGAGCGTATGCGATTACGAGTGATGGGCCTGGGTAAGCCTCTGCCTCACGTATTGCCTTCAAGCACTGGTCGTAGCTTGCACCCATTGCAATCTGTGCAACATATACATAACCGTATGTTGTAGCAATCATACCGAGGTCTTTCTTGCGGATACGCTTACCTGAAGCGGCAAACTTGGCAATAGCACCAAGAGGAGTAGCCTTTGATGACTGACCACCTGTGTTAGAGTAAACCTCTGTATCGACAACGAGAATGTTTACATCCTCACCCGATGCGATAACGTGGTCAAGACCGCCGTAACCGATATCGTATGAAGCACCGTCACCACCGATAATCCACTGTGAACGTTTAACAATGTACTGCTTGATATCGAGAACCTGCTTGCATGTGTTGCAACCGCACTTCTCGCAAGCCTCGATGATAGCAGGAGCAATAGCCTTGGTTACCTCAGCGTTGTTCTTGTTGTCGATCCACTGCTGTGCAAGAGCCTTCAACTCGTCAGAGCATTTCTCGCAAGACTGCAACTCAATGAACAATCTTTCGAGGCGCTCACGCATCTTGTTCTCAGCAAGCTTCATACCCAAACCGAACTCGCAGAAGTCCTCGAACAATGAGTTAGCCCATGTAGGACCTTCGCCCTTCTCGTTTGTTGTGTAAGGAGTTGAAGGAACAGAACCTGTATAGATAGAAGAACAACCTGTAGCGTTGGCAACAATTTCGCGGTCACCGAACAACTGGGTCAACAATTTAACGTATGGAGTTTCACCACAGCCTGAACATGCACCTGAGAACTCGAAGAGTGGAGTCGCGAACTGTGAGTTCTTAGGATTGCTCTTGACGTCAACAAGGTGCTGCTTGCTCTTGACGTTCTTAACGCAGTAATCCCAGTTTGCAGCCTCTGCTCTCTCCTGCTCAAGCGGTACCATGGTAAGTGCAGAACCACCAAGCTTTGGATTACCCGGACAGATATCGGCACAGTTACCGCAACCAAGACAGTCGAGTACGCCAACCTGAATTCTGAACTGCATACCCTTCATGGCTGCAGGTGCCTTCATCTCAATCTTGTCAGCGTTAAGGCCGGCAGCCTCCTGCTCATCCATTACGAATGGACGGATACAAGCGTGAGGACAAACGAATGCACAACGGTTACACTGGATACATTTTGTAGCATCCCATTTTGGAACGAATGCACTAACACCACGCTTCTCGTAAGCCGATGTACCTACTGGCCATGTACCGTCTTCGAGGCCCTTGAATGCTGAAACAGGGAGCTTGTCACCCTCCTGGGCATTGATTGTGCGAACGATTTTTGTGATGAATTCCGGCTCATCTCTCTTCTCCTCAACGTCGTCAGGGAGGTTTGCCCAACTTGGGTCAATAACGAGTGATGTGTATTCGCTACCGCGGTCAACAGCTGCGTAGTTCTTGTCAACTACATCCTGACCCTTCTTGCCATAAGACTTGACAATGAACTTCTTCATCTGCTCTACAGCAAGCTCAACAGGGATAACCTCTGTGATGCGGAAGAATGCGCTCTGGAGAATAGTGTTTGTACGGTTGCCCAAACCAATCTCCTGAGCAATTTTTGTAGCGTTGATATAATAAACTGTGATGTCGTTTTCAGCGAAATATCTCTTAACCTTGTTAGGCAGGTTCTTTGCAAGTTCCTCACCTTCCCAAACAGTGTTCAAAAGGAATGTACCGCCCTTACGCAAACCGCGTGTAACGTTATACATCTTCAAGTATGCCTGAACGTGGCAAGCAACGAAGTTAGGAGTATTTACCAAGTATGTACTGCGGATAGGGTTATCACCGAAGCGCAAGTGTGAACATGTGAAACCACCCGATTTCTTTGAGTCATAAGAGAAGTATGCCTGGCAGTATTTCTCTGTATTCTCACCGATAATCTTTACAGAGTTCTTGTTTGCACCTACAGTACCGTCAGCACCAAGACCATAGAACTTAGCCTCGAACATGCCGTCAACAACAGCAATTTCCTCCTTCTTTGGAAGTGAAAGGAATGTAACGTCATCGACGATACCCACTGTAAAGTGGTTCTTTGGTGTAGGCAATGCAAGGTTCTCATAAACACCCATGATGAGAGCAGGTGTTGTATCGTTTGAAGCCAAAGCGAAGCGACCACCGACGATAACAGGGTTAAGCTCTCTCAATTCAGGAGTGCTTGAGAATGCCTCAACAACGTCAAGGTACAATGGCTCACCGTTGCTTCCCGGCTCTTTTGTACGGTCGAGAACAGCGATGCGCTTAACTGTCTTAGGCATAACGGCAGCGAGGTATTTCACAGAGAATGGACGGTAGAGGTGAACGCTTACCAAACCAACCTTCTCGCCACGTGCCATCATGTAGTCGATAGCCTCTTTGATAGCCTCTGTTGCAGAACCCATAACCACGATAACGCGGTCAGCGTCCTCAGCACCATAGTATGTGAAAGGAGCATATTTGCGACCTGTGATAGCTGAAATCTTCTCCATGTATTCAGCAACGATATCGGGAACTGCATTGTAGAATGGGTTCTCGCTCTCCTTGTGTGTGAAGAATGTTTCAGGGTTTTCTGCAGTACCGCGAACAACAGGGTGTGTTGGGCTCAAAGCTCTGTCGCGGAACTCCTGGATATATTTCCATTCAACGAGTGGAGCGATGTCTTCCTGCTCCAAAAGCTCGATTTTCTGAATTTCGTGTGATGTACGGAAACCGTCGAAGAAGTTCAAGAAAGGAATACGGCTCTTCAAAGTAGCAAGGTGTGCTACCGGAGCAAGGTCCATAACTTCCTGTACCGAACCCTCGCAAAGCATTGCGAAACCTGTCTGACGGCAAGCCATAACGTCCATGTGGTCACCGAAGATACTCAAAGAGTTACCTGCGAGTGAACGTGCCGAAACGTGGAATACCGAAGGCAACTTCTCACCGGCAATTTTGTACATGTTAGGAATCATGAGCAACAGACCCTGTGAAGCTGTAAAGGTGTTTGTCAAGGCACCTGCCTGCAATGAACCGTGAAGTGCACCTACTGCACCACCTTCTGACTGCATTTCCTGTACCATGACAGTCTCGCCGAAAAGGTTCTTGCGGCCCTGTGCTGCCCACTCGTCAACATACTCAGCCATTGTTGATGACGGTGTGATAGGGTAGATGGCTGCTACCTCGGAAAACATGTACGCAATGTGAGCTGCGGCCTGGTTTCCGTCACATGTGATGAATTTCTTTGTTCTTGTCATAACAAAATGATTTTATTTGAATTAATTGTATTTTTTGATAGGAACAGAACGCGATGACATGTTATTTGAAACATCATAGCCACCGTTGTTGTTCTGCGTGACTCAAATTCTCGCAAATATAAGAAAATTCAATGAATAATGTTACAAAAAACTGCGAAAAAGAGTATTTTTGTAACGTTTTTATATGAAAAGTCTTAAAACTATACTTCTAATCCTGCTGTTGTCGTTGTCGTGCATGGCAAATGCTCAACAGAATGTCGTTCCAAAGTACGAATATCGTGCTGTGTGGCTTACTGCAATCGAAAACCTCGATTGGCCTAAAACTGTTGCGACAACGCCGCAAGGTTTTGAAAATCAGCGCTTGGAACTTGTTGCAATCCTCGACTCCCTGCAGGCGATGAATGTCAATACAGTGCTTTTCCAGACACGTGTACGTGGTGACCTTACATACCCCTCGCAAATAGAACCGTTCTCGCATCTTTTTACAGGTGTCGAAGGCAAATTACCCGACTACGACCCGTTGGCTTTTGCTATTGACGAGTGTCACAAACGCGGTATGCATCTGCATGCATGGATAGTGGCAATGCCTCTCGGAAAAGATGAACATATAGCAATGGTCGGCAAAAAATCCTTGCCACACCGCAATCGCTCGCTCTGTACCCATTACGAAGGGGCATGGTATATGGAGCCGGGTAATCCTGCCACATCGGAACACATAGTTTCCATAGTAAGGGAAATTGTCAGCAGATACGATGTCGATGGCATACATCTCGACTATATACGTTATCCCGACCGCAACAAAGGTTACCCCGATGCTTCGCTTCATCGCAGATACGGTAAAGGGCAATCCCTTGCAAAATGGCGCAGAAACAATATAACCCGTATTGTAAAGGACGTATATACAAGCGTCAAGTCAATCAAGCCTTGGGTGCGTGTGAGTTGTGCCACACTCGGAAAATACGATAACCTCACCCGTTACAGTTCATTGGGCTGGGACGCCTACAACACAGGTTTTCAGGAGGCCCAACAGTGGGCGAGTGACGGTATTGTCGATATAATATTCCCGATGCTCTATTTCAAAGGGGATAATTTCTATCCTTTCGTGCGCGATTGGCAGGAAAATTCCAATGGACGTCACATAGTTCCCGGTATAGGTGCTTACAGGCTGCTTCCCGAATACGGTGGTTGGAGCGAACTTGAAATAAGGCGCCAGTTGAACACGTCACGCTGTGCAGGAACGGCGGGAGCGGCAATGTTCCGCGCCAATCATCTGTTGCATGATGCTCATGGCCTTTATACATCACTCTGTCGCACTTTGGCACTTGTTCCCCCTATGTCTTGGCATGGAACAGCTCCCTCTTCGCCCGATACTTTGACGCTTGAGGTGGCTGATTCGGGTTTTGCCTTGCGCTGGAACAGTGTGAAACAGGCCACAGGAGAGCCTGCCATGCGTTACAATGTCTATGGCTGTGAAGGTGACGGAGTGGATACCTCAAATCCCGAAAACCTGCTTGCAAGCATGCTCAGCGACACTACTTACGTCTGGCATCGTAGTGTTGCCGACACGTTGTCGTTTGCTGTGACTGCTGTCGATACTTACGGTGTCGAGAGCGCTCCCATTGAGGTTGTCCGTGCTTTTGGCGAGGTGTTTGAAAAAGAGCTTCTTTTGCCCTCTTTCAATTCATGGGGCAATGTAATGGAAGTGCTCGACCTTTATGGGCGCAGACTTTATTATGGACGTTGTGCCACGCGTGTGGGAGTACGTGGGTTGCATGGCGGTTATTATATTCTGAATGTCTATGACCGTCATGGGGCAATGATATATACCCGACGTTTTGCTGTGGGAAAGTAGTCATAAAACAATCGGAGCGACCGCTTAGTCGCTCCGATTGCTTTTTTTATTCCTTGTTCTCTTTTCTTCCGAATACCGAGAAGTGAACATATCTTTTCGGGTTCGCTTTCAAATCCTGCAACAGCAGAGTGGCAGCTTCGCTTGTGTTGTTCAGTTTGTTATACAATGTGCTGTCCTTCAACAACATGCCGGCTGTGCCTTCGCCGTTGTTCAGTGCTGTTGTAATCTCCTTGATGTTGTTCAATGACACCTCAAGAGAGTTTATGAGTTTGTTGTAATCGACCTCGCTCAACTGCGACGACATCTTCAACAGGTCATCTTCAATCTTTACAAGCTTGTCGGCTGCAACAGGTATCTCGTTTGAAAGAACGCTGTTGAGCAGTTTGGCTGTGGTGTTGAGTTCTGTTGTCAGCGCCTCGATATTGTTTACAGAACTGTTTATGGCAGGGTTTGCAAGTGTGCTGTTCAATGACACGAGTATTGAATCGAGCTTTGGCAACATGGCGCTGATTTTAGGCAACATATCCGCAGCTTCGTCCATTGCGCCTGTGTTCATACGTCCGTCGATGGTATCTCCGGGCTGCAGCAAAGTCTGTTCCTTACTCAAAGCAAGGCTGATGGTGCTGCTTCCGAGCAACTTTGTATTTATGAGCGCAACCGAGCCTGTTGGCAACTGTGTGGTGTTGTCGAGAGTCATTTCAATGACAATCTCGTCAGGATTCTGGTAATTGTATGCGATGTTGCTCACGTGTCCAATTTTGTATCCGTTGATGAATACGGGGCTTGCGTTTACAATCTCTCCTATGTTGCTGAATTTTACATAGTATTTCTCACCATTGCTGAACACATTTATGCCTTTGAAGAAGTTAATCAGCAAATAGATAATCAATATGGCAAGTATGCCAAGCACGCCAATCCATAGCTCGCGTGTGAATGAACCTTTTTTATTTTCCATTATTCTTATTTTTGGGAAATCCTTACGGCTTCCTGTGTATTAATTTTCTTACCATTGAGGAACGCTACAATGAACGCCTCCTTGAACTTTGTTGACAAATCTTTCTTGATTCTAAGTATTTCGTCGTAGTTGTTGCTTTTGCCGTATGTGTACTTATACATGCCGTTTTCTTGGTAGTATTCCGCGTTCAGTCCTTGCAGACGTCTGTCGTTCTTCTCCAGTTTGCTTGACGATGCCAGAATCTGCACCTTGAAGACAGGCTTGTCGGCAACAACCTTCGGCTCTTCCTCTTTTTTTACCTCTTTGGCGGTTGTCGTTTTTTTGTCTTTGTTCTTGCCATAAATCTCGTAATACTTCGAGAAACCTTCAAATATGCCTTTTGCAAGCTTTTTCTGTCCCTCTTTCGACGAAATCACATTCTCATCGTTGGTGTTGGTGATGAATCCAAGTTCAACGAGAATGCTTGGCATGACCGTTCTGTGCAGTACAAGGAAACCGGCCGACGAAACACCTCTGTTTAAGAGCTTGCTGTTCTTGACCATTCCGCTCTGTACCATTTGCGCAATCTCTGCACTGAGTTCCATGTCGTGGTTTCTTATAAGCTCAAAGATGATATAGCTCTCGCTCGAACGTGGGTCAAATCCTTTGTATATCTCCTCAAAGTTATCCTCTGACAGAATAACCTCATTCTCATACATAGCGGCAGCCTTTGCCTCGACACTGCTTCCTGCACCAAGAGTAAACGTTTCACATCCGTTGGCGGTTTTTGATTTGGCAGCATTGGAGTGAATGGAAATGAACAGGTCGGCATTGGCTCTGTTGGCAATATCCGCACGCTCTACAAGCGGAATCTTTACATCGGTAGTGCGTGTGAATATGACCTTCACTTCGGGGTGTGCTTCCTTAATCATGGAAGCAAGCAGTTTCGACACACTCATGTTCACGTCCTTTTCCTTTGTCCTGCGTCCCAAAGCTCCGGGGTCAACACCGCCGTGTCCGGGGTCAATGACAACGGTAAAAGGCTTGTTGCTGCTTTTTTTCTGTGCAAAGGCCTGTGGAATGGCCAATGAAAAGATAAAAAGCATAAAGAACAATCGTGTAAAGAAAACCTTTATATTCATTGAGTTTTTTCGTGTTTGTGTAATTGAAGAACAAAAGTAGTCTAATTTATTGTAAACATCTTTGTTTTAGCCGAAAAACTTGTTTTGAGCATTGAAAAAAGTTCCATTGACCGGTGATTTGGGAAAATAGGACTTGCCTCAGGCACTCCCTTTCCAAAATCTTGCAAACCTTGATAATATTGACATCTTAACTATTGTCGGTTTCTTTGCTTAATCCGTATTTTTTTGTATTTTCGCAAGGTTTATGAAAAACATCCGACAAATGCGATTTATCGAATTCAATATAAAATACGAGGTAGCTGACAACAGCGTAATGTATCTTGTCTATCGTCTTGACGATAACGGTAGCCTGACCAACGGAGTAATGTCGTTGCGCGAGGTACAACGTGGCATTTGGCATGGCAGGCTTGAGGTGAGCGAAGACTATGAAAGGATACACTACGGCTATGAGCTCCTGTCTGCGGGCAAGGTCGTTGAAAAAGAATGGTCCGGAACTCCTCATACCCTTCGTTTCAACTGTGTCAACCGTAACTATATGGTCTATGACATGTGGCTTAATTCGCCTATAGGCTATTATAAACAGACAAACCTCTTCAAATTCTTTGAAAAAAACACACTTGCGCTCGACGAGCCAAGTATCAATTGGTATAACCGTAGCGTAACTTTCTCGCTCTATGTGACAGGTTTGCGTAACGGCGAGCGTCTGTTCCTCTCCGGCGAAGCCGACGTACTCGGAAACTGGAATCCCAAAAAGGCGTTGCCCATGCAGCAGCGTGTGCCAAACCGCTGGAGTGTGACCTTTGATGTTGCAAACCTGTGGAGTGGCAGTTTGCGCTATAAGTTTATTGCAATCGACAGCGAAGGCAATGTGCGTTGGGAGGAAGGCGACAACCGTCATATCCTGCTCCCTGACTTTGAGTCAAGCACCAACTATTTCTACCAGCTCGACGAATTGCATTTTCCATGCGAGAAACTGCGTGTTGCAGGAACAGTTATGCCGCTCTTCTCATTACGTTCTGCTCATGGGTGGGGTATAGGTGATTTCGGCGATATCAGGATTATGGCCGACTGGCTTGCTCTCACAGGTCAGAACATTCTTCAGCTGTTGCCTGTCAACGACACTACCGTATGTGGAGGCAACGAGGATTCCTACCCCTATAACTGTGTGTCGGTCTATGCGCTCAACCCCATATATGCTGACATGTCGCAGCTTCCCTCTTTGAGCAATGCCAAACGCAATGCAAGGTATGCAAAAGAGGCTGAGGCTTTGAACGCCCTCCCCGCAGTAAATTACGCCAAGGTCTATATGCTTAAGATAGGCTATATGCGCGAACTGTTTGACGAGATAGCTACCGACATTTTTGCAAGCGAAAGCTATAAATCATTTGTCGAGGAGCAACAGTCATGGCTAAAGCCATATACACTGTTCCGTTTCCTCTCGGCACGTCTGCATAGTAATATATGGGATTGGGGTGAATACTCCGTATATACCTCAAAGACCTTCGATAAGGTTGTTGCCGAATACCCCGACGCAGTGCGCGAAACTCAATTCTATAGCTTTGTACAGTATATCCTTTATACCCAGTTGAGCGAAGCACATGACTATGCCAACTCACGCGGTGTTGCTCTCAAGGGCGATATACCCATCGGCGTTGCGCCTAATGGTGTCGATGTATGGTGCGACAGCGAGCAGTTCAACCTCTCGGTGTCAGCCGGCGCACCTCCCGATATGTTCTCCGCCGACGGACAGAACTGGGGTTTCCCGACCTACAATTGGCAGGTCATGGCGAGTGACGGCTATTCATGGTGGCGTCGCCGTCTGCAATATATGTCGCATTTCTTCGATGCCTATCGCATCGACCATATACTCGGTTTCTTCCGCATCTGGGAGATACCGCGCAACGTGCAGAGTGGCTTGTTAGGTAGTTTTGCGCCCAATATGCCTCTTGGCAAGGACGAGATAACAGAGGCAGGCTTCCCATTCGATGAACAACTGCATGCCGCGTCAGTCATCGACAATGCATCGCTCGACAGCCTCTTCCTGCCCGACCTGCATTGTGAAGGCAAATACATTCCTCGTATCCTCGGCAACGAAACAGCCTCTTATCTTAAACTCTCGCAAGAAGAACGCATAGCATACGACCGTATTTACGAAGACTATTACTATAACCGCCATACAATGTTCTGGTATCACGAGGGTATGCGTAAACTTGCCCCACTGTTGGAATCTACCACCATGACAGCCTGTGGCGAAGATTTGGGAATGATACCGGCTTGTGTGCCTTGGGTCATGAAAAACCTCCAGGTGCTCTCGCTCGAAATACAACGCATGCCTAAACTGTATGGCGAAACATTTGCCGACACATCGCGTTATCCCTACCTCTCTGTAGCAACCCCATCAACCCACGATATGAGTACCCTGCGTGGCTGGTGGCGCGAAGACAAGGCTTTGTCGCAACAGTTCTACAACAATGTACTTGGTTTTGACGGAGTCGCTCCTGAAGATATGGACGGCAGGGTAGCACATGCCATTCTCATGCAGCACCTCACCTCGCCGTCGGCATTTGCCCTTTTCGCATGGCAGGACTGGATGGCTATGGACGAGCGTCTGCGTTTCCCCTCTCCCGACGGAGAACGCATCAACGTTCCGTCAAACCGCGACCATGTATGGAACTACCGCATGCATATCCCATTGGAGCAACTGCTCGAAGAACGTACCCTCAACGACGAGGTGCGTCGCATGATAACAGAGAGCGGAAGAATGATATAAAAACAAACAACAGAATAATATATGCAACAGACATTTCGTTCATCAGTACTCTCCGGCATAGCCGTAGGTATAGCCGGCTGGGGTTACCTTGCTTGTACCAATATCATTGGTGCAGTGCTTTTCTCGTTCGGCCTTTTGACAGTAGTGCATTATAAATTGAAACTCTATACAGGAACAGCCGGTTTTGTGGCATTGCGTTACGACGACGGTCGCAGCCGTTGGCTGAAAGCCATTGGCGAACTGCTGTTCGTGCTTTTCGGTAACATCGTAGGTTGTATGTTGGTGTCATTGCTCACCCGTATGTCACCTATGGATCTTGGCGCATCGGCGCAAGCAATACTCGAAGGTCGTCTTGCAATAGGCCCTTTGCGTGCCGGTCTGCTTGCAATAGGTTGCGGTTTCATCATGACAACGGTTGTTACCTTTGCACGTGAGGGCAAGCCATTGGCATTGCTGTTCGGTGTACCCTTGTTCATCAACTGCGGTTTTCCTCACTGTCTTGCCGACGCATTCTACTATATGACAGTGCCGGTCTCTTATACAGCGTCGCATCTGCTTGATGTTGCGGTTCTTTACCCATGTCTTGTTATAGGAAACTTCGTGGGATGTAATTTATATCGTTTCATTATCCGATAAATAAAAAGACCTTGTAGTGCTTCATTAAAACACTACAAGGTCTTTTTATAATGTCAGTTTTCAATTACTTGAAAACAACCTTTTTCCCATTGATAATATAAATACCTCTTGTCGGGTTGGTGACTTTGCGGCCTTGCAGGTCATAGATATCGCAGTTATCCTCGCCATTTTCGCACTCTACATCCTCTATGGCTGTATCATTCTTCTTGTTGACGAAAATCTTCCATATAGCCTCTGCAGTCATCTCTTTAGAGCATACAACCTTATTGTCGCCGTTGATACTTATATACTCCCCGTTTTCGAGTGTAAAATATACATTACCGTTATCAAGGATATTTACCTTTATGGCAACAGCTGTTTCGGTCGATGTACCGCTGCAGTTTGCACCGTTCCAGACAATGTCGTTGATATATTCACCCGAGTTGCACTTGAAATAGTAGTATCCATCCTCTTCGGCAGGCTCCATAGACCATTTCTTAAGTTTGGAATCTTTCAAAGACAAGGTATTGACAATCTCCAGGCCATACTCCTTGTCTGCTATGTAATATCCGTCAATATTTGAGTGGTAGATAATATATTCATCGCCCTCTTCAATCACAAGACGCGCGCCGCGAGTGCTTTTCAATCTTTCAATCTCATTGTTGAGCATATCTGTCCACTCCTTGTAAGTGTGTATTGTCGTGTCGCTGTTTTCGACAGCAGCAAGGGCATTCTGATAGATATTTTCAAGCTCCTCAAGAGCGCTTTTGTAGAATCGTCCTATATAATATGTTGTTACTCCTCCATTGTAGGCTTTGTCAATAATATCTTTCTTTATCAATGCAAGTTTTTCTTTGAGGGCATATTTGTCATCAACAGAAGCCAGGTTTGGAACAACAAAGTCAGTACCGTCGGCCTGTGCTGCAACAACCTTCAGGTTGCTGTACTTTTCGTATGTGGGAATCTTGATGCTGTATGTGTTGCCAAAAGCAATCAACTCGTTTTTGTCGGCATTATACACTTTGAATCCGAGTGCTCCCTTGCCGTTCTTTGAATCGATGTTGATGATGTCGTTTTCAAGAGTGTATGTATATCCCTCAGCCTTTACGCTCTCATCCATGTAGTCGCCCCATTGTCCCACTTCGCCCATCTTTCCGATAGGTGTCTCATCGCTGTAGTCGATACGGTAACCCTCTTCGCCGTCTTCTCTTGGCGAAGGCTTTATGCGGTCCTCAATGAACATCAGGTGTCCTCCCTTCTTGGAGTATTGTTGCATACGTGCACGGCTTTCATCAGCTTCCTCTTTGGTAAGGTTTACAATAGAGTTTGTATAATCACCTATAAGCTGCTCTGTCATAGGTTCAAAGAATCCCCATGCCTCGAAGAACTCGCTAAGGTCCATCTGCGCTATCTCGCAACATTTCTCGGCAAAATGTAGCTGGTCGTCAACAGCTTGTACATGGTCAATCTCGGAATTGTCTTTGTATCCCTTCGATAGCGGGTCTTTGCGTAAAGCTTCGAACAGGCGGGGGTAGAATGTTGTATCCTTTTTTGCCGCATGGAAATAGAGGTACAGTTGGAAGTACATACGCGACTTGCAGAAACCATCTCCAATCATGGGGTATGGTGTCTTTTTCAAGAACTCGTTTGCACACTCTGCTACGCCCAATCCTCGTGTTGTAGTCTTACCGTAGCGGTGTAGGTGAGCATTTGAGAAGAGGTTGTTGCTGACCTCAGTACACGATACAATGTTTATGGTGTTCTGGTTTACATGGCCAATCTCATGCGCCGGTCCCCAAAAATGACCGGGGTGTGCCTTGACATATTCGAAAGGCAAAATTTCAGGCAGCGTGTAATGTTCATAATAAGTATATGTCTCGGTTGCGTACATATACTTATCCTCGTATCCGTCCTTTGCCATCAGCAGGTCGTTCCAACGGTCGTAGTATTTATCGGCACCCATAAGCTGGTGTTGCCATGTTACCAATTCGTCCCACCAGGTAATAGCATCCACAATTGTGTCTGGACATGCTTTCAGAATATTTTCCAGCTCCATGTGATACATCACTCTCTTGCCCAATACCTGAACCGAATAATGCTTCATCATGTTCTGAGTCATATCGCGCCAATCCTCGTCGGTGTGGCGTGAAAGGTCGAAATAACCGTTTACATATCCACCCTCAATGTGAATGGGAACATTGGGGTAATCGGCAAGTTTCTTGCTTGTAGCAGTGGTGTCTGTGTCAACATAGTATTGTATGAACATAATTCTGTCATCGCCCTCGGTGTCAGGTATCTTCACTACGTTCAAACCGCTTGTGAGCATATTGGTCATCAATGGCCTTGGCATGTTTCCTGCTACAGGAGCAAGCTCCATCCAAATAGAATCGGGTAATTCACTGCCCACAAAAATATACAGATACTCATTGTCGGCTGTGATACCGGTCGGGTTCTGTAAATCACTATACTGTCTAACGTTCAGCATGTCCTTCCATTTGTACGAGTCGCTGTAAGGCTTTGCCTCAAATACGCGGAATTCCTTTTCGCGTTTGGCCCATGTGTTGTTTTTTACCTTGAGGGCAATGTCCTTCAGTTCCTGTGGCATCGCGCTCATGGCTGTCATCAACTGCTCGTCGGTCATTGCCGAATAGGGTACAGCCAATTCGGTGCAGATGTCATCAGTGAAGTAATTTTTAAACTCAGCATAATAGCGTTGTGCATTATTTGTTGTAAGCTGTGCCGTACATGGTATAGCAAGCAATGTAACTATCAATGACAAGAGTAGTGTTCTTACTTTCATATAATTGTTGTTTTTAATAATCGCCAAAATTAATGAATTCGTCGGTAGTTGCAAAATAATATATTGTTGTTTTGGTTTATAGTATAACGATTAACGTGGAACGAATTTCGTTAATCTGTTGACAACACTCGACTAACGCAACCCACGCGGTACGAACTGCGTCCGCACTACGCGTGACCTATTGCTGCTCGTGCTGTCGAAGGCTATGCCTTTAATCGCTAAACGTTAATCGTTATATTCCACCGT
>JAGCLA010000049.1 GCA_017647225.1 Bacteroidaceae bacterium | reverse complement strand
TGGTATTATACAGAGCATGTCACGCAAAGGCAACTGTCTTGACAATGCTATGATGGAGAACTTCTTTGGTATCATGAAGTCCGAACTGCTGTATTTGCAAGAGTTCAAGGATATGGATCACTTCAAGCAGGAACTGAAGAAATATATCCATTATTACAACAATGAGAGAATAAAACTGAGACTAAAAGGAAAGAGTCCGGTACAATACCGAACTCTTTACCAATAAATTTATTTATTAATCCGTCCAACTTTTTGGGGTCAGATCAAAAAACATCTCACTTCATTTTTGAAGTGAGATGTTTTTTTATTATTCAGAAACTCTATATTTACCCTCTTCCTTATCTTCGAGCATGCTAAGGTAGGATTGGTATCGCGAAGGAGCAATCTCTCCCTTTTCGAGTGCTTCAAGCACCGCACAACCCGGTTCGTGAGTGTGGGTGCAATTTCCGTAACGACAATCTTTAGAAAGTTCAAAGAATTCTACAAAGTAGTGTGAAATCTCTTCCACCTCCATATCATACGTACCGAAGCCCTTAACACCCGGTGTATCGACTATATAGCTGTCAGGCATAAACTCGAACATCTCAGTGTATGTCGTGGTATGCATACCGGTGTCGTGTGTCTTTGATATCTCACCGGTCTTTGCAGCTATTTCGGGAGCAATCGCATTTACAAGGCTTGACTTGCCGACACCGGAGTTTCCGGCCAACAAAGAAACATTGCCACGCATCATTTCCTTTAGCTCAGCAATACCCTTGCCCTCTACTGCGCTGGTATGCAGACAACGATAACCGATACTCTCATACAAAGCAGTAAGATATTCAAGCTCATCGCGTTCTGCGTCGTTGTAAAGGTCAATTTTATTGAAGACAAGAACCACAGGTACACGATATGCCTCTGCAGATGCCAAGAAACGGTCAATAAACGTTGTAGCTGTTGCAGGATGACTAATGGTTACTATAAGGAAACAAAGGTCAAGATTGGCAGCAAGGATATGCGACTGTTTGGACAAGTTTGAAGCCTTACGTACAATATAGTTCTTACGCTCAAGGATATCCACAATATATGCAGTTCCATCCTCGCGCATATCAAAGACAACATGGTCGCCAACAGCCACAGGATTGGTACTTCTTATCCCTTTAAGGCGAAAGTTTCCCTTCACCCTGCAATCGACAAGCGTACCGTCTGCAGCGCGTACACCATACACACTACCGGAGCTCTTAATAACCGTTCCCTGCACTCTTCTCCGTTTTATACGGTCATAATTTCCTTTTCCTTTGCAGCAAAGATTTCCTCAGCCTTCTTGATGTATTTGTCATGAAGCTTCTGCAAGCTCTCTTCGCCATCTTTTGCAACGTCTTCAGGAGTACCGTCCTTGACAGACTTTTTCATGGTATCGATACCGTCACGACGTGCATTACGGATACTGATCTTAGCAGTTTCAAGTTCGTGCGCACACTGTTTAACAAGGTCCTTACGACGCTCTCCTGTCAAAGGAGGAATAGCAATGATAATTACCTCACCATTGTTTGCCGGCATGATACCTACAGGCGAGTCAATAATCGCTTTCTCAATAGGAGCAATCATACTCTTGTCCCAAGGCTTTATGGCAATAGTACGAAGGTCGGGTGTTGTAATTGTTGCAACATTGTTCAATGGCATCTCTGCACCGTATGAACTTACTCTGACACAGTCGAGGATATGTATATTCGCCTTACCGGCACGTATATGAGAATACTCATCTTCGAGGTGCATCACACTCATCTGCATCATTTCTTCAGCATCATTCAAACATGCTTTTACGTCTATCATATTACTTTAATTTAGGTTATTTCGTTATTTACAATTCAGTATTTAATACGAGTTATACAAAACTCGCTGCTTATCGCAAATTTAGCTATAATGAGTGAACAAAGTTATATTTTAAGTTTTTTTAATAATTGTCCACTATCAGCACAGGCCGTAACAGATTATTTCTATCTATTTTTGCAACAAAAGTTTGTTACAAATAAACAAAACAACATCTACGATGTTTAATTCTAAAAACTCATTATGCAAAACGAGAACAGAAACAGACTTATAGAGGTTTTTGCCGGCACCTTATGGCAAGCCGAAATTGTAAAGGGACTGCTCGAGGCCAACAATATACCGTGTACAATACTCGATGAAACAATTGGAGCTGTCACATCACCCTATTCACCAATTATCGGCGACGTTGTAGTTGTGGTAAACAAGAGCGATAAAGACCAGGCTATCGAAATCATTGAAAAGAATTCGATAAAGTAAGTCAATAAGAAGCTTCCTCTTCCGCTGCTAATGGGAGTGATGTATCATTTTCGTTATAAGACAATGGTGTAGTAGCAGCACGACCTGAATACACTAAGTCGTTACGTATTTCGATAAACTCCTCTGCATCTTCAGATGCCATACCGGCTCTTATCTCTTCATCGGAATACAACATAGCAGCCAAAGACTCACTAAAAATTTCCATACCCTTCTCCGGGGTTCTGTTACTTACATCTTTTCCCATAGTGCAAACATCTATAGCCAATAAATAATCTGCTTTTTATTTTTACACAAATTTATCACAGATCTATGTAAAAAGCAAAGAAGGTCAGAACTAAAGTTAAAAGGTTATTAAAAAAGTAGCAATTCTGCCACATTCCATCATCATTTCCGTAAGAAATAACCCTTTATATAAAACTCCACCTGGTTAGCGTAGCTATCCTAGTAACCCTAGTAAAAAGAAAAAGAGAGTCCCAATTTCTTGGAACTCTCTCGAAAAAAGTGGCGATGACCTACTCTCCCACAAATCTTTGCAGTACCATCGGCGCTGTTGGGCTTAACTTCTCTGTTCGGGATGGGAAGAGGTGGATCCCCAACGCTATCAATCGCCTTAATAAGGGACCGATCATATGTCGT
>JAGCLA010000048.1 GCA_017647225.1 Bacteroidaceae bacterium | reverse complement strand
TTTGGCGCTCCGGAACTCGTTCGGCATTGCGTTTTGAAAAAATATAACGGCATGCCGCCCTCGGCAATCCTCGCTTGTTTCCAAAAATTAAAAGAGTTTAAGCTGTGTTCTTTAACGGTGCCGTAATTTTAGACAATACTTTTGCTATGAAAAATCGTTAATCGTTGACAACGCTCGCTGACCGCGACCCGCAGGGCACGACAAGAATCCGTGCTACCTGCGACCTATCGCTGCTCGCGTTATCGAAGGCTTCGCCTTTCCTCGTTAAACGTTAATCGCTAATCGTTTATCGTTTATCGTTAATCGAATTTCTTTACACTCTACACTAAGGAACAGATCCTTCCTATCGTCAGGATGACAATTGAGGGCTTGCCCGAAAAATGACAAGCTCGCGAAGAATTCGTTAATCATTCAACGTTCCTCGCTCAACGCTAATCGTTAATCGCTCCTCGCTAATCGTTAAACGCTTCTCGTTAAACGTTTCTCTAAACTCTAAACTTTTAACTCTATAAAATCCTAAATATCAATAATTTTTCGTACCTTTGCAGTCCCTTTTCCAACCCACCCAATCTGGGGGGGGTAATTTGTTGAAAATAAACTACTTACATAATAACACAATGAAACGTATTATTATTTTTTTGTTCACAGTTTCAGTTCTACTTACTGCAAACGCTGTAAAGGCACAGGACTCAACTCCAACAACAGCTGAACAGGCTATCACAGGCTTGCTCAACCGTATAGGTGGAAATGGGGCAGCCGAGAAATTTGAATTCGCGATTGATGCAGACCTTGCCGAAAACGGCAAAGACGTTTTCGTTATCAGCGAAAAAAACGGAAAACCCTTCATTAAGGGAAACTCTCAATTGTCGGTGACAACTGGTATCAACTGGTATTTGAACCACTACGCACACATCAACCTTGCATGGAACAACCTCACAACAGACCTTTCGTCTGCGTACCTTCCCGTTCCTGCAACAGATGAGAAACACGTTTGTAACACAACCTACCGTTACAACCTCAGCAGCGAGGCATTCTCAAATAGTGCAGCTCTATGGACATGGGAACGTTGGGAGCAGGAGATCGACTGGATGGCATTGCACGGCGTGAACGCACCTCTCAACATCGTTGGTTTGGAAGTTGTAACACGCAATTTCCTAAAAGCACTCGGCGTAAACGACAGTGATATCAACTACTATATATCAGGTCCTGCATACATCGGTTTATTCGCGACCAACAACCTGCAGGAATTCGGTGGCCACGTACAGCAAGACGGCGTAAACATGAACGGTCTGCCCGAATGGTGGTATGAACGCCAGGAAGAACTTTGCGGTAAAATGCTTACACGTATGCGCGAGCTCGGCATGCAACCCGTATTGCCGGGCTTTAGCGGTCAAGTCCCAAATGGTTTCACACACGCAAATATAGTTGAAGGCGACCTCCTTGACAACGGAACATGGGCAAAAAGCGGTTTGTATCGCCCTGACATTGTAAAGCCTGGTTCAGAAAGCTACAACACATTGGCTGCAATATATTATGCTGAGCTGGAGAAGGTTATGGGTGTTTCTGAATTGTACAGCATTGACCCATTCCACGAAGGTGCACTACCCAACGGCATGACAAACGAAGAGTGCTACCCGGGCATTATGACACAACTCGACGCATATTTTGCGACACTCGACACAACCATCACCCCAAAATGGTTCGTACAATACGACGGCAGCATGCCACAAGCCGGAGCATTTGATGCCATGACAGGCTATGGCGACCGTTTTGTTGCGCTCGACATCAATGCCGATGTTCCAAGCAAGGCTATGTGGAACAAAAACGACTACAACGACCACCCATACATTTTCTGTATGCTAAACAACGTTGCCGGACGCAACGGTTTGCATGGACGTTTGGAGAGCACAATGAACAATTACTTCAACGCAATAGCCGGCGACAACAGCATACAGGGTATCGGTGCAACATCGGAAGGTCTTGAAACCAACCCAATCCTTTACGATATGCTGTTTGAACTTCCATGGTTGGACACAAATACCACTGCTAACGCATGGCTCGAAAGCTATGCTCACGCACGCTATGGTGTAGAGAATGCAGAAGCTCTCGCAGCATTGACCACCTTGAAGAATTCGGTATGGAACTGCCAGACAAACCAGACAGGAGCAACTGAAGCGGTTATCCTTGCCCGTCCAAAATGGGATTTGCAGAATGTTTCGGAAGGCGGAACAACCCAAATATATTACAACCCATACGACGTTTTGACAGCAGCCGACAAGCTCATTTCCATAAAAGAACAGATTACAACAG
Organism: Bacteroidaceae bacterium; assembly: GCA_017647225.1. Taxonomy (GTDB): domain Bacteria; phylum Bacteroidota; class Bacteroidia; order Bacteroidales; family Bacteroidaceae; genus HGM04593. Next base: position 97,115 of record JAGCLA010000048.1, on the reverse strand, counting down.
AAGACGGTATTGCCAACTACAACTACGACATCATCGATATCGTCCGTCAGGCAATGGTTGACTATGCTGCCGAGTTGTTACCTCTTATAAACGAGAAGCGTAAAGCCGGTAACACTGCTGAATACAACCGTTTATACGAAATATTCCTGCTATTGATGACCGACCTCGACAATATGCTTGCATACAGCGAGTTGCTCAAACTCGAACGTTGGGCAAGCCTTGCACACGAGATTGCAGAAAGCGAGAATGTTAGTGACAACGACTGCAACTGGCTTGAGTGGAACGCACGTACTCTTATAACTACATGGGCAAATGAGGATAATAAGATGCACGATTACTCAAACCGTTGCTGGGCAGGACTCATCAAGGATTTCCACTACAAACGTTGGTCACATTTCTTCGAGAAACGTGGACAGAACATCGCCAACGACTATATGTTCAACAACATAGAGAAACCTTGGACTGTAAACTTTGCCGGTCACAAATACTCTAAGCTCACTATTCCAAGCGACATGACAGCCGGCGAAAAGGCGGCAAGCACATTCAATAAGTATTTCGGCCGTCTGAAGAGTGAGAACGGCAACTACCTGTTCCCTATGGGTGCGGTACGTGACGCACAGAACAGCGGCATCGTACCTGTAATAAACAGAGGCGAAACAACAGCCATACCTCTCGAGATAGGCAAGAGTGTCATTCTTACAAGTTTCTGGATTGACCTGAACCATGACGGCGTACAGGCAAACAACGAGTTCCTGACTGTAACAGACAACAATGTAACAATACCTGCTGATGCAGAAATTGGCAAGGCTAAAGCGATTGCAACATACCGCGACGGCACAAATCTCACATTCAGCATCGTAATCAATGAGAACATCACCGATGCACGTAAGGTAGAGGTAACAGCCGACAGCGAGCATGGTTCAGCAAGCATCGAAGGCTCAAATGCGTCTTCAATAACAGGCACCGAGGCTGTAACAATTATTGCAACAGCAAACGAAGGTTACAAATTCAGTTGCTGGCTCGACACTGACAGCAGTTTTGTAAGCAACGACAACCCATATACATATTATGGAAAGAACGCTGCTACATTCACCGCAAGTTTCATCGAAAACAAATGGGAAGGTGTTGACACTAACATAGGCGAAGACATTGCCAATGAAGGCAAGTTTATACACCATCTCACATATAACTACTATAACCGCGAGCCTGAAACAATCTACGAGACAACAACAGCTCCAACAGAAGCAGTCACCACTATTCCACAGATTATCAATGTGGCACAGGGTGCAAGCTTTGACATTGCATACAACAACGGCAACAGCGACGGACTCAAGAACTGCACATTGCATGCATATGTCGACTTCAATGTTGATGGCAAGTTTGACGAAAGCACCGAACTTGTATACAGTGCCGGCTCTAATGGCGCAGAAAACACAGCAGTATGTTCTGGTAAGTTCAATGTATTGCTACCATATACCATGCAGCTTGGCATAACACATGTACGCTTGCATTTCAAGGATGCGACCGGCAACCAAGATGCAACACCAAACCTCGTTTATGACATTGCTGTTAATGTAACAGAATACGCAAAGAATGCGGCACGCATAAACGTAGTAACCAACAACAATGATTGGGGAAGCGTTAAGGTATGGAACAACGAGACTTCAGCAAGTTCAAACAGCACACAGCTTGACGTTGCAAGAGGTACACAGTTCACCATGTCCGCAACAATTGACGAGGGTGCCGAGTTCCTTGGCTGGTACGACCAATACGACCGTCTTGTAAGTAACAACCTGGAACAGACAATGTATGCACGTGAGGATGCAACCTACACAGCAAGAATTCGCAGAATCATTATCATCGACGGCTGGGAGTTTACATTCCGTACAGAGGAAAGAGACGGACAGACCGTAGTTATCCTGTCAAAGGTCTTGAATTCGGGCCACGGAGACCTTGTAATTCCAGAGACTGTTACAGTATTGGGTGAAGAGTGTCCTATCGTAGGTTTCGACAACGACCTGTTCAACCGCAACAGAGCCCTTACTTCCATAACCTTGCCAAAGAGCCTTGAGTTTGTCAGCGACACCATTACACTTGATTCAAAATTGAGTGGTTCAGGAACTGCATATATGGGTGAAACTATCATCTTGGACATCCCTGACCTGTACAACGACCAGGCTTGGGAAATGCAAATAGAGGTAACAAACGAGCACCTGCTTACACACTTCGGAACCTGCTTGATAGCTTCAGGAAAGAATCCGACTTTGGACCAATACATAGGAGGATTCCAATTATACATGCACTGTCCTGAATATAGCACTGAAAGAGACAAGCTTATCCTAAAGATGAACTATCAGAACGGCGACAACTGGTGGTTTGACAATGTTTATCAGGAGGACAGATTTACTGTAATCATGGACTACGACGGCAATGGCGGATTGAATGTTAGACTAAAGAAAGCAGACGGCTCTTACGCGACATCCCATCAAGGCACAGATGTAATGGAATTTAACGACGTCAATTTAGACCGAATTGAGACTCTCTGTACAAACCTTGCCAAGGGTGTAGACATACCAAAAATCACCGTTATTTTGGACGAGTTGCCTGATGCATTCCGTGGCTGTTCAAACCTTGACGCAATAATTGTAGAAGAGGGTAACAATTCTTTTGAATTAGACGAAAACAATAACCTGTACAACACCGATGGAGACTTGGTCGGTGTGCCCTGGGGAAAGGAGAAAGGCCCTGAACGTCGCAAACTTGAAAAACTTATCAAGCAAATGGATGCCTTGAGTTCACAAGTTGCAGACTACAACTCAAACAGCAGAAGCAAAATTACACTTAATCCAACAAGAGTTCAGGTAAATAGTGGACCAAATGACTACATCTGGACAGATGCAGCAGATACCGTAGAAGGTAGCCTGGAATTCCTGGTCGATGGTATTAAAGGAGATAAAGACAGATATTTCCACACCAACTACCATGATATTGATACTACCGAAGAGTACCACTGCATAGAGGTTTATCTTGGATACCCGGTTCCTGATAGTTTAATGCAATTCTCATACCATACTCGTACGGGATCTCTTACCGACTTCCCTGATGAAATTACTGTAATGGGTACATGGGGAGATGGTAAATACGAAGAACTTTACAGTATTAAAGAAGGCTTGCCACAAGAAGCCAATCAGGAATTTACATCAGGAATATTCGACAACAAATGGTACTATCTCCTACGCTTCATGATAAAAGGAGAGAGAACATTCTGGCATATGGACGAGTTTGAGCTGTACTACACGGAAGGCCCGGCGGTAGATATGTACAAGATATTCAAAGACAAGATTGAAGAAAAATTCATGATTTATTGTTTCCAGGAACTGATTGCCGCAGGAGATGTTTATGAGAATGGTACAACATCGATTGAAATGATAGCCGCAAGAGAAAAACTGCAGTTAGCGTTTGATGAATTGCTTGCACAAATAAGAACAATAATACCATTTGACTTGACTCTCTTTGAGGAAGAACCGATATTGTATAATGTACAGATAAACCGTGATTTCTATGGCCAAGGAAACAATACAGTACTGGAATATGACGAAGAGGCAGGAATTGTCAGAACTTCTGATGATGCTGAAAATTCAACTTCTCAGGCATGGTATTTCAGAAATGAGATGGATGGTGTTCTTATTTACCCATTCAACGGCTTTGGAAAGGTATTGAGTGCAGACGACAACGAAGACGGTGAAACCAAAGTATGGGCTGTAGAAAAAGGTAGCAAGAGTATCCACAACTGGTTTGTTTTGAGACATTACAACGACGAGGACAGCGTGGAGACCGGATGGTGGAATATCCGTGATAAGGATATCCTTGAGGCTGGAAACTATTTCAGCAACAATGGTAGTTGGTACACAAAGACTATGGGATTCTGGCATGACAAGAATGATGAAGGTTCACAATTCAAGTTCATTCCTGCAACATTTACTAACGACAACCCACGTTACTACCAGCTTGAAGAACACATCAAGTCACACCCCGATGCAAGTAACTTCTTCGAGGGAAAGACTGTTGGACTTTACAATGGTGCAAAGGCATACCGCGAGGCCTACAATGCTGCAAAAGCCTTATTGGAAAGACTCAAAGACACTGAAGAGATGAGTAACATACACATTTCGGAGTGTCACAATGCCATTGAAGCACTACACTCTGCCGAGGAGAAACTGAGCCTTAACGTTGCATCAAACGACAAGTTGTATGCCATAAGATCTGTTTCTGACGCAAGCTATTGCAATGGCAGTTATGTCCATACATTCTATAAGAAAACAACACATAGTGGAAATGGATATACCGATTATCGCAACCACGAGAACCTGATGTTCTGCGAAAGTTCAAACATTGCTCCACGACCACTTGCGATATTCCAGTTCGAGACCACCGAAACTGAAGGTAACTACAGGATAAACAACCTGCATACCGGTTTGTATGTAAGTAAATTTGCTGCTGGCGTAGGACAGATGACCAGCAACGCAGCGGAGGTAACCGTTGCCGGCATTGCCGACGGACAGGTGACATTGAGAATCGGCAATGAGAATCCAATGCATGCACAACATGATTATGGAGATATCACAGCGTGGAGAGCCGAACCAGGTAATGCTTCGGTATGGGAAATTGAAGAGATTACAGACATTTCCGAGATTTACCACACATTGACAATTGGAGCTGCAGGATTCTCAACATTATGTCTGAACTACCCTGTAGAGATACCGGTCGGTATTGAGGCATACACAGCGAGAGAAATCATCACCAACTCAAAAAAATGGTTAAGTATGATTTCAATCGACGACGGTGTGATACCGGCAAACACTGCTGTAGTTCTTAAAGGTAACCCTGGTACATACGTATTCCAATATACCACAGAGCAAGGTAAACCTGTAAGCAACAAGGGTGAAGAGTTTGAGCTTAAAGGTACATTGTACGACACATATATAGGAAATAATGAGGATGAGAACTATCTTTACTATGTTCTTTCTGTAGTCAACGGCGAGATTGGTTTGTACAGAACAAAATTGAAATACAATGCAAGCGGAGCTGTTCCTACAGAAGGAGCACCAACACACTTCCTCAACAATGCTAACAAGATATATCTGCAGGTAAAGGAAAACTCTACCCTTGCATTGTCGTCGTTCATCAATTTCACATTTGATGATGGCATTGTATCAGACATTGAAGAGGTTGTAGGTGATAGAGAAGTGCTTGATACAATCTACGACCTGCAAGGTCGCAGAATCAATGAGATTACCAAACCAGGAATTTATATTGTTAATGGGAATAAGGTATTGGTTAAGTAAATAATTGATAACTACATAAAAGCCAACGGAGAGCACATGCTCTCCGTTGGCTTTTATTATTCCACTGCAGTTTTTAACCTTTTTGCTGAAAACTAATATTTTCTTCAAGTCTTTCTCTATGTACTTTTTGTCGCTCAGAAAGTACCAAAAACGCCCGGCACAGGTAAAAATCAGTCATTTGTTCCTTTGCTAATCGCTAAACGCTAAACGCTAATCGAGAAACGTGGAACGTGGAACGAGGAAAGGCTTTGCCTTTGAGATATCTCCCATGCGGTCGATATGACATCCTCCGCGTCTTTGTCATCCTGAACGGATGTGAACCGAAGGTCGACGCCTGCAGGGGCTAAAGTCAATGGATCTCTTTCTCAGTTCTCAGTTCTCAGTTTTCACTTCGTGCAACCTTGGCTACGCTCGTTGCGTGTGAAAATAAATTTTCACCCACTCGCTTGCACAAGCTTTCAGATCTCAGATCTCAGTTTTCAGTTTCTCTAAACTCTAAACTAATTAACAAAAAAGTCGCTTCAAGTTTGAAGCGACTTTTTTGTTATTGGAATGCATCGATATTATGCTGTTCGTAGAGTTGTTTACCTTCGGCTGTATAGAGGATATCGATTCGTTCTTTATAGAATTTCTCTACCTTGCCGCGAACAACCTTCATTGTACTGTTCATCATGCCGTTCTGCTCGGTGAATGCCTCGGGCAATACCGCAAAGCAACTTGGCAACCAACGCTCGGGGAACATTCCGGCATGAACGCCGTCTTTCTTGAACATATCAATATCGGCCTTTACAAGGTCACATGCTGCCTTACGTCCTTCCTCTGTTGTGAGGTCGAGATTTCTCTCGGCCAACGCACGTTTGATATTATCCTTGTTCGGTACAATAAGTGCTGTTGTATAAGGCGACTGGTTGTTATAGAGAATTACCTGGTCAATTGTTGGGCAAAGGCTTACAAATGCCTCTTCGATGCCCTCAGGGCTGTACTTCTCACCGTCGCTTGATATAAGAAGACTCTTGAAACGTCCCTTGACATAAAGCAAGCCCTCTTCGGACATATATCCAAGGTCACCGGTATAGAGATAGCCATCGCGTACGGTCTCGGCTGTAGCGGTAGGATTCTTCCAATAACCGGCCATTACGTTCTCGCCCTTTACAACGATTTCGCCGAGCTCGCCAGTAGGCAACTCCTTGCCGTCGGCATCACATATCTTCAGTTCGATAGGTGTCACAAGCTTACCGCTTGAACCGAAACGGTACAATTCGGGGCCGTTAGAAGATATGACAGGTGTTGCCTCGGAAAGACCGTAGCCCTGATACATTGGCATGCCTACACCAAGATAGAAATGCTGCAAATCCTTGTCGAGCAATGCGCCACCACCGACGAAGAAACGAAGCTCGCCACCGAAATTCTCACGTACCTTTGAGAAAATAAGTTTATCGAACAACGCAACAAGCGGTTTAAGGAACACACGCATACCCTTGCGGTCAAGATTGCTGTCACCATAGTATTTCTGACGTACCGACATACCCCAATTGAACAGAGTTTCGGTAAATTTTCCTTTGGCGCGGATAGCACCCTCGATATTCTTCTTGAATGTCTTTGCCAATGAAGGAACCGACAAAATGAAATGAGGACGCACCTCCTTAATGTTCAACGGGATATTCTTCAATGTCTCAAGACCTGTACGGCCTACCTGAACTGTTGCAGCTGTTGCACCCCTTGACATCATGATATAGAAACCTACGACGTGTGCAAAGCAGTGGTCGAGCGGCAGGATGATAAGTGTGCGCCATGTCTGGTCGATATGCACAAGTGTAAGTGCCTGTTCAACGTTGGCAGTGTAGTTGCGGTGTGTTAGCACAACACCCTTTGGGTCGGCAGTTGTTCCGCTGGTGTATGTAATTGTTGCTATATCGTCGTTCTGCAATGACTGTCCTACAGCAAGGAACTCTTCCATTGTATGTGTTGCGAGGAACTCATCACCCATCTTCATGACCTCGTCAATAGCAATCTCTTTCTCTTCGAGTTCGCCAGCATCACCAAAGACAATGATTTTCTTTACATCGGCAAGTTTATCCTTTATTGCACGGATTTTCTTCAACTGATAGTTCGATACAAGGATAAACTTAACGTCGCCGTGCACAAGACGGAACAGGAGGTCGTTGCTCTCTTCGAGCTTTATTGAAAGCGGAACATTCACCGCTCCTGCATAGAACATTGCCAACTCGCCGACAACCCACATGTTACAACCCTCGCTCAAAAGTGCCATGTTGTCGCCTTTCTTTACACCTAAAGCCTGATAGCCTGCACCCAAGCGATAGACAAGTTCTTTAACCTGAGTATATGTTGTAGGTTGAAAACCAACTTTCTTATCTTTCTTTTCCAAAAGGAATGTGTTCTGAGGATATAGTCTTACCGACTCCTCAAACAAATCAACTAATGTCTTTTTCATAAAGTAGCATTATCAATGTTAATCATTTACCGCAAAAGTAGCAAAAACATCAGAACGCGAAAGTCAATTTCGCAATTTGTTTTACTTTTACCGTAAAATTTGCACAAAAAGGACAAAGAATATAAAATAGCATTACAAGAATTGGGATAAAAAGAATCAAATTTTCTAAAAAACAGCAACTTTATATTATTTTTACTATCTTTACGAAAAGTAATTATATAGCAATTGTTGCAAAGACAAGAATAAAACCAAAAGAATGAAAACTGAATTAAAATGGTATAAAAAAATAGGTTTGGAGCTGTTATGGATTTCAAGCCTGTTATTCAGCTATACACCAAGATTTTTCAGATACTATATACTCAAACCTTTTGTTGCACTCATTCTCATTGCTTCGCGCTATCGTCGTAAAGTCATCATCGAGAACCTGACAAAGTCATTCCCCGAAAAGAGTTCAAAAGAAATCAAGAAAATCACACGACGCTATTACTTTTTCCTGGGCGAAGTGGTAACCGACACCATAAGCCTTGTAGGTGCAAGAGAAAAGCGCAAGGACAAGGCTGTCAATTGGGTCAACACAGCCCAGATGAACGAAAAATTGAATGGCAAAGACTGGATAGCCGTGGGAGCGCACTATGGTTGTTGGGAATATATGTTGCTGTGGAGCCGACAGTTGCAGAACTCCAAACTTATGGGAGTATATCACCCAATGGAAAGCATTGTCTTTGAACATTTCTATCGTCGTCTGCGTAATGTTTCGGACAAGTTGCTGCAAGTACCGATGAAACAAACCATTCTTTACTTTTTACGTAACCGTAAAAGCGGATACGGCACCGTAATGGGACTTGTAGCCGACCAAAGCCCTACACTACGCCCCGACAGCCATTGGTTCTGGTTCCTGAACCAACATACAGCATTTCACGACGGTGCAGAAGCTATGGCATTGAAGTTCCACATGCCTATATATTTTGCATACAGCAAACGAATTGCTCCGGGACGTTATGAGATACGTTTCGACGAGATTTATGACGGGCAAGAAGAGGTAGCACAGCACGAGATAACAGCGCGATATGTCAAACGCCTCGAAGAGATGATTCTGGAGTGCCCCGAACTGTGGATGTGGTCGCACAAACGCTGGAAACAGACCCCTGAAAGACAGGCACGCCGATTTGGTAAGAGTACTTTGGAAATAAAGGACTAAAAGTTATTTATACTATGGATATAGTTATCACATACGTAAATGGCCTTGACCCGGAATGGCAAAAGGACTACGAAAAATACACAAACACTCCTATTCTGGAAAAGCGTTTCCGCGATTGGGGTACACTCAAATACCTCATGCGTGGCATTGAGGTAAACATGCCGTTTATACGCAAGGTACATCTTGTGGTGGCACGCGAGAGCCAGGTGCCGGAATGGATAAATCGTAACGAGGTAAATATTGTTCTGCATAGCGATATAATTCCGGTTGAATACCTACCCACATTCAACAGCAATACTATTGAAATGCATCTGCATTGTATAAATGGACTTGACGAAGAATATATCTATTTCAATGACGACATATTCCCCTTAAAGCCATGCAAAGCTACCGACTTCTTCGTTGATGGACATGCAACGCTTGGCATGAGCAGACACTTGTTTGCTTTCAACATGTTCAAGAAAATTTGCAGGAACTCAAACAGAATTGCACGAAAAGCCCTTGGCTTAAAACCGTCGGTATGTTTCTTGCGTCCGCAGCACATTTGTACGCCTATGCTGAAAAGCCAATGCGAAGAACTATACCAAAAGAGAGAAAAGGATATTCTTGCATCGCTTACAAGAACAAGGAAAAGCAATAATATCACACAATATGCATTCCTGGACTATATGTATCTGCAAGAAAAACTTATAAACAGACGTATATTGAAGAAACATTTCTCTTTAGGCATAGTATCGGAGAAAAAAATACGCAAATACATTGAAAACCCCAAGCACTGTTTAGTATGCATAAACGATGTACAAATGAGTGAAGAGAGCTACAACGAGATACGCAGAACTCTTTTGAATACATTTGAGCAGGTTCTACCGGAGAAATCAAGATTCGAATTATAAAAGAAGAATTGAGCTAAACCATGATAAACTACCCTATCGATGCTGTTATCACATGGGTTGACGGAGAAGACCCAAAGCACAAGGCCAAACGTATGGAATATGGAAACGACAACATGTTCAAGGCCGAAGACATTGCCGGAGATACAAGATTTACCAGCATTGGAGAGATTTTCTATTGTGTAGCCTCGCTGAACAGGTATGCACCTTGGCTCAACAAGATATACATCGTCACAGACGAGCAAAACCCGATGCTTGACGATTTTATAGTAAAACATTTCCCTGACAAGCATATCCCCATTGAGATTGTCGATCACAAGACCATATTCAAAGGATACGAGGAACACCTGCCTACATTCAATTCCATATCAATTGAGTCGATGACATGGCGTATTCCCGGACTCTGCGAACACTACATTGAGTTCAACGACGACCTTATACTTGCCGCCCCCGTAACACCCGAAGATTTCTTTACTCCTGACGGCAAAGTTATTTGCTATGGCAAGAAAAGCAATTCATTCCTTGTAAAATTGTCAAGAATGATAAAATACCGTAAGGACGGTAGCAAGAAAGTTACATTCAAGGAAACAATGCTCAATGCCGCATCGTTGTTGGGCAAACATCGCTATTTCATCAAATTATACCACACCCCAAAAGGATTATTGAAAAGTTTCTATGAAAAGTTCTTTGCAGGACACCCTGAGCAACTTACAGAAAACATAAAACATCGATTCAGACACTACAGCCAATACAATCCGCAGGAAGTACAGGTACTGCAACTATACAGGGAAGGCCTTTGTGAATTGCGCGATGTAAACAAGAACCTTATATATCTGAAGCCAAAGAACAATTTCGAATACACCAAAAAGAAATTGGCACGTTTCTCGGCTGCGCCGGAATGTAAGTTCGGCTGTTTTAATTCAATAGACCAGACAGAAGAACAAGAACGCAATTTGATTATTGAGTGGATAGAAAAAAGAATAGGACTTAAATAAACCAACAGAGGCAATCGAATGATTGCCTCTGTTGGTTTATACGCCACATTTTCTGCAAAAAACAGGGATAACTATTGCGTTTCAATTATAATTGCCTATCTTCGCAAAGAATAGAATTTAATATATTGCTTTATGAAAATTTCAAAGATAGAACATTTGGGAATTGCAGTAAAAAGCATAGAAGAGGCACTACCCTATTACGAACAGGTCTTAGGTTTCGAGTGCTACAATATAGAGACTGTCGAGGACCAGAAAGTGCGTACTGCGTTCCTGAAGGTCGGCGAAACAAAGATAGAGCTTTTGGAAGCGACATCACCCGACAGCACAATAGCAAAATTCATCGAGAACAGAGGCGAAGGAATACACCACATCGCATACAAGGTTGAAGATGGTGTTGCCAACGCCCTTGCAGAGTGTGAAGCCAAAGAGGTACGTACCATAGACAAAGCACCACGAGGAGGAGCTGAAGGATTACACATTGCATTCCTGCACCCCAAAGCGACACAAGGTGTGCTTACCGAACTTTGCGAAGAGTAAAAAACAGAAAAACAGATATTATGAGCAAGCAATTTGAAAAAATCAAAGAGCTGATAGCCTTGCGTGCAAAGGCTCGCTTAGGTGGCGGAGAAAAAGCCATAGAAAAACAGCACGAAAGGGGCAAATATACTGCCCGCGAAAGAATAGACATGTTGCTCGACAAAGGCAGCTTCGAGGAGATGGACATGTTCGTGACACACCGTTGCACAAACTTCGGTCAAGAGAAGAAACAGTACCTTGGCGATGGCGTTGTAACAGGTTGCGGTACAATAGAAGGACGTCTTGTATATGTTTTTGCACAGGACTTTACCGTAACAGGCGGTTCTCTGTCCGAGACTATGGCACAGAAAATCTGCAAGGTCATGGATATGGCAATGAAGGTGGGCGCACCTGTTATTGGTATCAATGACAGCGGTGGCGCACGTATTCAGGAGGGTATCAATGCTCTTGCAGGATATGCCGAGATTTTCCAGCGCAACATAATGGCTTCGGGTGTCATTCCGCAGATTTCGGGAATATTTGGTCCATGTGCAGGCGGTGCTGTATATTCACCGGCACTCACCGACTTTACCATAATGATGGAAGGCACTGCATATATGTTCCTTACAGGTCCAAAGGTTGTAAAGACAGTTCTTGGCGAGGTGGTTACACAGGAAGAGCTTGGCGGTGCAAGCGTACACGCAAGCAAGTCGGGTGTGACACATTTCACAGCACAGACCGAAGAGGAAGGACTCATGCTCATACGCAAGCTTATGAGCTACATTCCACAGAACAACATGGAGAGTGTTCCCGACGTTCCATGCACAGATCCTGTAAACCGCACAAGCGACATATTGAATACCATTATTCCCGATAACCCCAACCAGGCATACGACATGTATCGTGTCATCGCCGAGGTTGTCGATAACGGCGAATTCCTTGAGGTACACCGCGACTACGCACAGAACATCATCGTAGGTTTTGCACGTATGAACGGAAAGGCCGTTGGTATTGTTGCAAACCAGCCTTGTAAATATGCAGGTGTACTCGACTGCAACTCATCGCGCAAGGGCGCGCGCTTCGTACGTTTCTGCGATGCGTTCAACATTCCTCTTGTGACGCTTGTCGATGTTCCGGGTTTCTTGCCGGGAACAGCCCAAGAGTACAACGCCGTTATCCTGCATGGTGCAAAACTGCTTTATGCATTCGGCGAAGCTACTGTGCCTAAGGTTACCATTACATTGCGCAAGTCTTATGGCGGTTCGCACATTGTAATGGCCTGCAAGCAGCTACGTGCCGACATGAACTATGCATGGCCAAGTGCCGAGATTGCAGTAATGGGAGCTGCCGGTGCTGCAGAGGTTCTTTACGCCAAAGAAGCCAAAGAGTCCGAAAACCCCAAAGCATTCATCGCAGAGAAAGAGGCCGAATACAACCGTCTGTTTGCCAACCCTTATCAGGCTGCAAAATATGGCTATATCGATGACGTGATTGAGCCACGCAACACCCGTTTCCGCATTATACGCGCACTTGCACAGCTCGAAAGCAAACGTCAGGAGCTACCAAAGAAAAAACATGGTAATATTCCACTATAATATATAAGGTATGGAAGAGAAGAAGATTGACAACGCTGTTATTGCTGCTATATCAATGGCCTTGGACAACCATTTCGGCAATAACGTACACGATAACGAGAGTGGCGTACTTACAATTAAATATGTAAACAAGTATTGGAACAACCTAAACAGATAAATACCATGAACAGATATAAATATACAATCAACGGCAATATATATGAGGTCGTAATCAATGAGGTCAACAACACTGTAGCCAACGTAACCGTAAACGGCGAGGACTACAAGGTCGAGTGGGAAAAGCCCAAAGAGGAAAAACCAGTTGTAAAGGTACAGCCTGTGGCTGCAAAACCGGCTACAGCTCCTGCACCTGCGCCTGCTGCGCCTGCTTCTGCGGTCAAGGGCAATGCAATCAAGACTCCACTGCCGGGTGTCATCATTGACGTAAAAGTAAATGTCGGCGATATGGTAAAGAAGGGCGATACCGTTGTTGTACTCGAAGCCATGAAGATGGAGAACAACATCAACGCAGACCGCGACGGTAAGGTCATTGCCATTGAGGTTGCCAAAGGCGATACAGTAGCCGACGGCGCCGTATTGGTTGTTTTGGAATAATACCGAAAGGATATTCACACAAAGCAAACGGCTTCGCTATTGCGAAGCCGTTTATTTTGTATAAGGTTTATCATCACCCCAACACTGTTGCATCCATGATTTGCTCTTTGCCTCAACAGGGTTTTCCTGTGGAAGCCAGAAAGAGAAATCCTTTCCTTCGTCAGGCAGATATTGTTGCTTGACAAAATGACCGGGGTAATCATGAGAGTACTTATATCCGTCGGAATAGCCCAAGTCGGCCATCAACTGTGTAGGCGCATTACGCAGATGCAATGGAACGGGCAGATTACCTGTTTCACGCACAGTCTGCAATGCCTTGTTTATACCCATATAAGCTGAATTACTCTTTGGAGAGGTAGCAAGATAGACCACTGCCTCGGCAAGTGGAATACGTCCCTCGGGCCAACCGATTTTTGTAACGGCATCAAACGCGGCGTTGGCGAGCAAAAGTGCATTGGGGTTGGCAAGGCCTACATCTTCGGCAGCCGATATGACTATTCGGCGTGCAATGAAAGCGGGGTCTTCACCACCCTCTATCATACGTGCCATCCAATAAAGAGCGGCATCGGGGTCGCTGCCACGAATTGACTTTATAAATGCCGAAACAATGTCGTAATGCATTTCGCCGTCCTTGTCGTAAGCGATAGGATTCTGTTGCAAACAATTGACAACCTTTTCGTCGGTTATGACCGCCGGCGAAGCGTTGTCGCTCTCTACAACAAGTTCAAGGATATTGAGCAATTTACGCGCATCACCTGCGCTATAACGAAGAATGGCATCGGTTTCACGCAACTCCACTCCACGTTTTACAAGTACCTCGTCGGTTGTTATGGCGTGATTAAGTAGCGAGAGCAAATCATCTTTCTCAAGCGACTTGAGAACATACAGCTGACAACGTGAAAGCAAAGGACGTATAACCTCAAACGAGGGATTTTCGGTTGTAGCACCAATGAGAGTGACAGTACCTGTTTCAACGGCATTGAGCAACGAATCCTGTTGCGACTTGCTGAAACGGTGTATCTCATCGATAAACAATATGGCACCACCATTGGAAAAAAGAGGAGAACTCTTTGCTTTGTCTATGACTTCGCGCACCTCCTTTACACCCGATGACACAGCATTGAGTGCATAGAACGGACGGTTCAACTTATGGGCTATGATTCGGGCAATGGTTGTCTTTCCTGTTCCCGGAGGACCCCATAAGATAAACGACAATATACGTCCTGAGTCTATCATACGACGCAGTACAGCACCCTCACCTACGAGGTGCTTCTGTCCTACATAATTGTCGAAAGATGTGGGACGCAGACGTTCTGCCAAAGGTTTTGCCATAGTATATATATATTGCAAAGTTGCGCATATACGCGCAACTTTGCCCTAAAATCATTATAAGTTTATTAGCTCAAGCCAACAATCTCGCCGTCAACAAAATCGATGTTGTTTGCCTGTGGAACTTTTGGCAAGCCCGGCATACGGATGATATCACCTGCAATGGCAACAATCATCTCTGCACCGGCATTGAGAACAACATCGCGTATCTGCAAGTTAAAGCCCTTGACTGCACCGTACTGTGTCGCGTCGGCGCTGAACGAGAACTGTGTCTTTGCGATACATACAGGACATGATGCAAGACCATACTTTTCGGCAAGCTTTATGCGGTCAAGCGCAGGCTTTGCAAAAGTAACCGATGCTGCACCGTAGATATTCTTTGCAACCTTCTCGATTTTTGTCTTGATGCAATCGTTGTCGTCGTATGTGAATTCCAATGGTTTAGAAGGGTTATTCTCGATTGTATCGACAACAATCTGTGCCATCTCAACAGCACCCTCGCCACCCTGTGCAAAAGCATTGTTGATTACGAATGGCAAACCGAGCTCCTGCTCGCAGTGCTGACGCAAGAGTGCCATCTCTTCGTCAGTGTCTGTTGCAAAACGGTTGAACACAACAATGACAGACTGACCGAAAGAACGGAGGTTTGCAACGTGGCGGTCAAGGTTTGCAAGACCATTGCGCAAGCCTTCCATGTCGGGCTCCTTGATTTTGTCGAGTTCTACACCACCGTGCATCTTCAAGCCCTGTGCTGTTGCAACGATAACTGTTGCATCGGGCTGAAGACCGCTCTTGCGGCATAGGATATTGTAGAATTTCTCTGCACCGAGGTCGGCACCGAAACCAGCCTCTGTAATAGTGTACTCACTATGTGCAAGAGCCATCTTTGTAGCAAGCTGTGAGTTACAGCCATGAGCGATGTTTGCAAAAGGACCACCGTGTATGATGGCAGGAGTATTTTCTGTTGTCTGTACGAGGTTCGGCTGAATGGCATCCTTTAACAACACCATGATTGCACCGGCTACGCCAAGGTCTTTCACAGTGAAAGGCTCGCCTGAATAGGTGTAACCGAGCATGATATTCTCGATGCGACGACGCAAATCCTCTTCGTCACTTGCAAGGCAGAGGATTGCCATAAGTTCCGAAGCAGGAGTAATATCGAAACCGGCCTGCTCTACTATACCGTTTGTTGCAGGGCCGATACCCGTGATGATTGAGCGCAATGAACGGTCATTCACGTCGAGTACACGACGCCAAAGGATTTCTTTAAGACCGAAGCCCTCTTTTGCATGCTGATAAAGATAGTTGTCGAGCAATGCAGAAATCATATTGTGAGCCGATGTGATTGCGTGGAAGTCTCCTGTAAAATGGAGGTTGATTTTCTCCATTGGCAACACCTGTGCATAACCACCGCCGGCTGCACCACCCTTCATACCGAAGCAAGGTCCGAGTGAAGGTTCGCGAAGAGCAACGACTGCCTTTTTACAGATTTTGTTAAGACCCAAAGCAAGACCGATTGAAACAGTAGTCTTACCGATACCCGCCTTTGTTGCAGTAATGGCTGTAACAAGGATAAGCTTACCCTTTTGCTTGCCAATGAGATTCAAAGGTAGCTTCGCGATATACTTACCGTAATGTTCAAGGTCGTTAGCGTCGATACCTATCTGCGCCGCTACGTTTTCAATGCGCTCAAGTTTGGTTTCATGAGCAATCTGAATGTCACTCTTCATAGTATTTAATTTTTAATTAATATTTCTCAATTATTCAGCGAAGATAATAAATAATATTGAAAAACGCGAATGACGGCAAGACAAATACGACAATAAAAGAATCACTCACGCACAAATTCACCTACAGCACGTTCAAGAGCATTATAATCTTCGATAAAAACAGAAAGCAGGCTGTTGCACCTTTTGCAGAATTCGCAATAATCGAACTCTGAAAGATATTTTCTTATACCGGCATCTATCTCTTTACAATCACTCACGACCACACCAAGAGCATACTTTTCCACAAGAGCCGCCTGTGTAGAGCCTGCAGTGACCAATACCGGTTTCTTATGCACCAATGCCAAATAGAAACGGTTGGACATTATCGCCGAGTGCTTGATATCGTTTGGAAAAACTATATTTATAAAAGAACACTCATTGACAATTGCAACCTCATCTTCTTTCTTATAATATCCTGCAAATTCCACGTTTCGTACGTTATGCAGCAATGCGTATTCCTTCAAGCGTCCCGAAGCCTCGCCACGTCCGACAAAAGAGAGCCTGTAAGCATCATTGTTTCCAAGGTTTTCAAGCACTCGGACATTGGATTCAAAATTGCGTATAGCCCCTATTGTCAA
Source organism: Bacteroidaceae bacterium (assembly GCA_017647225.1). GTDB lineage: Bacteria > Bacteroidota > Bacteroidia > Bacteroidales > Bacteroidaceae > HGM04593. The sequence continues at coordinate 79,854 of JAGCLA010000048.1, read as the reverse complement.
GACCTTCAGCGGCACGTCGGGTTCAAAAGCAGGCATCTCGGCCACTAATGAGTTCACAGCTTTCTCTATATCAAAATTGTGCGATAAGAGATATTCATATTTACCCGGCAAATACTTTCTGAAACCGGGAGAAGATATCACATTGCAATAGCTGTCAGCAAGAACTTTTGAATATATGCCATAGAGGAACGGCTTTTGTTCTATTGAGATGTCGCGATAATCGACCAAATAGCGCCCTTTGTATCCCTTTCGCAAAAAAGAAGAAAGCAGAATTGCAAGATGAGGCCCGGAAATCACCAGCCTGTCGTATTTGTTTTCACGGATAACACGCCTGATAAAACGGGCATATCTCACATAGCAGGCAGCCTTTACCAAAGGGTTGTCCAAATTTGCATTTTCCGCAGAGAATGCAAACTTGGCATCGGCATCACTGCCATCTCTGTCCCAGAGTATGACATCATAAGCACAACCTTTTTTATCAAGAATGTGTTTATATGTATTGACATAAGGGCAGACCCAAGTATTTCCCAGTATTATTATAGCTGCTTTCATAGACCTGAAATCATCTCAAGATACCGACCAACGAGTGAGATGTACGAAACTTGCTCCGCGATTTTCCACAACGAGTACGGTATATTTTCAAAGTTTAGTTCAAAGATAATTACAAAATCGGATAAAAATATGGATTTTACGGATTAATTCGTTAATTTCGCAAGATATTAGGAAAAATATAAACAAAAACATCATACTACGATGACCACAATAAACGAAACTGAAAAAAGCGAGAAGAAAAGCATCAGCTTTATTGAGCAGATTATTGTAAATGACCTTGAGAACGGCAAGAACGGTTCTAAAGTACAGACACGTTTCCCGCCCGAACCCAACGGTTATCTCCATATCGGCCACGCAAAAGCCATCTGCATGGACTTTGGCATGGCACAGAAATACAACGGTATCTGTAACCTGCGTTTTGACGATACCAACCCTACAAAAGAGGATGTCGAATATGTTGACGCTATCATGGAGGACATCAAGTGGTTGGGATTCGACTGGGCCAATGTGTATTATGCATCGGACTATTTCGACCAATTGTGGGATTTCGCAATCAAATTAATCAAAGAGGGCAAGGCTTATATCGACGAGCAGTCAGCCGAGCAGATTGCAGAACAGAAAGGTACACCTACACAGCCCGGTACAGACAGTCCGTACCGCAACCGTCCTGTGGAAGAGAGCCTTGAACTGTTCCAGAAAATGAATACCGGAGAGATTGAAGAGGGCAAAATGGTACTCCGTGCCAAAATTGACATGGCGAGCCCGAACATGCATTTCCGCGACCCTATCATTTACCGCGTTGTAAAGGCTGCGCATCACCGCACAGGCGAGAAATGGAAAGCATACCCGATGTATGACTTCGCTCACGGTCAAAGCGACTATTTCGAGGGTGTTACACACTCTTTGTGCACACTCGAGTTTGTTCCTCACCGCCCATTGTACGACCTGTTCGTCGATTGGGTGAAAGAGGGAAAAGACCTTGATGACAACCGCCCACGCCAATATGAGTTCAACAAGTTGAACCTCAACTACACCCTTATGAGCAAGCGTAACCTGCTTATCCTCGTTAAGGAAGGACTTGTAAACGGTTGGGACGACCCACGTATGCCGACACTTTGCGGTTTCCGTCGTCGCGGTTACTCTCCTGAATCAATCAGAAATTTCGTTGATAAAATCGGATACACCACATACGACGCGCTCAACGACTTTGCATTGCTCGAGAGCGCAGTACGCGAAGATCTCAACAGCCGTGCCACACGTGTATCAGCGGTCATCAACCCTGTAAAACTTGTAATCACAAACTACCCCGAAGACAAAGTTGAGGAGCTGACAGCCATAAACAACCCCGAAAGACCGGAAGACGGTACACACACAATAGAGTTTAGCCGCGAATTATGGATTGAGCGCGATGACTTTATGGAAGATGCACCAAAGAACTATTTCCGCTTGACACCGGGACGCGAGGTACGTCTTAAAAATGCATACATTGTGCTTTGCACAGGATGCAACAAGGACGAAAACGGCAATGTAACAGAAGTTCTCTGCGAATATATACCACAGACAAAAACAGGCGAGGCCGATTCAAACCGCAAGGTAAAGAGCACTATCCACTGGGTAAGCTGTAACCACTGCTTGAGCGCAGAGGTACGTTTGTACGACCGCCTATGGAGCGCCGAAAACCCACGCGACGAAATGGCAGCCATACGCGAAGCAAAGAACTGCGACGCACTGACAGCCATGAAGGAGATGATCAACCCTGACTCTCTTAAGGTATTGAAGAATTGCTATGTAGAGAAGTTCCTCGCAAACGGCAAGCCTCTCGACTATCTGCAATTCCAGAGAATCGGTTATTTCAACATTGACCCGGATTCAACACCGGACAATCTGATATTCAACCGCACCGTTTCATTGAAAGATACATGGAATAAACTGAAAGGCAAATAACAGACTGCAATAATGAACTACGATAAGGGATATTTCGAATCGCCTGAGTTCCGCGAAATACTGAAAAAGTATGAGCAGGCGAATCAGTTGAATACCACACCCTACTTTGGGGTCGATGAACTCATCGACCTCTTTTCGTATTTCATATATATCGAGAAGCAGGAGGAAGCAGCAAAAATCCTATCTGCATCAAAGCGTCTGCACCCGGACTCCCAAGAAAACACGAAAATGGAAGTAAGGCTGCTTCTGTGCCGGGGAAAGGCCGAAAGTGCCATGCGACTATTCTCGACACTCGGATTCGCACAAGAAAACGACTGCAAACTACTGAAAGCTGAAATACTTGTCGCCCTCAAGGAGTTCAGGCATGCAAGAGAAATTGCCATAGAGATTCTGAAAGACGACTCATTCGACAATGCATACGAAGCACTTGAAATTCTGCTCGACTGCGGATTTGCACACGAAGCGCTGTTCATTTGCGAGAAGATGTTGCAGGGAGCGCCCAAACAGAAAAGTCTTTTAGAGGTAAAAGCTGAATGTCTTATAGAGTTGCAGCGCATAAATGATGCTGTAAGCATATACAACAAGCTGCTTGATGACGAGCCATACAACACGTTCTATTGGGAACAGCTCGGACATATATATTACATGGTAAAACGTTATGGCAAGGCTCTCGAATGTTTCGAATATGAGAGTACCATAAACGAAGAGATTGAGTATGCAAGAATGATGCAGGCCTACAGCTACTACCATGTCCGCGATTACATGCACGCAAAAGAGATAATGCAGAATTTCAGCGACAAATACCCCGATTCGGTGATTCCACGATTCTACATTGCATTATCGCATTACAACGAGGGCCGAAAAGAGCTTGCCAAAGAGATATTCGACGAGATAATTTCCATAGCACAAGAGGGGACTATCGAGATTATGCTCGCAAGAGTAAATAAAGCGATTATTCTTGACGAGATGGGCGAAAGCGCACGTGCCGACGAGGCTATGGCAATGGCTATACTCATGCACCCCGACAACATGAAGCAGCTTATCATGAACGAAAAGCACCTTTATGAGTTGCGCGACAAGGAGAACCTGACATTTGACGACATGAATATCCTTGAGGCGAAGGAGTGGACACAAAACGAAGAGTTGTTCCTGCTTGGAAAACACCTTGTAGAACACAATCACCTCATACTTGCAAAAAGAGTATTCCGCCACGCAAGAGAGTTCAGCCCCGACACGTCGGACATTGATGCCTACATTGCATACATTCTATGGAAGACCGGAGAAAAGGAGAAGGTGGAACAGGCTGTAGAAAACGCACTTGAAGGGAAATCATGCATACTGTTCGAACTGTTCGACATTCCATACAACGCAAATATAATGACGAATGAATTCATTGCACTAATAACAGCAAAAGGATGAGCTTAGCTCATCCTTTTGCTGTTATTTACACCACTATATATTATTGTCATTTCACATCGGTAAAGTCCTTTATCCTATTCTCCTCGCTCATTTTGCAGACGAGCAGATTTCCGTTATTTTCAGCTACTATACAATCGTCAACTCCAATAACCATTACTTTGCCCAACGAGCGTGTATCGACCACACAATTATGGGATTCGGAGAATGTGATGTCGGAGCCTATGGACACATTGTGGTTCACATCCTTCGGCATGTTGCTATACAAGGAGAACCATGTTCCGAGGTCGCTCCAACCGAAGTTGGCAGGGAAAACAAAAATCTCTTCAGCGCGTTCCATAATTGCATAATCCACCGAGATATTACGACATTCAGGGAATTTCTCGTTTACACGTTCCTGCTCTTCGGGAGTAAAATAATATGGCATCAACGACTCAAATACCGAAGCCATTGGAGATTGATATACACGGAAGGCATTCACTATGGTAGAAACATTCCAGATAAAAATTCCTGAATTCCAATAGAAATTGTTCTTTGCTATATATGATTGCGCAATTTCAAGAGCCGGTTTCTCCTTAAAAGAATCAACGCGGAATATCTCCTTGTTTGACAGGCTTGCATTTCCAAGAACGGCTTCAATATAGCCATAACCGGTTTCAGGGCGTGTCGGCTTAAGACCAATAGTTAGAATGGCATCGGAATTCTCTACAAACTCCAACGAAGATTTTATCACACGACGGAATTCCTCGATATCGGCAACAAAATGGTCGCTTGGAGCAACAACCATGTTGGCGTTAGGGTCAGTTTTCTTTATCTTCCATGCCGCATATGCAATACATGGCGCTGTACTGCGTCGGCAAGGCTCTTTAAGGATATGATCTTCAGGTATCATCGGCAGATGCTCTCTAACCATTGGAGCATACTTTTCGGTTGTAAGCACCCAAACATTCTCCGATGGACAAAGACCGACAAAGCGGTCATAGGTAAGCTGTAAGAGAGATTTTCCACAACCCAATACATCGATGAACTGTTTCGGCACATCAGTGGTACTCATCGGCCAAAAACGACTGCCGATACCACCTGCCATTATTACAATATGATTAGAAGACATCATCAAGAACTTTTACTTGAATTATATGTTATTTAATAACCTATTTGAACTTTATACAAAAATAGTAAAAGAAAAGACAATAAAACAGATTTTAAGGCATTTTATTCATAATTTATTGATGACAGACAAGTATTAAAAAGAGAATCTCAAGCATCAGAGGATGTCATAATCAGCTAAATTATTAATAAACAAACAGATACACCAACAAAAAAAAATAAAACAAAAAAAATATGCTTATTTATAAAATTTAATTATTTTTGCATTTATGGTAGCAAAGTTTTTTGCAGCCATATATCAATAAACAAATTACGTACGTTTTTTATTGTATTTGAACAGTTTTTATCATGTCAACCACAATCCAGATAATAACAACGGCATTGCTGGCCTTCTTAGGAACGCTATGGATACACCCAAAGGTGTTGAAAATTGCCATAACAAAAAACCTTGTTGACAACCCTGACGCAAGAAAACTGCAAAGAAGGCCTATCCCTAACATGGGTGGAATTGCTGTATTTTTCGGAATATTAGTTGGTATATGCTGTTCATCATCCATCTTCGAAAATTCCAATGCCTTTATGCTTATTGCCGCAATGCTGGTAATGTTGTATACCGGAACCATCGACGACATTCTTGGACTCAGCCCTACAATACGATTTGCCATAGAGATTTTTGTCATATGCTGGGTAATGTTCGTCAACAACGCTTCTCTTAACTGTTTTTGGGGACTATGGGGTGTTTGGGACATACCTGCATGGATTGCATACCCGCTGACAGTTTTCGCTTGTGTGGGAATCATCAACGCCATAAACCTTATTGACGGTGTAAACGGTTTGTCTTCAGGTGTATGCTTTATGGCATCGGTACTATTCGCTATTATGTTCTACTACTCAGAAGATTACACAATGATGACCTTTGCTATCGCAGCAGCGGGTGCCATCATACCATTCTTTTTACATAATGTCATCGGTAACAGCACCAAGATGTTCATTGGCGACGGCGGTACACTTGTAATGGGTATAATGATGTCCATGTTTGTAATAAGCATAATTGACAGAGGCTCATACAACCAAGTTCTCGCAATAAAAGGTGTTGGATTGGTAGCATTCACCGTTGCTGTCCTGGCAATACCTATTTTTGACACAATACGTGTCATGTCAACCAGAATACTACATCACAAATCGCCATTCAGCCCCGACAAGACACATTTGCATCACATGTTTATTGAATTGGGATTTTCGCATTTCGGAACAACATTGAGCATTCTTACCCTAAGTTCCATTATCATTGCATCATGGTTTACAGCATATAAGTTGGGTGCATCAGCAGAGGTACAATTATACATTGTCATATTATTGGGAGTTGCATCGACATTCGGTTTTTACAACTATGCCGCAATGATGCTGAAAAGAGGGGGCAAAGGATTGGAATTCCTTCAGCATATCGGCAAGCGTCTTCAGGTTGAAAAGAAAGGAATATGGATAACCTTGCAGAATATTATCGATAAATTATAATAAGAATCATATATTCAAACGACACGACCTCCAATTGATTTGGAGGTCGTGTCGTTTAATCAAATAGCCGAATTAACAACCCGGAAACCGACAAGTCTGTCACATCTTGCTCCGAATTCGCGGTAATATATATATATCAGATATTCATTATCGGTATTATAGAAACTACCCTCTGTTGGACTTGGGGTAGCTTTTACACTTCCATTCGGAACCCACACATACTGATAGTTATAGACTCCCAATTTCAATAATGACGACGCAAAATAATAACCTTCCTTAGCATCATAAGCTAACCTGTTCCGCTCGCTGAAAGTATTATCACAGAAATCACCAAGGAGATAGTAGTTCCCACCAAAACGTGGCGGTATGCTTATGGCAAAATGCACATTTACATAATCAGCCTCTATTGGCAAGCCATAGCCTTCTGTTGTATTAATGTAGAAACGTCCATTCTCATCGACCTCGTTAGTATAAGAAAGTCTTGGCTTGTCTATATACAGCAAAGCATGGTAGGCGCTGTCGTGATATATGACATCTTCGACATTCATTCCGGGCGAATCGGGGTCGGTCAATTCAAAACGACGATATTCGTTTCCTGCCTCGAATATCAGATTTGTATTATGCACATATTCAGTTCTACCGGCGGTCATATACGCAGGAGCCAAGCCGACCACTCTGTTGTCGCGACGACGATTCTGATAAACAACAGGAATTATTTCACTTGCAGGTGAAGTGATATTACAGAGATTATGGTTTACGGCAATGGAGAGTTGCTGTTCCCCTTCGTTATATGTCCTATCGGTATCACCACTGATTTCAGCCTCTACGGCAACCATTTTCTCAACAACCGAGAATTCAAAGGTCAGTACAGGCTCGTCGTCTTCCGAATCGTCATCAAAAACATCTACACGATAGTTGCCCGAGAGTTTAAGGCTTAAATTTTCATTTGGTATGTCAAATGTATAATGTGTGTATAGCAAAGTGGTATTATGCGAATTTTCCCAATTCTCTATGACAAAATCATTAAAGCCGTCAAGATAGTCTATATCAAGCATATCCGAAGGAGTTCCGTCGGCATTACAATGGGTTATTCTACATGTATAACGATGATATATATGCGACATCTCATCAAATGAGAAATGAATGACATCGTCACTCCCGAGTTCCATGACCGGCGGCTGCGACCATTCATCATTCAACATCATCTGCGGTGTTTTTACAGCATCGCAGTGCTGTGTTGCATATTGCGCACCTACAGCAGATGTCATAAACATAAATGCTATTATCAAAAGTGTTCTGAGCATCTTTTAGAATATTTGCAGGCGAAGATAAGCAATTAAACACAATTAATCTGTATATTTACATAATTTATGGTTCAAAATCGAAAATAATGATATTTACAAGAGGGTGCATATTAATACTTTTTGCCATTTCAGGCATATTACAGGCTGTTGCACAAAATATCGTTTACGAGAAAGAGGACAGCATATTTATAGAGGAGATTGCCGGAAGACACCCATACGAAAAATTTCAGACAAGAGGAGATAGAGCTACCTCCATTGCAAAAGAATTTATCGGTAAAGAATATGTCGCCGGCACACTCGACAGATACGCAAGCGAGCCGCTTTTTATAAGCTGTACAGAACTTGACTGCACAACAGCCGTCGAGCTTATACTTGCAATGGCTGTAAGCAGCGAGAGCCGTTTTAATGACATTTGCCGAACTTTGGAAAAGATACGCTACAGGAATGGAAGCAGAAACAACTACTGCAGCCGATTGCATTACATTAGCTGGTGGATTGAAGATTCCGCAAAACGGAATATCATAAGAGAAGTTCAAACAGAAAAACATATCGCCGAACAGCTGGTGGAACTCAATTTCATGACACGCCACCCTAACAGCTATCCACAACTAAAAAGCAATCCTACACTTGCAGACAGCATTGCCGAATATGAAAAGGAGTTCGGTTGCAGGGCTATAAAATTCATACCCAAGCATATGGTAAAAGAGCTACGTCAAAGTGAGATAAAGAACGGCGACATCATAGCCATTGTCACAAACATCAAAGGGCTTGATGTTTCACATTTGGGTTTTGCTTATTGGAACAACGGAGTGCTTCACATGATACATGCCTCGAGCAGCAAAAAGAGTGTCATATGCGACCCGCAGCCCCTCCATAACTACCTTGAAAACAGCAGTTCAAGTTCAGGTATAAGAGTTTTTAGGGCGTTATAGGAACTGTTATAAAAGCATCACATATCTCCAAAAAGGGACAATACCCGAAAGATTTGATATAAATAATGCTTTTTTGGTATTTCGCCAATGGTTTCTTGGTATTTTTTAGCTATCTTCGCGTGATATTTTGGTCCCGTAGCTTAGCTGAATAGAGCGTAAGATTCCGGTTCTTAAGGTCGTGGGTTTGAATCCCACCGGGATCACCGAAAAAGTGAACATACAAAGACACAATAATAGAAATGAAACTATACGAACTTCCAGGTGAATACAAGCCTCTTCTTGACTTAAAACAGACAGAACTTGCCATAAAACAGATAAAGGAAACATTTCAGCTGAATTTATCGTCATCACTCCGTCTGCGTCGTGTAACCGCTCCATTGTTTGTGTTGCAAGGTACAGGTCTTAACGACGATTTGAACGGTTATGAGCATGCTGTAAGCTTCCCTATCCAGGACATGAACGGAGCTGTTGCAGAAGTTGTTCATTCACTTGCAAAATGGAAACGTGTTACACTTGCCGAATACAACATTGCACATGGTTACGGCATATACACCGACATGAACGCGATACGCGCCCACGAGGAGTTGGACAACCTGCATTCACTCTATGTTGACCAATGGGACTGGGAACGCGTAATAGACAATGAAGAGCGCACAGCAGAATATCTCCGCCAGACAGTAAGGGATATCTATTCGGCAATACTTCATACCGAATTCACATTGAGCGAATGTTACCCACAGCTCAAGCCCTCATTGCCCGAAAAAATAGAATTCATACATAGCGAAGAGCTACGCCGTTTATACCCCGACATGACTCCCAAAGAGCGCGAAGAGGCTATCACTAAGAAGTATGGCGCTGTTTTCATCATTGGTATAGGAAATGAGCTTGGCGACGGCAAGCCACACGACAACCGTGCACCGGACTATGATGACTACTCTACTCCTAACGAAGATGGTTTCTATGGTTTGAACGGTGACCTCATGATTTGGAGCGATGTTCTTGGTAAGGCAATGGAACTGTCGTCAATGGGAATACGCGTTGACAGAAAGGCGCTGTTGCACCAACTTGAGAAGGCCGGTAAGGAAGAGCGCAAAGAGCTCTATTTCCACCGCAGACTGCTTGAAGGCGCACTACCGTTAAGCATCGGTGGCGGTATTGGACAGTCACGTCTTTGTATGCTGCTGCTCAAGAAAGCGCACATTGGCGAAATACAGTCAAGTATATGGCCCGAAGAGATGCGACAGATATGTAAGAGCATGAATATACCGCTAATTTAACATCAGCACCTGAATAAAATCAAAAAAACACACCGCACTTGCTGTAAAATATTAAAGTAAACTTTATATTTCGCTCGTTTGTGTATATTTTTGTAGAACATTAATGAAATTTCAACTATAAACAGATATGGCAGAACTAAAAGAGTTAACCAAGCGTAGCGAGAGCTACTCACAATGGTACAACGACCTTGTACTCAAGGCAGACTTGGCAGAGCAATCACCCGTAAGAGGTTGCATGGTCATCAAACCCTACGGATATGCAATTTGGGAAAAGATGCAACGTATCCTTGACGATATGTTCAAGGAAACAGGACACGTAAATGCATACTTTCCTCTCCTTATACCAAAATCATTCCTCAGCCGCGAAGCTGAGCATGTTGAAGGCTTTGCAAAAGAGTGTGCAGTAGTAACACACTATCGTTTAAAGAACGCTGCTGACGGCAGTGGCGTAGTGGTTGACCCTGCAGCCAAACTTGAAGAGGAGATGATTATCCGTCCTACATCAGAGACTATCATCTGGAGCACATACAAGAATTGGATACAATCGTACCGCGACCTTCCAATCATGGTAAACCAGTGGGCCAACGTCATGCGTTGGGAAATGCGCACACGTCTATTCCTTCGTACAGCAGAATTCTTGTGGCAGGAGGGACACACCGCACATGCCACACGCGAAGAGGCTGAAAAGGAGGCGCAGACAATGTTGCATGTCTATAACGACTTCGCAAACAATTATATGGCATTGCCGGTGGTTATGGGTGTAAAATCGGCTAACGAGAGATTTGCCGGAGCACTTGACACATACACCATCGAGGGTATGATGCAGGACGGCAAGGCTTTGCAGTGCGGTACTTCACACTTCCTTGGCCAGAACTTTGCAAAGGCATTTAACGTACAGTTCGTTGACAAGAACAACAATCTTGAATATGTATGGGCAACATCATGGGGCGTATCTACACGTCTTATGGGTGCACTCATCATGACTCACTCCGACGACAACGGTCTTGTATTGCCTCCGGCTCTTGCACCTATCCAGGTGGTAATTGTACCTATCTACAAGAACGAGGAGCAGCTCAACACCATCAAGTCAAAGGTTGACCCGATGATTGCCGAACTGAAGAAATTCGGTATCAGCGTAAAATTCGACGATGCAGACAACCGTCGTCCTGGATTTAAGTTTGCTGAATACGAACTTAAGGGAGTACCTGTTCGCCTTGTTCTTGGCGCACGCGACATCGAGAACGGAACAATCGAGGTTATGCGTCGTGATACTTTGGAGAAAGAGACACGTTCTATTGACGGCATAACAGATTATGTAAAGGAATTGCTGAACGACATACAGAAGAACTTGCACAGCAAGGCTCTCGCTATGCGTGAAGCATGCACACGTAGCGTCGATACATACGAAGAGTTCAAGACCGAAATTGAGAAAGGCGGTTTCATTCTCGCACACTGGGACGGAACACCTGAAACAGAGGAACTCATCAAAAACGACACAAAGGCAACTATACGCTGTATCCCTATCGGCTGGGACGAGACACCGGGTACCTGTATGGTTACAGGCAAGCCATCGGCTCGCAGAGTTTTGTTCGCAAGAGCATATTAATTCAACAATACATATTACATACAGGCGGGCATGCCCGCCTGTATGTGTATATAACAACACCGAAACACTAAACAGAATGGATGTAAAGATTGAACAGAGCTGGAAAGAGGTTCTGAAAGATGAATTCGAAAAAGATTATTTTGCACGCCTTACAACCTTTGTACGAGAAGAGTACAAAGGCAATACACCTGTCTATCCACCGGCAAAGCTGATATTCAATGCGTTCGACCACTGCCCTTTTGACAAGGTAAAGGTAGTCATCTTGGGACAAGATCCATATCATGGCGCAGGCCAAGCCAATGGTTTATGTTTTTCGGTCAATAAGGGAATACCATTCCCACCTTCACTCCTTAATATATTCAAAGAGATTAACAGCGATACAGGAAATCCAATACCGGAAGACGGCGACCTCACACGCTGGAGCGACCAGGGTGTCTTGCTTCTTAACGCGACACTGACTGTACGCGCCTCACAAGCCGGCTCACACCAGAAGCGTGGTTGGGAAGAGTTCACCGATGCCGCCATACGCGAATTGGCGTCACGCAGAGAGAATATCGTATTTATCTTATGGGGAAGCTATGCCCAGAAAAAAGGCGCATTCATTGACAGAAACAAGCACTTGGTGCTGACATCACCCCACCCATCGCCACTGTCAGCCTATCAAGGATTCTTCGGAAACCATCATTTTACTCTTGCCAATGACTATCTCGCCAAACACGGTAAGGAGAGAATCGTCTGGTAAGAATCAATAGTCGTCATACCACTCGACGTTAGAGCTACGGTCGCTTCGTTTCTCATACTTCAAGAAGTCGGCAAGCATTGCCGATGTTGCTCTGAAAGTAAAGTTAAACGAAGTATAAGGACTAAGCACTATTCCGCATGACATTTCAAAGCAGTGCAAGTCACGTGCAATGTTCAATGTAGTTGTCGTAGGCTTCTTGAACTCGAAATTATAACCTGACGTAAAGTTGATTCGCCAATTGTCCGATATACCGATATTACCGGATATGTTCAGGTTCTGAGTGAACTTGTACGGATATCTCATGTTTCGTATATTGATTTGGGCACTCCTGTCCTCTGCCATATTTATACCATATGAGAGAGTAAGGCTCCAAGGCAACTTGAACGGCATATATCCATCTTCATCGACTTCGGCATTTTTGGCCTTTTTAGTCTTTGAATTTCTCAAAGACTGATGTTCATGTCCGGCATGCTCCTCTTCATTAACAACATCTTCCCCGTCAATATCCTCTTCTTCGTTCTTGATTTTCTTGATAAGTTCCTTTATCTTGCCGAGCGTACCGTTGTTGAATGTATAAGAGAGGTTCTGGCTCATACCCTGAAAACGTCCAAAACGTCCATAAGACCATTCTGTACGATCACCCACGACGACCTGTCCTCTATCGTTGAATTGGTATGCATAGGTAGCCCACGTCGCATTGAAACTGAACGTATAGCTCTTTGTAAGCTTCAATCTCAAGCGTGTGGAGAGATTACTCCAAGGACGCACTTTGGCCGCGAGGTTATATGACAAGGAGGCTCCCAATTCATCAATGATACTTATTTTCTTCAGCGAGTCTGTTTTCGTTCGCCATTTCATCTCCACATTATTGCTCACGCTGAACGAAACACTACCCGTTTCGCCCTTGGACGGAATACCGTATATACTGCCTTGATAAGGAGAGTATTCCACGGTACGCGCCTCGCCATACTCGTCGGTATATACATAAGTATCATAATATCCATATCGCTCATGACCGAAATCAGGGGCATACGACAGAGATACCGATGGTTTGAAGACATGGCGAACCGTATGTATGCGGCTGTTCTTCATGAAAGCCGCAGGTTTATAGAAACCATAAAGCGTTGTATTGGCCGACAACGAGAGGTTATAGTTATACACACGATGGAAACCATGTATGGTATCGCGAACGACCTGATTGGTCGTTTCATTCCAATCCTGGTTTATCTTCTTGAAATACCAGCGTTCGGTATAGTTAAAGCTTGGAGTGATGTTCAGGAAGTTAAAGAGTTGGAATGTAGCATTGATAGGGATATTGTGCTTTACTCCATTTCTCCAGTCATCGATAAAGTTTGACTTCAGAATTTTATCCTCCTTCGCGCTAATGCTGTTACTTACCTGACCGCTATATGAGAGCGAGATTTTCTCATACCATTTTTCATCACCGGCACGTTTCTTACGTTTGAAAGGATACTTTTTAGAAAGCGACACATTCAAGGTAGGCAATGTCAACGAAAGCATCGAGTCCTGCACGCTTTGCGAGAGGTTCATCGTTGCCGATATTGAAAGACCGATATTCGGGAATGAATGAGAGAAGTTTATACTTGATGTCCTGACACTTTGCGAATTGAGTGCAGGATTGTAAAGGCTGTTCAAGTTGGCACGTTCGTAATTTGAAGTTGCAAAGTTGACACTTGCCGAAAAATTGGTATTGGGCATGGCCTTTGCATCTTGTCTATGACTCCACTGCACACGGAAGTTCTTACCCACAGAATAGTCGGGCAATCCCCTCTCGCCTTTCTTGGTAACAAGATAGCTCAGACCCACATTGCCGGAGAATTTATATCGCTTGGCATATGTTGATGCGGCACCCACACCCCAAGAACCTTTTGTAAAGATCTCACCCGTAAGACGCAAATCGAACTTATCGCTTATAGCGAAATAGTAACCTCCGTTACGCAGATAAAAGCCTCGCTCCGTTTCATCTCCATAAGACGGCATTATTATACCCGAAGAAAAACTTTCGGTAAAAGGAAAATATCCGAAAGGCAGAGCCAACGGCAACGGCACATCTTCAACAACAAGATACAGCGGACCGGAAACCACATCTTTCTTAGGACGCACCTTGGCACGTGTAAGCTTGATATAGAAATGCGGATGTTCAGCATCACATGTCGTGTACATACCATCTTGCGAATAGAAGACATTGGTAGAATCCTTCTTAGCCTTTCCACCCATCAGGAAACCATCGCCCTGTTGTGTATATACGTTGTTGATAAAACCTTTTTTGGTCTTGAAGTTATATGACATTCGGTCCGACTCGTATGGTGTCCCTCCATCCATGAATATAGGGATTCCGGTTACGTAGCCCGTTGAATCGGCTCGTCCGGCCGCATGCACCACACTGCTGTCCATATTCATCGAAATGACATCGGCTGTAAGTTCTATCTTGTCATAGTTTACTTTTCCACTTCCATAGAGATAAGCATTTCCGCCACGTGACCATACCATAGAGTCGGTACATTCATAATATACAGGAGCCTCTATCGGGTCTTTTTTCACCTTCTTGACACTGTCGGTTGCAATGGAATCGGCTTGCAAAGTATCTTGCATGAGTTGCAGGGCATACAATGAATGTAAAGGCGACGATACCGCTTTGGCAGGAACCAGAGAAAAGGTTACTGCCAATAGAATTGCCGTAAAAAATGCCTTAAGTGAAGTGTTATTCATTTACTCATGCCCACAATAGAGTGCAAAGATAGTAACAAACGAGCAAAATATATAAAGTTTACTTTAATATTTTGCAGCGGGTGATGTTTGTTTTCGATATTTATCAAAGACTATGATAAAACGATTTATATCCATCACGAGAATCAAGTGGTTTTTCAGCATACAAGACGCATACCAAGCACCTGACACCTACAACATGACACGGTAAACCGCGCACACCACATTTGTAAAACATTATTACATAAAGACAGAAGCCCAGCGCCTTACTTTTTCGGCCGACGCATCAGAGATTTTACGCATGCTCTCCACCACTTGTTCCAATGTTCGCGATTCGTGCAGAAACTTTGTTTTTGAATAGAATTTATCGGCAAAGCATATCAGTTGCTCTTCCAAAGTTTCCGGAAGAAAGTCCTTTAATGGAAGTTCCCAGCCATTTGCCTCTATCTGTTCTTTCAGAAGCCCGGTACCGGTATGTCGTTCACAGACTCTCGCATGTCGCTCATAGCCAAGCCCGCGTAACAACTCTGCACCAAGATACCCATGAGATAAATAGGGGGCTTTACCATAACAATGAATACGAGGAGCATCTGTCAGGAAGATTCCCAAGTCGTGCAACATGGCAGCCTCTTCAATAAACGCCAGGTCGAGATTCAGTTCCGGATGCCGATGAGCCATTTCAAGCGACAGTTCAGTAACTTTTCGGGCATGCACCATAAAAATCTCCTTCAGCTCATTTTCCAAGGGGTAATACTTATCTATTATTTCCTGAACATTCATTGTAAATATATTTCAAAAAACAAACATATTTTTTGCCACTCACACAATGCGAAGATATAAAAAAGCTTTGTCAAATACAAAAAGAACAATGACAGCGCATTTTTTACAAATTATTCATAATTTTACTTTATTGTAACCAAAAATAACACATCAAACATTCCATTTCTAAATCTTTTGTATATTTTTGTGAAGTTATAAAATAACTTATCCAATGGGATACAGCATCGCAGAGAAAGCGCAATTACTTCCCCCGATAACTTTGCAGGAGATGTCGGGAATAAAACTGATGAACCGTACTGACACAAAATTTGTGGCTACGGCAGAACAGTTGCATTCCTTTCTGCTTGCCGTACAAGGTAAGTATTTCATTCAGGACATAAACGGCAAACGCATAGCGAGCTACCATACGACCTACTTCGATACTGAGGACTACCAGATGTATAACATGCACCATTGTGGCAGGACTACAAGGGAGAAGATAAGGATAAGGACATACATGGACAGCAATGATACGTTTTTTGAGATAAAGAACAAGAACAATCACGGTCGGACAAAGAAAAAACGTATAGCCATTCAAGGACATGACACCATACATCAGGAGCACGATTCCGTTATCCCTTTTATGGCAAAACATGCATGGTACGAAATTGAGGAGATAACCCCTGTCATCGAGAACTGGTTCAACAGGATTACATTGGTCAATTTCGCAAAGACCGAACGCCTGACAATAGACTTCAATCTCAAATTCCACCATCTTAAAAGCGAAGGACGCGACCAGCTTGACAAGGTCGCAATCATTGAATTGAAACGCGATGGCAATGTACCTTCTCCGGCACTCGACATTCTTAGGGATTTGCGCATCAAGCGGTCAGGATTCAGCAAATACTGCATAGGTAGCGCCTTGACCAACAAAAATCTGAAACGTAACAATTTCAAGGAGCGACTGAGAATGATTAATAAAATTGAAAATAAACTATAAACACAACCGATATGAAAAACGTAATTACACTTCTACTGTTCTGCATGACTTTAGGTATCTGTCAACAGTCAAACGCACAGACATACCCTATCACAGCAGGTGTTGAAGATTTTATCATTACCGAAACCCTTGACAACAGTTTTGACTTTGAAGACAATGACAAGGATACAAAAATGTCAATAGGGATTAAAGAGAAACGAATAAGTGAAAACAAATTCATCGACATTCCGCATGTCAAGGATTTGCTTATTGCTTTTCTTATCAACCTGATTGCCATAATGATTGTTGTACGCGGATTGTATTACCCCAAATGCAAGAGAGGAGAATTTTTCTTCACCTACATACTTATTGCCATAAGCACATTCATGCTTATATATGTATTGGGTGACGTCAAGTTGAAAGCAGGTATAGCACTGGGACTTTTTGCCATATTCAGCATTATACGTTACCGCACAGAGCAGGTTGCCATACGCGAGATGACATATCTGTTCATAATCATTGCATTAAGCGCAATCAACGGACTGACGGTAAGCGAATTGAGCTATGGTGAGGTGTTGATTATAAACGCCCTCTTCATTCTTTCAATCTGGATTTGTGAGAGCAAATTACTTATTAGCCATTTCTCATACAAAGTCATCAAATACGATAACGTAAACCTTATCACTCCCGACAAAAGAGAAGAGTTAATAGAAGACCTTCAGAAACGTACAGGACTCAAGATTGAAAAAATTGAGGTAGGCAGCATTGACTTCTTGAAAGATGCGGCTATTGTCAAAATGTACTACCGCAGCAAAGAGGCAAACAATTCAGTTGACACAACATTAAAAGCGCCAGTAGATGAATACAAGCTCAAGGATTAAGACCATTTTATCAAAAGCCCTGCTCGCCGTTGCAATATCTTTTGCACCTGCATGCAACATTGTGGCTCAGGAAGCAAGTGACGAGTTCGGTGTATGGGGTACTTTTGAGTTCTCAAAGAAAGTCAATAAAAAGACAAAGTTCGTCATTGATGCCGAAGTACGTTCTATTGAAGCCGTAAGCAACATTGAACGAATTGCTGTCGGTGCCAAACTTGACTATAAGATTAAAGAGTGGAAAGAGTTGGGCGGAGGCGATTCGCAAGTCGAGCTTAAGACAAACATCGGATATTGCTTCATATACGGCCATAATTTAAGCGAAAAGAGCTTAAAGGATTACAATGAGGATATCAACGAGTACGACTATAACATCGACGGAGCATATTGGACAAACCGCAACAGAGTCTATCTCACCCTTACCGGAGAGTACAAGGTAGGTCGATTTGAGATTTCTCTACGCGAGCGTCTGCAATACACCCATACAGGTTCTGCAACAACCGAAGAAACCAAATACCGTTGGGAGAAAAAAGGTGGCTATAAAGGCGAATGGGTCTGCAATGAAGAGAGTGAGCCGGAGTTCAAGGAGGCAAAGAACAACCTTTCACTCCGTTCACGTTTAAGCGTAAAATACGATATACCGAATTGCAAAATTACCCCATTTGCTTCGGCAGAACTCTATACACGTCTTGACAAATGGCAGGCTTTTGACAAGGCACGATACCGCGCCGGAGCATCATACAAGATCAACAAAGACAACTCTATCTCCTTGTACTATCTCTACCAAGACGTAAGTGGCAACGACCCAAGCGGTCATGCCATAGGATTGGAATACTCAATAGACCTATAACAGTTATAACGCATGAAAAAAATATACACATTATTACTGTTTCTGTTCATTGCCATGACACCGTCAATGGCACAACAGATGCTTGTTGAGAAGGGTGGAAATACAGAATCCATTGAATTCAGCAATCTCGACAAGATAACATTCAACGGTACAACCGTAAACATCAAGCAGCTAAATGGCACAACCTCACAGGCCACAATGGGTGAAATAGACCGTATAACATTCAGCAACTACACCAATATCGACAATTTGGAGTACAGCACTACCGCCCTCTTCAACTACATTTCGAGTGATGAGATTGCCGTAAACTGCAATGCCGGTGAGATTATAAGAATTTACGACGTTATAGGCTCACAAATAATATGTGTGCGACAGAATGCCGATAACGCAACCATAAGCATCGCACAGTTGCCTAAAGGCATCTATATAATAAAAGCAAATGACCGTACCGCTAAATTTGTAAAAAGATGAAAAGGATTATTTTAGCTACAGCTTTGCTTTCCACAATAGGTTTGCAGGCACAGGTTTTGAATGTAAACAACAATAACGGTACATATCTCCCGCTCAACACGGAAAACACCAAAGAGATTACATTCAACGAATCGGACAAAATTGTCATATTGACTACGAGCGACGGAGCACAACATTGTTTTTATACAGATAAGGTCGAGAGCATATCACCACAGACCGACAAGAGCAAAAGACTCACATACAGCCTTGCTCCGACAGTTGTTTTTGACAACAACGACCAAAGCAACTTCACCGAGAAAACGGAAGTGATTCCAACAGATGAGTCAGACGACAATTACGGCGACTACGTCGAGAATTGGGATGCTGGAACAGAAACGGAAATTGTGTTCAGTGAAAACGGTGTTTCTGTCAATGGTGTAAAAAAGGAGACGACACATTTGACAATTGAATCAACATCAAGCAAAGTCGTATATATAGTTTCGGGAAAGTGCAGCAACGGTTCTTTGAAAATATATAGCGAGAAAAAGTTCCAGCTTGTACTCACCGGGCTTGAACTGACAAACCCCAATGGCCCTGCGATAAATATCCAGACAAGCAAAACAGTATATTTCACAATTGATGACAACACAACAAACGTCCTTTGCGACGGCGAGACATACAACGCTCCTGTAGTGGGTACAGACGGTGAAGAGGAAGACCAGAAAGGAACACTTTTCAGCGAAGGACAGCTCATATTTGACGGAGCCGGCACTCTCAACGTCACAAGCCTTGGCGGCCATGGAATATGCAGTGACGACTATATTAGAATACGCAGCGGAAACATAAACATTCTTTCAGCTGCCAAAGACGGCTTTCGCACAAAGGATAAATTCATTGTAAGCCGCACCAAAGCTGCAAGCCCGCGAATCACTGTCAAATCCAACAATGACGGTATCGATTGCAGCGAAGGAGAGGTTGTCATTGATGCCGGAATTTTGGAACTGACAACAGGTGGAGAAGCCATAAAGGTGGAATACGAAGAGGCTAACCCGGACCCGCAGGTAACACCAAACGCAACAATAAACGGCGGCTATATCAAGTTCACTACAACCGGCGAAAAGAGTTCAGGAATAAAGACCACTGGAAATTTCAAGTTAAACGGTGGTATAATACATGGAACAGTAATAGGTAACGGCTCAAAATTACTGAATTGTGACGGCAATATCGCAATAGGCAAGGGCAAATTCACAGGCTTTGCCGAAGGCACTATACTTAACAACGAAACAACTGCCGGAGGTATAAAATGCGAAGGAGAATTAACCATCTCCGGCGGAACTATCGCCATGGATTGTTCGGGAGAAGGAGCAAAAGGTATAAATTGCGACTATATTGAAGCTACTGGTGGAGATATAACAATATTGACAACAGCTCAAAATTACGACAACAATTATAACAGTGTGGCTATTGATACTAAAAACCTTATTATAACAAACGGCAATGTAAAACTTTGCGCATATGACAATGCTGTCGAAGCGACAAAGATTTCATTATTTGATGGAACATTGCATGCAATAAGCAAAGAGGATATAGCTATTTATGCCAACGAAATCTCCCAAACCGGAGGTTGGCTGATAATAAAAGAGATTGAATAAATACAACCAATAAATAAGCCCGCTCGTTTGAGTGGGCTTATTTATTGATTGTACATTATAAGAGCATCATGGATGAACGAATGTTCCAATCTCCTCGCCGTCCATAACCTTCTTAAGATTACCTACGATATCCATATTGAAGACGTAAATAGGCAAGTTGTTTTCGCGACACATGGCTGTAGCCGTAATATCCATAACCTTGAGTCCGCGACTGATTACCTCATCGTATGAGATATCGTGGAATTTGGTTGCAGTAGGATCTTTCTCCGGGTCGGCTGTATAAATGCCATCGACACGAGTACCCTTGAGCATCACGTCCGCTTCAATTTCGATACCACGGAGTGAAGAGCCTGTATCTGTTGTAAAATAAGGGCTTCCTGTTCCTGCTGCCATAATGACAACCTGACCATTTTCCATAGCATCGATAGCCTTCCATTTTGTATAAAACTCACCAACAGGCTCCATGCGGATTGCTGTAAGCACCTTATTGGGAACACCGGCAGCACCAAGCGCTGAGCTGAGTGCCAGACTGTTTATAACAGTCGCCATCATACCCATCTGGTCGCCTTTAACACGATCAAAACCTTTTCCTGCACCTGTAAGTCCACGGAAGATATTACCGCCACCAATGACGATACCAATCTGTACGCCCATCTCCGCGACCTCCTTTATTTGAGCCGCATATTCGTTAAGACGCTTAACATCGATACCATAGCCTTGTTCGCCCATAAGGCTCTCACCACTGAGCTTTAATAGAATACGTTTGAATTTTGCCATATTGTAAATGTTTGGATTATCATTATTCTTCTGTAAAAATATGACAAAATCTTAAATTATACTATAAATTGGAACAAAAGGTTAAGCAAATTCATAACTACAGGGAAAATGATTAACTTTGTACAACGAATTATGCAAAAACAAAAGGTATGAGATTTATTAAAAACCCCAACATAACCATAGCAGTTTTAGCCATATATACAGCGATAATGTATATATACCTATTCCCAAAGAACACAGAGATGACAAACCTTGAGAAATGGGCTACCGTTGGAGTTTCAGTAGTAATCCTTGCATTTCTTTGGTTTCTTTTGCGCCGTCGTAACAAACTGAGAAAAGAGCGCGAAGAAGGTATCAGGAAAAATAAGGAATCAGAGAATTAATTCCACCTCTTTGAAGAAATAGCGCGACAGACTGCCGTCGTTACGTTGCAGGAGCAGACAACCGTCAGGCTCCACCCCTTTCAGTATCGCAGTGAAACAGCCTGTCGAATCGACAAAAGAGCGTACCTCATTCAGTCCAAGTAGCAGATTAGTATATTCTGCCGCGATAGAATCCCTATCACCTTTACACAACTTTTCATAATAGTACTCAAATTTTTCGAGTACAGTTGCAAGCACATCGTCAATGACAAAATCACGACCTTGCAACATTTTCATTGAAACAGGAATTCTATCCATTATAGGAAAGAGTTCCTGATTTACATTCACACCGATACCAATCACAGCCTGCTCCACAAATTCGCCACAGCAATCAAGTTCAACAAGAATTCCTGCGAGCTTTCTCTCGCCGACATAAATATCGTTAGGCCATTTCAGTTTTGTTTCAATGCCATAGGCTCTCATGGCCGCATGCAGAGCCAGAGAAACGGCTTGTGAGAGGATGAACTGTTCTGCTACCTTCAATACCTTACCGGGACGCACAAGAATGGAAAAGAGCAGGTTCTCGCCGACATTGGAGTTCCATGTATTCCCCCTCTGCCCACGACCGGCCGTCTGATATCCGGCTGTAACAACGACCATACCCCGATGCCCGCACTTGTTCCATAGCAGGGAAGCCTCATCACGCAAATATCGGTTTGTCGAATCGACTGTTGCAAGACGAATTATATTTTCTTTATCAAAGGCCATACTTAACACGGATTTTCTTTGGCAATTTCTTCAACACCTCGTTATAGGAATGGTCAACAAGCGAACTGAAAAGTTCATCATCAAGAGCCGCAATGTCAAGTTGATTCCAATACTTCTTATTCATATGCCACGCAGGAACAATATGAGAATACCTGTCACGCAGTTCAATAGCGTAGTCTGCATCACATTTGACACAGAACCAGCTTACATTATCCAAATCGACAATAGCAAAAATTCTATTCTCGACCCTGAAAGCAAGAGTTGTTTCATCAAAAGGAAAATCCTCTGTAGCATTCCTTTTCGAGAGGCAATACAAGCGTGCGTCTTCTATATTCATACTACCATGTTGCATGAAAAGCGTCCCTTATATGTTCAATCCTGTACGGTTCGCATTTCCCGACAACCGTAACAATATCAAAACGATAGGGAGTATCTATTTTATACTTCATCACATAAGCCTCGGCTGCAGAAATCAGATTACGTATCTTTTGTGGTGTGACAGCATCATATGCATTGCCGAACTCTTCGTCACTACGGCTTTTTACCTCAACAAAGACCAACGTATCGCGTTCACATGCAATAAGGTCAATCTCCTTGTGCCCCGACTTCCAGTTATAGCGCAGCACAGCAAATCCTTTATCCATAAGATAACGCGATGCAAGCATTTCTCCTTTGTTGCCAAGTAGGTTATGTTCTGCCATAGAATTTATTACAATGTATTGGCGAAGATAGCACTTAGGACAAGGAAAAGCAAACGAAAACTTGCAATTCCTTTAGAGAAGAGTTATTTTTGCGCAGTAAAACAGCGCAAAGCAACACAACACGAACTCCCATGAGCGTAAAAAAGACCAAGAAGCCCAAGGCAACAACTACACGAACACAGCCTGTTCGTCATTCACGCGTCGTATGCCTTGTTAGCGATGAGGAGATGAAAATCATTGACGATTACTTGAAAAAGTACCGCATCACGAACAAGAGTAATTGGATGCGCGAGACATTGTTATCGTTCATTTACAAGAACCTCGACGAAGACTACCCCACACTCTTTGGCGAACACGACATGCGCCGTTGACCATGACAGACATCGAATACATGAAACAGGCGCTTATAGAAGCGCAGAAAGCATACGACGAAGACGAAATACCTATTGGAGCCATTGTTGTTTGCAAAGGACGCATTATCGCACGGGCACACAACCTCACTGAGATGCTCAACGATGTCACTGCACACGCTGAGATGCAGGCCATAACGGCAGCCGCGACAACTATCGGTGGTAAATACCTGAACGAATGTACCCTTTATGTCACTGTCGAGCCATGCCCCATGTGTGCAGGAGCCATAGCATGGTCACAGTTAGGCAGATTGGTATATGGAGCAACTGACGAAAAGCGCGGTTACAGGAGGTATTCCCCCGATGTCCTGCACCCCAAGACTGAGGTCATTCAAGGAGTCTGCGCTGAAGATGCTGCAGAATTGATGAAAAGATTCTTCAACAACAAAAGATAACACACAAAAAGCCTCGACGAGGCTTTTTGTGTATCGTATAACTATTTATCGTCTTTTACCAAATGGGAAGTTTATACCGAACATTATGTTCGCGCTGATATTCTCAAGAGGAATACCCTCCTTGCTCACCTTGCCGGCATAGAAATCTGTCGCTGCAAAAAGATTGAATCCAGGACAATGTATATTGAACATCGCACCCCAATCGAATCCCATTGTTGACACTGTTGCACTTGCAGCCAAGTCGAAGAAATTTACAGGAGAGAGGTTCAGCATAAACGAACCCGCAGAGTATGAATAAACCTTGTCGAAGCGCTGTGTGTAAAGAGCACCTATACTCAATCTCTCATAGAAAGGCATCTTATATTCAAGACCCACATTCAAAGTCGCACCGAATACGTCATTATAGGAACCGGTACCCATATCCTTTACAACGAACAGGTCAGTAAGATCCTCTGTTATTTCACCAAGCTGGTCTTCAATAGCATCCTCAGCTTCTGTTAAAGGCAGATTCTCAAAACCCTTGAAAATATATGGTTCATCAGGAGATATGCCGGCACGCGAAACATTATTCCATTTTATATAATTGATATCGCTGACAGAAGCAGACAAAATCAAACCTTTAGCCAACACATTACTGAAATCATATACGATACCGAAGTCTGCACCGACACCCATACCGCTCATTCCCGGATTCAACTCTGTAAATCCGCTTACAAGGCCTTCCTCGTCATAAATAGGTCTCATACCCATCATAGATACCGCAGCGTTTCCTTTTGCATTCACCTTCCACTGATCGCCATAAACAGAGAGTTCCATTTTCTCCATGAGTGCTTCGGCATATGCAAGACCGGCCAAGAACTTCAGACGTACACCAATTGTCAAATCATCTGTTACCTGATGAGAGTGGGCAAGAGATATATCGGCATAATTTCTTGTATAGAGGTTCATGTTGGTAAGTTCATAATCGTATCCACCCATAACCTTCATAAAACGGAAGAGATCCTTCGGTATGTTCATACCAACGCGTGAATGAAGTCCTATATCAAGAGTGTTGTATCCACCAAAAGCATAGAATCCCAATGAGAAGATAGTCATGTCCATATCCATGTTGATGTTATTATTCTCATTGAGCGAGCCAAGGAACTCGTCAGCAGTAATATCAGGGTGCATGAATGTTGTCAGTTTGTCACCCATCGGATAAATAAAATCAGAAATACCCAAGTTGGTAGAAATACCCAAATTGGTATTACCGAGCATTGGGAATGAGAAATATCCACGGTCAACCATGAATGCCGGATTCATTCTATGACGGTATGAATATCCTTTAAGGAAGTAACCTGTACGGGAAACTTGCGCCTGTGCTGCAAATGAGATACAGAGCAGTACAAGAACTACGCTAAACTTTTTTATATAATTGCGAATCATAATAATATACTTTTATAGTTGGAAATGGATTATATGTCAAGTTCCAAGTCGAGATCCAAATCAAGATCCAAGACAATATAATCCTCAACATTCAATGAGATATCGGTTATCTGCAGATATTCGTTAGAGTTCAATACACCCTTACCAGTACCCAACAGATTAATATCTATTCTGTAAATCTGCTCAAGTTTATCATCGAGTGAAGCAATCTTGAACTTAAGAGGAGATTTCACAGGGTTACCTACCACTCCATTCTGAGCACCTGTTCCGCGAGCGATACCACCTTCAATTCCCACATTGTCAATATCCAGCAACTTGCCCTCCTTGTCATACATCTTGATTGTAGGAACAAAGCCGAGAGGCAATGTATTGAGTACATTCAAAGACAATGAGAGTCCTCTAATTTCCTTGATATATTCAGTAATATCACCTTCACCCTCTTCTGTTTCTTCGCCAGCATTCTCTACAGAATATCCATTCGGTTCATCATTGGCTGTTCCAAAGACGTCATCGATAGAGTATGTATATTCAAGTCGCAGACTGTCAAATGCCAATGGGACATCAACTCTGTATTCGCCACTGATTACCATATCTTCGCCGAACTTGACAGTTGAATACAAATCGTAATTTTCACCTGTATATACACCGGCATTGAAATTAAAGTCAATTCTATCGGGTATATTCTTAAGCAGTTCATTCAAATTCGCCAACTGATAGTTAGTCCAGCCCTCTACAGGAGTCGCGTACCTGTCAAGAAGAACCTTAGTTTGAGCATTAGCATCAGCTTTAAGATCCAGTTCCATGCGACTATCGGCTATCTCGTTATTATCGCTGTCATATCCGGCAATAACTCCAGCTGCATCATAAGGAACAGGTGTATTGTTATTCAATGTCAAATATATACGAGGATCGGTCAAATCGAGATAAACATTCTTCAAGAAATCAAGATCTTCACCAAAGTCAAGATTTATACTTTCCGTAATTTCAGTTCTCTCCGGTTCAAAGACACCTTCAACTCTATCAATCTGGATATCACCCAATGTATATTGGTTTACAAACTTCACAGATTGCAAATGTGTCAAATCGGCAACAGAATAATATACAGTTTCAGAAACAAGTTCACCAACAACATTTATGAACTCTTTTATATCTATTACACCATCTTTGATTTCAATATATCCAGCAGCAGTCTCCGAGAAATCGATACATTCAACCTTTACAGTTTTGCTGTAAATCAAGCCCTGTTCATTTTCATCATATACGGCTTTTCCTTGAAGTTTAAGCTTATGGTCTTCAATATCTTTATCTTGTTCCAAAACCACAAATTCCGGAAATTCCACCTCGAAATACTCAGATCCATTGCCTCGCAAATACAAAAAGCCTGCAGTCTTCAGCATCTCCTTTGCAACAAGATCTTCGCTGGATATTTTAACTGAAACCTGCAATTCTACCGGTGCTTTGAATTCAATTTTTCTTAAGCGCTTAATCTCCTTTGGAAGCCCTTCATGGTACAAATCAAAAATAGACTGATACTCAACTGTATCATGAACTGCATAAGGGATTTTCTGTTCCTTCAGAGGAAGACCTTGCAACTTTGACAAATCCTTAATTTCAATCTTAAAATACTTTTCATCTTCCCTTATATCAAAATGCAAATCAGTATTCTCCAACTGAAAAGTTGTAGTGCTGAAATCTCCACCGGTGGATAGGACATAGTTGCCGACCGGGTCCATTTCAAGAAGGTCAATACTATCTGTATCTATCAAATCCGAGAGATACACTTTGTCGGTAGAGCCTAATGGAAAAGCCAAACCCTTACCGACTCCAATTGTCGTATCAAATTCTTTAGACATGTCGTATCTGTCATCAACGACACACGACACCAACAAAAATAATGAAACGACGCATGATGCCACAAAGGCAAATGGAATGCATTGTAATTTTTTCATAAATAGTGTTTATGTTTTTTGTTATATCATACCAATTCGGGAACGATGTTATTCAATCTCCTCAAAATCGACATATTCACCCTCGTTCTTATCAAAAATTTTCTTACGGTTCGAGTTCTTTTTCATGTTGACATCAGCATTATCGTCACCATATCTCGTTCCGTAACCGCTTGAGCTATTTTTCCTGCCATTATTACCTCTTCTACCAAAACCAAAGAATGATAAAAAGCCTCTAATAACAGCTATCAACAATACCGGCAAAAGGAATATACCGACAAGCAGAATTACTATTAACGACATCATCATATTAAATCACCTATAAAAAATAAATCTCGGATGCATTTACAACGCAAACCGATGAAAATAGTTTAGGGCAAGTGGTGCTTGCCCTAAACGGTTCAACCTCTTGAAGAACGTACAAAGAGGATTATCGAAAGTATCAGATACCATGCAATAATTGCAACCGGGGCTAAATAACCGAGAGCAAACATCGGCAACGACACTAATAAGAAAATGTATCTGATTCTATTACTCTCCCAACTCAGATTCTTGAATTTCAACGAGAACATTGGTATCTCCGAAACCAAGAAGAACGAGAACAACAATATAAGTCCCAACATCAATAACCAACCGGCACTCATACCCGATATCCAATCGCCCGCACCGGTTACCAAAGACGACCAGAACAATGCATTTGCAGGAGTAGGAAGACCTATAAATGTATTTGTCTGACGTTTATCGACATTGAATTTCGCCAACCTGCATGCCGAGAACACGGCAATAAGGAATGCGGCATATGGCAACACTTCCGAAAATACACCAAGATATTGCGGATAGATCATGCCATTCATATAACAAAAGACTATTGTTGCCGGAGCCAAGCCGAATGTAACATCGTCGGCCAAAGAATCCATCTGGACACCCAACGGTGAAGATACATGCAACAAGCGGGCAACCATTCCGTCAAAGAAATCAAAAGTTGCACCAACAACAATAAACAGCATAGCCAAGTCAAAAGCACCTTTGAAGGCCATTACACAAGCCACACAACCTGAAAACAGATTACAGCATGTTATCGCGTTTGGTATATGCCTTTTTATTGACATAGTCTTAAATTTTTGCAATTATAGTTTCGTTACCTACGGTCTTTTGATCCAATTCCACCTTTACTTCAACATCAAGTGGGAGATAAAGATCGACACGTGAACCAAATTTTATAAAACCAAGGTGCTGGTCAATGAAGCACTCCTCACCTTCGGTTGCATATGTAACAATACGACGAGCCATTGCACCGGCTACCTGACGTACAAGAATTTCACGTCCATCGTCCATTTTTATAGCAACAAGAGAACGTTCATTCTCTGTACTTGCCTTTGGCAACCAGGCTCTGTGGAACTTACCTTTCTGATGTCTTGAGCAAGTAACTACACCATCAACAGGATACCAGTTCGCATGCACATTGGTAGGGCTCATAAAAATAGATATCTGTATTCTTTCGTCCTTGAAGTAATCGGGTTCAAAAACCTTTTCAATAACGACAACCTTTCCATCGGCAGGTGCAACAACGACACCGTCAACATCGCCCGGGAAGATTCTCTTTGGACTCCTGAAGAAATTTACCATCAGCAGATAAAGAACCAAAGATGACACACCGACAATGGTGTTAAGAACCAACATATCAGGGCAGAAATACCATAACGGCACGTTTATGAGAGCAAATATCAAAAACGATACAATAAGGATTTCTGTTCCTTCACGATGGATTCTGTAATCCTTCAATTTTCTAATTCTTTTAAACTTCTTCATTGATAACCAGATTCTATTATTTTCACAAAAATAGCTATAATTTATTAAACAACAATAAAAAAGATGAAAAAATACGAACAGCGTCAAATAAGGACCGATTCTGTACACATTCCACACATGGATAAAGCAAAAATAGAGCACAAGAAAGTTAATGTTAATAACTTTTAGCATAAAAACCTATATTTAATAGGCAAAAAGCAGTATCTTTAACAGCAAAATAAGAATAACACACCATGCAAGATTTTGTCCATCTGCACGTACACTCACAATACTCCATTCTTGACGGCCAGGCAGCCATCGAGAAACTCGTTGACAAAGCAATTGCCGACGGCATGAAAGGCATTGCGCTCACCGACCATGGCAACATGATGGGTGTCAAGGAGTTCTACAACTATGTGAAGACGAAAAACAAAAACAAAAAGGATGACGAAAAGTTCAAGCCTATCATCGGTTGCGAGGTCTATGTTGCAGAACGTCGCCTTTACAACAAGGAGACAAAAGAGGACATGCGTGGTCATCACCTAATACTTCTCGCAAAGAACAAGCAGGGATATCACAACCTTGTAAAGATAGTTTCAAAGGCATGGAGCGAGGGATATTACTACAACCCGCGTACCGACAAAGCTGAGATTGAAAAATATCACGAAGGACTTGTATGCTGTTCGGCATGCCTTGGTGGCGAGATACCACAATTGATAAAGAACGGCGACCTCGAAAAAGCCGAAGAGAGCGTAATGTGGTTCAAAAACCTGTTCGGCGAAGACTACTACCTTGAACTGCAGTTGCACAAAGCCACAGTAGAAAGAGCCAACCACGAAGTATATCCGTTGCAGGTAGAAGTAAACAGCCACATCATCGAATTGTCGAAGAAGTGCGGTGTAAAACTGATATGTTCAAACGACGTACACTTTGTCGATGAAGAGAATGCCGAAGCTCACGACCGTCTTATATGCCTAAGCACAGGACGCGACCTCGACGACCCCAACCGTATGCTCTATTCAAAGCAGGAGTGGATGAAGACCAAGGCTGAGATGTGGGAGATGTTCAGTGACGTTCCTGAAGCAATGGCAAACACCGTTGAAATTTGCGACAAGGTCGAGCACTACTCTATCGACAACGCACCTATCATGCCCAACTTCGCCATTCCCGAAGAGTTCGGTACAGAAGAGGAATATCGCCAGAGAATAACACACGAAGACCTTTTCAATGAGTTTACTCAAGACGAAAAAGGCAACGTGGTGATGTCGCGTGAGGAGGGAGAAAATAAAATAAAGAAGCTCGGCGGATACGACAAACTCTACCGCATCAAGCTCGAAGGCGACTACTTACGCAAAATTACATACGACGGAGCAAAGAAATGCTACGAAGAGCCATTCTCACAGGAACTGACAGACCGCATAGATTTCGAGTTACACATAATGAAAACTATGGGTTTCCCCGGTTACTTCCTTATCGTACAAGACTTTATACGTGCTGCACGTGAAGAATTGGGTGTTTCTGTCGGCCCCGGACGTGGTTCGGCAGCCGGAAGTGTTGTTGCATACGCATTAGGAATCACACGTGTTGACCCTATAAAATATGACTTGCTGTTCGAGCGTTTCCTCAACCCCGACCGTATATCATTGCCTGATATTGATGTCGATTTCGACGATGACGGACGTGGACGAGTTCTAAACTGGGTTACAGAGAAATACGGACAGGAAAAGGTAGCACATATCATCACATACGGTACTATGGCAACAAAACTTGCCATAAAAGACGTTGCACGTGTGCAGAAAGTGCCACTCGACATTTCGAACAAACTTTGTAAAGCCATTCCTGACCGCTTGCCCGACGGCATGAAGATGAACCTGCCCAATGCAATTTCGGCTGTTCCCGAACTACGCGAGGCCGAAGCATCGCCCGACCCTATTCTACGCGACACAATCAAGTATGCAAAGATGCTCGAGGGAAATGTGCGCAACACAGGCGTACATGCCTGCGGTACAATCATATGCCGCGATGACATAACCGACCACGTGCCCATAAGCATTGCCGAGGATAAAGAAACTGGCGAAAAGTTGCTTGTAACACAATACGAAGGAAGCGTAATTGAGGAAACAGGCCTTATCAAAATGGACTTTTTGGGTCTGAAGACCCTTTCAATCATAAAAGAGGCTATCGAGAATATACGCCAAAGCCTCAAAGTTGATGTAGATATTGACAAAATCCCCATTGACGACCCTAAGACATACGAACTGTATTGCAACGGAAACACCATCGGTACATTCCAGTTCGAGTCGGCAGGTATGCAGAAGTATTTGCGCGAGTTGCAACCAAGTACTTTCGAGGACCTCATTGCCATGAATGCCCTCTACCGCCCCGGCCCAATGGATTATATCCCCGATTTTATCCAGCGAAAGCATAACCCGTCACTGGTACAGTACGATATTCCTTGTATGGAAAAATACCTCAAGGATACATACGGTATTACTGTATATCAGGAGCAGGTGATGTTGCTTTCACGTCTGCTTGCCGACTTTACAAGAGGTGAAAGTGACACCTTGCGTAAAGCCATGGGTAAGAAGTTGAAGGCAAAGCTTGATGAGCTCAAGCCAAAATTCATCAACGGCGGAAAGAAGAACGGCCATGATGAGAAAGTCCTTGAGAAGATTTGGGCCGACTGGGAAAAGTTCGCATCGTATGCCTTCAACAAGTCGCATGCCACATGTTATTCGTGGGTTGCCTACCAGACCGCATATCTTAAAGCGAACTACCCGCCACAATACATGGCGGGTGCCATGAGCCGAAACCTTGACAAGATTACCGAAATCACCAAGCTGATGCAAGAGTGCAAGAGCATGGGTATAAATGTTCTCGGCCCCGACGTGAACGAATCACACCGCAAGTTTAGTGTCAACAAGAACGGTGATGTACGTTTCGGTCTTTGCGCCGTAAAGGGTGTAGGAGAGAATGCCGTACAATGCATTATCGACGAGCGCGAAGCCAACGGCCCATTCAAGAGCATATTCGACTTTGTTGAACGCGTAAACCTGACAGCATGTAATCGCAAGAACCTTGAATGTCTTGCCTTTTCAGGAGCATTTGACGAGTTACCGGGTGGAATATCTCGCGAACAGTACGCAAACGCAAACAGCAAGGGAGAGCCATTCCTCGAAGCACTTGTACGATACGGCAACCTTTACCAGACAGACAAAGCAACCGCAACAAACTCATTGTTCGGCGACACCGAAATGGCAGAAATTCCGAAGCCCGAGATACCGGCCGGAGGCAATTGGAGTACCCTCGAAAGACTTAATCGCGAACGCGAATTGGTGGGTATATACCTTTCGGCACACCCGCTCGACGACTATTCACTTATACTCAACGAGTTCTGCAATACAAAAGCCTCAGAAATAGAGGATATGCAGAAGCTCGTAGGACGTAAAATCACCTTCGGCGGTGTAGTCAGCGACCCACCGCGCACCGGTTTTACAAAGAAAGGAAGCCCTTATGGAGTTGCAAGAATAGAGGATTTTTCGGGAACGGCTGAATTGTTCTTCATTGGCGATGAATGGATGAAATGGCAGAATTACTTTATCCCCGGAAACTTCCTATATATAAAAGGTAGTTGCCAGCCACGCCGTTGGGACCCCACAAAGTTTGATTTTTCAGTGAACTCAATTGAGCTCATGACCGAAATAAAAGACGACTTTGCAAAAAGCCTTACACTTTCATTCGACGTAATGTCACTTACCGATGATATGTACAGCACCATTATCGACTATGTCGAAAACCACCCGGGCCGCAGCAAACTTATATTCAAGATAAAGGACTATGAACAGGAGTTTACACTTGAATTGGCATCAAAAAGCCACGACATTGAAATAAAACAAGAATTTATCGATTATATAAAGAGTTTAGAAAATATTGACTACAAATTAAACTAACCAATTAAAATTTAGAATTATGGCAGTAAATGTAACAAACGACAACGCAAAAGAATTCATGGCAACAGAATTGCCAATCGTATTGGATTTCAGCGCAACATGGTGTGGCCCTTGCAAGCAGCTTGCCCCAATCATCGACGAACTTTCAAAGGAATACGAAGGACGCATTGCCGTTGGTAAGTGCGATATCGAGGAGGCAGACGACCTCACAGCTGAATACGGCATACGCAATGTTCCTACAGTGATTTTCATCAAGAACGGTCAGATTGTTGACAAATTTGTAGGTTCAAAGTCTAAGGGCGACGTACAGGCTAAATTCGAAGCACTTCTTTAATATACCATGAACAACGACGAATTCAGCATGGAAGATCTCGATGACGAGAAGACCATTGCATATATTAAAGAACGATTGCCACAGGATTTGAAGGAAAAATTCAGCGACGACGAGTTTTACTATTTCCTTGACACAATCTACGACTACTACGACAAGAGCGGAATCCTCGACAGCGACAACGAATATGTCGATATAGACATCAACGAAATTGCAGAGTTCATTGCCAAAGAGGCAAAGAAGAACAAGATAGGAGATTTCGATCCCGAGGATTTGTACTTCATTGTTGAAGGTGAATTAGCCTATAACGGAATAATAGACGATGAAGAATAATTAAAAAATCAGCCTCTTAGAGGCTGATTTTTTAATTATCAAGATTTTATCTTATAGCAATTTCGCAAACAACTCTATTGCCTGATATTCGGGCAAGCCTATCTTGTTGAAAAGTTCGGCAGTACCCTGTGTACGGTCTTCGGCACGTTGCCAGAACTCACGTGCGTCCTCACCGGGGAATGGAACGATATCCTTCTGCGACAAGTGACGGAAAATAGCATGGCGTTTGCGTATCATCTCTTCGGGGCTCAAAGGTACAGCCATATCGGCTACAGCCAAATCCCACTCCTGCCATGCACCGCGATAGAGCCATATATGACACTCCTTAGCCCAAGGCTCGTCCTTAACCTCTTCAAAAGCACGCAAGACAGCCTCGATACATACACGGTGTGTACCATGAGGGTCGGTCAAGTCACCGGCAGCATATATCTGATGCGGCTGCACCTCGCGCATGAGTTTCTTTACAATCTCAATATCATCGTCGCTCAACTGTCCTTTCTTTATACCGCCTGTCTCATAGAACGGCAAGTTAAGGAAGTGTGCGTTGGTACGGTCGTTCAAACCGATAGAACGGCATGCTGCACGTGCCTCGGCACGACGAATTGCACCTTTAAGATCAAGCAATTTACGTGGCTCGGGCTCACCGACCTTCTTATTGGCAATGATTTCACGAATTTCTTCAAAAGCATCACCAAAGCCCATCTCCTTTGCAGTATCGATATTCTGCAGCACCACATCGTCATACACAGCAACATTACCCGAGGTCTGATATGCTACATGCACATCGTGGCCTTGCTCTATAAGACGGTTGAATGTACCACCCATTGAGATAACGTCATCATCAGGGTGTGGAGAGAATATAATCACTCGCTTAGGATAAGGAGTTGATGAAACAGGACGTGTTGAATCGTCTGCATTAGGCTTACCGCCCGGCCAACCCGAGATTATATGCTGTATCTCATTGAATACACGGATATTTATCTGGTCATAAGTATCTACACGTTCCAAGAGGTCAGAAAGCGAGTTCTTGATATAATCCTGATGTGTAAGCTTGAGGATAGGCTTATTCACTGTCTGGCAAAGCCATATAACAGCCTTACGAATAAGCTTGTCGCTCCACTCCTGTGGAGGTGCCACACGCCAAGGCTCTTTCACGCGTGTCAATTCCTATGCTGCAGCCTCATCAATCACCACCTGTATGTTTTCGTGATCCTGCAGAGCTGTTGCCGGATATTCCTCGGTGATACCGCCTTCAATAAGGTCGTACGCAACCTTAGCCTTGTCTTCGCCCCACATCATAAGCACAATCTTCTTTGCACTCATGATAGTTTCCATACCCATTGTAATTGCTGTCTTGGGTACCTCGTTAGGGTTTGAGAAGAACTTATCCTGATTCTTGCGGGTATTATAGCTCAACTGAACAAGACGTGTTGTCGAGTGTGAATAGCTACCAGGCTCGTTGAAACCAACCTGGCCAAGCTCACCGACACCCATAATCATCAAATCGACACAACCGTTAACAAGCTTTTCATACTGCTTACAGTATTCGTTGACCTTGTCATGAGCAACTGTGCCATCGGGGAAATGCACGTTGGCAGGATTGATATCAATGTATTTCAAGAAGTCTTCATTCACACGGTGGTTACGGCTCTGTGGAGAGTCGGGCGACATCGGATAGAACTCGTCAAGACTATACACCACAACATTCGCGAAGCTCACTTCACCAGCCTTATGGCGGTTTACGAGTTCGGTATAAAGGCCAAGCGGTGTGCGGCCTGTTGACAAGCCAAGCACAAAAGGCTTTTCGCCCTTATGCGATTTTATGGCATTTACTACATAGTCGGCAGCAACGACAACGCCCTGTTTTTCTGTTGGGCATATCTTTGTCGGTACTTTCTCGAACTTACATATACTCTCTATTGAAGTCGTTATCGGCAGTTCGCCGATTTTTGGTAAAACAAATTTTGGATTCATAGTTATCGGTTTGTTTAGTTTTTATTTATTAGTACTCTTTATTTTTTCCACTGCATTACCTTCGATGCAGGTTCTCCTTTTTCTATCAATGTTTTCATATAACGCATATACGGGTCGGTATGACGGAAAAACATCTTATATCCCTCACAAAGCACATTCATATATGGTTCGCCATTCTTTGCATACTCAAAACGATGTTTCGGACACTCGCCACGACAAAGGAAATAGTAATTGCAACGCTTACATTCCAAAGGCAAGGCATCGCGCTTGTCGCGTCCGAAAGCCTGTTGCTCGCTACTGCGATACATTGCCACAAGCTCATTGTCGGCAATGTTTCCAAGGCGGTATTCGGGATAAACGAAGTGGTCGCACGAATAGACATCGCCATTATGCTCTACCACAAGACCATCACCACACACCTCACCGAAAGCACACAGAGTCGGCGGAACTCCGCACCAGTTGCCTAAAGTTATATCGAACAACTGAACAAATTTCCTTCCCACATCGAATTTCATCCATTCGTCAAAGACATCGCACATAAACTGTCCGTACCCCTTTGCCGACACCGACCAAGGCGCAGGAACGGCGTCCTCTTCGTCGGGAGAGACTATCAGCGGACGTTTCCCCAGGCGTTCTCTTACATATTCCACAACAGGCAGGAACTGAAGGTAAGGATTTATGGAACTGAGGAACTTATACACCTCTGCTCCGCGTCCCTCACTACGGGCATTGACGGTTGAAAGTATATTGAATTCAACACCATGCTTTGTCATCAGTTCAACAGCCCTCATCACTCTTGCGAATGTGGGTGCTCCGCCACAATCGCGACGGAAAGCATCGTGTATATCTTCAGGGCCATCGAGCGACAGACCTATAAGGAAGTTGTTGTCTTTGAAGAAACGGCACCAATCATCATTTACAAGAATTCCGTTTGTCTGCAAGGTATTCTCAATAACCTTACCTCCGGCATATTTACGTTGCAGTTCCATTGCCTTTTCAAAGAAAGGCAGACCTGCCATAAGCGGCTCACCGCCATGCCAGCAGAAACTTATATTCTCCTGCGAAGCACCGTTGATATACTGATTGATATATTTTTCAAGCAGTTCCTCACTCATGCGAGGCATTCTGTCATTGTATATTTCGCTCTTGTCGCGGTAGTAACAATAATGACAATCGAGATTGCATGCCGAACCGATAGGCTTTACCATTGTTCCGAAAGCCGGTGCACGTTGCATCTTTGCAACGTCAGTAAGGTGCAGACTGTTTCTTTTGTTACTTTTCATGCCACTGTTTATTGCGCAATGAATTGCTCTTCGTTATACTGTTTTTGCAGATTCACAAGTTTCTCCTTCAAGAGAGCCGTTATCTCTTCTGTTCCGGGTTTGCCGTATATGTTGTTCAATTCGTACTTGTCGGTACGCAAGTCGAACAAATCCCAGACATTGTCATCATAGAAATGAATTAGTTTGTGTGTTTCGGTACGAACACCAAGATGACGTTTGACGGCATGTTCGTCAGGATATTCATAATAGTGATAATAGACACCGTCGCGGTTAGGTTTCCACTCCTCACCTTTCAGCAAAGGCAAGAAAGAACATCCATGAATGTCAGAAGGTATTTCAACACCGGCGAGTTCAAGGAATGTAGGAGCATAATCGATATTCTGCACCATTTCCTTCAGTTCGCCCTTCACATCGCTTCCCGGCAAACGCACAATCAGCGGAGTGCGGAACGACTCTTCGTACATCCAGCGTTTGTCGAACCAGCCATGCTCGCCCATATAGAATCCCTGATCCGATGTATAGACGATAAGAGTATTATCCATCAAGCCCTCTGCCTCAAGATAATCAAGCACACGACCTACATTGCGGTCAACCGATGTTATCACGCGCAGATAGTCACGCATATATTGCTGATATTTCCATGCGTCGAGTTTCTTGCCCGAAAGACCGGCCTTCTTGAACTTGTCAATCACTACATCGTAGTGAGCGTCCCAAGCACGTTTCTGGTCGGGATTCATATTGTTATATATGCGACGTCCCCACTCTTCCAAATCGGGACGACTGTGTACCGCGCTATCCTTATCTGCCATTTTGAGGTCATAGACGATATCCATGTCCTTGCTTATTGACATGCGCTGTCCCTTTGCTGCCTCACGAGTATCGTAGTTGTCGTAGAATGTTTCGGGCAACGGGAAATCACTGTTTGCAAACAGTTCCAGGTCGCAGGTGTCGGGCATCCATGTGCGGTGAGGCGCCTTATGATGCAACAGCAGACAGAAAGGCTTGTCCGTGTTACGGCCGTTCTCGAGCCATTCAAGCGCAAGGTCAGTTGTCACGTTTGTCGCATACCCCTCACGTTGCACCTTTTCGCCATTGCAGATAAATGTAGGATTGTAATAATCGCCCTGTCCTATAAGCACATCCCAATGATTGAAACCTGTAGGCTCCGATGTAAGGTGCCACTTGCCTATGACTGCAGTTTCGTATCCCTGCTGCTGCAACAACTTGGGGAATGTCTGTTGTGAACCGTCAAACGAAGAGCTGTTGTCGGTAAAGCCATTGGCAAGGCTATGTTTACCTGTGAGCATACATGCACGCGAAGGGCCACTTATCGAGTTTGCCACAAAACTGTTTGTGAACTTTACACCGTCGGCAGCTATGCGGTCGATATTGGGTGTTTTTATAAATGTGGAATCGTAAGCACTGATTGTCTGATACGAATGGTCGTCGCACATTATAAAAAGGACATTCATCGGTTTTTCGGGTTCAGCCACACCGCAAGATGTAACCATCGGCAACACAGCAGCACCAGCCATGGCAGCTCCCAAGTATTTCTTTGTTTTGTCAAAAATGTTCTCCATATTATTTTGCATATGTCATTATGCGAAGATAATAATTTTTCGTTAATAATATCTATTATTAAACTTTTTTATGATAGGCTACATTTATTAACAAAAAAGTGCAGGCTGCGGCCTGCACTTTTCATGATTATTTCAAAAAGGTCATTAATCTTTCCAACCGAGAGCCGAAGCACCAAGAACTGCGGCATCAGCACCGGGAAGAGAAGACTTCAACACTTTGACTTTATCCTTCCACAAGAATACCACATTCTCGTTCATCTGCTTACGTATAGGTTCAAGCAACAACTCACCGGCATTCGCCAAACCACCGAAAAGGACTATAGCTTCAGGAGCCGAGAATGCAATAAAGTTACAGAAAGCGTCGCCAAGCACCTTACCTGTAAACTCAAAAATTTCGTTCGCAAGCTTGTCGCCTTTAATTGCAGCATCGAAAAGCATCTTCGATGTGAGTTCGTTGATGCAAACATCGCGCAAAAGACTTGGCTCGTCACGTTCTACAAGCCATTTCTTAGCTGTACGCACGATACCTGTTGCCGAAGCGTATGTCTCAAGACAGTCAGTACGACCACAACCGCAAGGACGGCCTTCGAGAACCGGTGCTGTAACGTGTCCGAGCTCACCTGCGAAACCGTCGTGACCATATATGAGCTGACCATTGGCTACGATACCGCTACCGACACCTGTACCAAGTGTGATATACACAAAATCCTTCATACCCTGAGCAACACCGTACTTCATTTCACCGATAGCTGCAGCGTTCGCGTCATTTGTAACCTTTGTAGGCAAACCTGTTTTTTTCTCTATCAACCAACCAAGCGGAACAATACCCTTCCAAGGCAGATTGGCAGCATTGACAATTTCGCCTGTATAGTAGTTGGCCATTGGAGCACCGATACCGACACCCTCGAGCTTGCCTTCGCAACCGTTCTCAACAGCCAATTTGTTTATTACAGCGGCAATAGAATCGGTGTATTCCTCGATGTCGGGATGCGCCTGAGTTTTGATAGAATCATCTTTTGCAAGGATGTGACCTTTTACATCTACAAGACCTATTACGGTATTTGTTCCGCCAAGGTCAATTCCTATTACATACTTCTCATTCATGGTAGTTATAATTTATTGTTGTTCGTTCTGTTTGCATTAAACCTTGCGAATATAAACAAAAAAAATCAGTTCTGTCATAAATTACATTTTTTTATTTTTTTCTTTGGAAGAGTTTACATATTTTCGCATCGGAAATTAATATCTAAAGAATAATTATATGCTTAAGAAAACCGTTTCATTGATTATTTTGTTTTTTGCAGGCTTGTCAACAGTGTTGGCACAGAATTGCAACATCGACAACCTCTTGCCCAGACCCGACAAAATTGTAATGGGCAATGCAAACAGTTCTTTCGAGCTGAATGCCGAAACAAACATCGTATATGATTGGAACAAGAAGGATTTGACTCCGGCGGTAAAAGAACTTGACCGCATCGCTGTTGAAATTTTCGGCAAGAAGATGAAAAAAAACACCAAGGCTCATGGTGCAAACAACGTCATTTTCAAGTATAATTCTTCACTCGCTGACGAAGGATATATTCTTGAATTTACACCAGAGAACATACTTATCAGTTCTAAAACAGGTGCAGGAGCATTCTATGCGGTACAGACATTAAAGCAGATTATCCCTGTTCAGGCATACGAGACGCCCATCGACCTTAAGAAACTCACCTTCCCGACAATGAAAATTTCGGACAATCCACATTTCGCTTACCGTGGATTCATGCTCGACTGTTCACGCCATTTTTGGGATGTCAAGACCATAAAGAAGGTGCTTGATATTCTTGCTATGCACAAGATGAACCGCTTCCATTGGCATTTGACCGAGGACCAGGGCTGGCGTATCGAAATCAAGAAATACCCATTGCTCACAAAAATCGGCAGCAAGCGCGAACAGACAACAACAGGACGTAATGAGGGTATGGACGGTATTCCTTACGGAGGCTACTACTCACAGAGCGACATCAAGGAGATTGTAAGATATGCACAGGAACGCTTCATTACGATTATCCCAGAAATAGAGATACCGGGACACTCTCTTGGAGCATTAAGCGCATACCCTTGGTTGGGCTGCGAAGGCACAGCCGGTAACTACAAGACATGGCCGAATTGGGGCGTTTCGAACCAGATTGCCTGTGCCGGCAGAGAGAGTACATTCAAATTCTGGGAAGATGTGCTTGGTGAAGTAATCAGACTGTTCCCGAGCGAATACATTCATATTGGCGGAGACGAAGCTCCACGCGACATGTGGAAGAGTTGCCCTGACTGCCAGAAACGCATCAAGGAGAACGGTTTGAACAACGAAGCAGAACTGCAGTCATACGTAAACAACCGTATCGAAAAATTCCTCAACGACCGTGGTCGCAAGCTTATCGGTTGGGACGAGATTCTCGAAGGCGGCGTAAGCCAGAGCGCAACAATCATGTCATGGCGAGGAGCCGACGGTGGCATCGCTGCAGCAAAGAAGAGCAACTATGCAATCATGTCTCCCGACAGCCACTGTTACCTGAACTTCTACCAGACAACAGACCGTCCTGACGAGTTGCTTTGCATCGGTGGCTATACACCTCTGCGCAAGGCCTACTCGCTCGATCCATATGACAAACTTTCCAAAGATGAGCAGAAATACATAATGGGTGTTCAGGCCAACCTCTGGACAGAATACATATCAACTCCTATGCAATTGGAATACATGCTGTTACCACGACTCAGCGCCATTGCAGAAATAGGCTGGTGCAACCCAAGCCCGGAGGAAAAGGATATTGAAGGATTCATCGGACGCGCTAAAGAACTTTCACGCTACTACTGCGCATTCGGCTGGAACTTCGGAAGACATTTCTACGAAGACGGCGTTCAAATAGGTTGGTAATAACCTGTTTAATAATTTTTAACACAGCAATAGGGGAGGTCTTCTCCCCTATTGTTATATTTGCAGGTACCAATTAGGTAATATTAATAAACTAACTATAATAGAATTATGAAAAAACTTTTAACCTTATTCGTATGTGCATTGCTTTCGACTGCAACGATATTTGCAGACGAACCGTTCCGCAATCACAGATACGACTCGTTCAAAGTACTTGAGACGAACAACGAGAGTATTGTATTCATTGGTAACAGTATTACAGATATGCACTGCTGGCCGGAGGCTTTTGTAACCTCAAACGGAGATTACCTGCCTATTGTCAACCGCGGAAACTCGGGTACATATTCGACCGAACAGAGCAATAACCTCGAATCGTATTTGAAAGGCAAGCCTAAAAAGGTGTTCATGATGATTGGTACCAACGATATTGCTACATCAGGCGGTCTCAACTTCAGCCCCGAGCAGGTGCTCAGCTATGTAAAGAGCATTGTTGCACGCATCCATGCACGCTCACCACAGACAAAGGTTTACCTTTACAGCATTCTCAAGAACAACACATCAAACCGTGTCGAGGCTACATGGCTCAAGACAAACGAGATTGTAAAGGCTTATGCTGATGCAACCGAGAAGGTTACATACATTGACCTTTATGACAAACTTACAGGCATTGCACAAGGTGGCGTGTGGAGCTACGACAATCTACACCTCACAGCAGCTGCCTACCAAGTATGGTGCGAGACAATATGCCAATACCTTGCCGAAGACGAGGAATACACAGTAAAGACTGTTTACCCAAGCAACACATCATTATTGCAGCAGAATGGCGGTTTGGGCAGCGCACACGGTATGCGCGCGACATATTTCAGCATGATGCCTATAAGCAACGATGATGTTCTTGTATTCGGTGACGAGTTCATCAAGAACGGCGAGTGGCAAGAACTTCTCGGCAACCGCAACGTAAAGAACCGCGGTACAGGTTGGGGATATGGCGGTGACATCGCAACAACAAGCAAAATCGTCGATGCCACATATGCAAGCATCGATGGTGTTGAGAAAACAAATGCAAAGGCAATCTTCATCTACACCGGTACAGGCGACTGCAACGGAAACACAGCAATAGAGACTATTAAGGCAAACTATAAGGCTCTTGTAGAAAAAGTAGCACAGAAATCTCCTGATTCAAAGATTTATCTGATGGCACTTTGCCCAACAAACAATGCCACAACAAATACATCACGCATAGCTGAGTTGAACAGCTACATGCAGAGCCTTGCGACAGACAACATACGCTATGTTGACACATACACACCACTGCTCAACGGCGATGTTGCAAACACAAAGTATTTCTACCCGAGCAACTACCTTGGCGGTTTGGGATATGTTGTAATGGCAAATGCCATGAAGGATGCCTTGAAAAAGGATTTTCCCGAAGACACATATAATGTCATAAGCGAAGCTGATGCTGAGGCACGCTATGCACAGGCTACGCTGCGCAACACCTTGACACAGGTAATTGCACGTGGCCT
The DNA here is from genome assembly GCA_017647225.1 of Bacteroidaceae bacterium. Classification (GTDB taxonomy): domain Bacteria; phylum Bacteroidota; class Bacteroidia; order Bacteroidales; family Bacteroidaceae; genus HGM04593. Next base: position 36,710 of record JAGCLA010000048.1, on the reverse strand, counting down.
CACCGCAGAACGTGGCGATAAGTTGGGATGCTACGACGCGGAAAAGATGAAGGCATTCGACACCGAGGTAGAGAGTGCATACACTCTGCTTGCAAAAGAAAGCATCACTGAAGCAGAGGTTAACGAAATGAGTGCAAAACTCACAACTGTCATGGCACAGGCTCTTTCCATGCCAAAGGCAAGCACCGCAGAAAACGAGTACTGGTATCAGATGACATCGTTGCGCAGCAGCAATCTTTATATTACAGCCAAAGGCGCAGCTAACGGTGTTAAGGGCGAGAGCAACACTGCAGGTTTAGCAACCTCAATGTGGAAGTTTGTTGACCGTGGCGACAATACATTCGACATCGTAAACCGCGAATACGAATCATATTTGAGTCCTGTAGCCAATTACAACGCACAGATTAACACCACCACAACCCGCCCAAGCAACGGCTGGACTATCAGTTATTCAAACACCCCCGGCTACTATATTGTTTCATCAGGCGAAGTACAGTTGAACCAGACAGACCAGAACAATGCTGTTTTCAACTGGAGCAATAATGCCAATAAGGGAAACGACCGCAACGACGCAGGTTGTCAATTGTTGATTTTCGAAGCAGGTGAGATTGTAGACCTTTCACAGGGAACTCTGACATTGACACCGGCACAATTCAAAAAAGACCCTTCGACATGGACATACCACGGCAACACAACAAGTGGTGGATGGTATGGTAAATTCGTTACAGGTACAGTTCCTGCTCTCACAGCAGAAAGCACCGATGCAGCAGCCAACAATATCGGTTGGTCAAACAATCAGCCATGGCTTAAAACTGGTTACACATACAACCTTACCTTGCCCGAAAATTACGAAATTCTGGGATATGAATTAACCACAAAGAGAGTATGGGAATTTACCGGTACATTCACATACAACACTGCTACAGGAACAGCTACAAGTGAAGAGCAAACTGATGCAGAGAAAACAGTAACAGTAAATAACCTAAAGACAAATAAAATAACCCTGACTGTAGGTAATACTCTTGATGGCGAGAAAGGTATTCTGATCACCAAACTGGTAATCAGATACAGAGCGAATAATGAAAATGGCACAACATATACCATTGACAAGACAAACGGAAACCTTTACAAAGGCACAGCGGCAAACCAATCATGGAACAATGTTTGGAAGAGCAATGCCACCCCGGAATTGCAGTTCGGTTGCGGAACTATCAACAACATGAACTGGGCTAACAACAACGTGCAAATGATGACAGGAACAGCCGGCAGTGCAACATATGCCATCACAGCACCCGCAGGTTACGTTATTGCAGACTACAGTTTTACATTTGCCAACAACGGACATAGTACAGGCCTCGCACTCACTATGGACAACGGCAAGGAGTACACAACATCTGCAACGCCACAGACTATCAGTGCAAGCGACATTAAGGCAAGTTCCGTTTCATTTACTCTTGCCGGAGAAAACGGTAAGGGTGTTGTACTCACAAACTTTACCGTAAAGGTCAAAGAGGACAAGGTTGAAGCACCATCTATCAGTACTGAAGACAATGTACATTGGTACTATATTGTCAATGCGTCATCAAAGGCATACTGTGCCGGTAAGGTTATCTACAACGACAACGATATGGAAAAACTCCGCTTTGGCGACAAGACATTCAGCGGAGACCGTATCTGGAGTTTCTGGGAGAAAGACGGCAAACTTGCCATCAAGAACTACAATGGTGAATACTTTGGAACACCAGCTGCCGGAACTGGAAACGGAACTGCATTCGGAACTGTCAGCACAGCCAATTACATATACAACATACAAAGTGCACATGATTTCTTTATCATCAAGGATTCCGGCACTGAATTGCACGCACAAGATGATAATAAGGTCATCGTGCGTTGGGGTGCAGAAGCTAACGGAGCATCATTGTGGAAGTTCGAAGAAGTTGACACAAGCAATGCCATGGCAGAGTTTGCATCATCAAGAGTTGTTCAGGGCAAGGTAAGTACCGGTATCGGCAATACAGACCAGCCAATAGTACGCTCTACTTTACGTATTGGAGGACTCGATGGCAATGTAGAATTCCAAGGCGTAAAGGGTGCGTTCGCTGGAACAGACAAGAACGACATCACAAACGTAAAGGCTTACTTTGCAACCAACTCACGCGAACTATTTGTTGACCCTGACAAGAAGATGACATGGCGCGAGGAGAACGGCGAGCAGTTCGGCGAGACCGTTACACTTGCAGCTGACGGCACATTTACAATCACCGGCAAAAAAACATTGCTTCCTGGTGACAACTATTTGTGGATTACATACGACATTGCAGAAACTGCAAAAGAAGGCAACACTGTAGATGCAAGCATCACCGCATACACCATCGACGGTGAGGAGATTGCCGAGGAGAACGGCAACCCTGCACACAGCGTGACAATATTCCTTTCAGAGGGTGCAGTACTCATGCCTATGGACAAGGGTTCACTATACTACCGCATACCTTCAATTACAGTAACCAAGGACGGCAAACGCCTTGTCACACTAACCGACGACCGCAAAGGCCACAACAGCGACCTTCCTTCACATTGTTACCTTGTAGCACAATATTCCGAAGATAATGGTAAGACATGGAGTGACCCTATTACTGTGGCAGGAACAGCAGAGACAGGTGGCGACTACGGCCATGGCGACGCGTCAATCGTAACCAACCGCGACAACGGCGAGATTGTAGGTATCATGACAAGTGCCGGCACATACGGACACGGTTTCTTTGCCGGAACAGCCGCAGAACCTCCACGTTGGAAGACAATCACCAGCCGCGATGGCGGTTTGACATGGGAGACACCTGTTGACCACACCAACGACCTCTTTGGTGCAAATTGTTCTAACCCATACACCCAGACATGGAAGAGTGGTTTCTCTGGTTCTGGTGCAGCGCTTCAGAAACGTGACGGTACACTTGTTTCAAGTTTCGTGAACCGCCAGGCCGACGACAGCCAACACTTCTATTTCTTCATGAGTAAGGACGGTGGCAAGAGCTGGTATGTAAGCGGAACAAGCGGAACAAGCGGAGCCGACGAGCCAAAGACATTGGAACGTAACAACGGCGACCTCGCCATCAGCGTACGTTCAAGCGGCTACAACTACTACAACTATACATCAAATGACGGTGAAACATGGCACATGCCATCACAGACACGTTTCACAACCGGAATTTCGGGCAACGCGTGCGACGGTGAATACATGGTATGGTGTTCAACTGTTGAGGGTAACCCATGGAATATCGCATTCCAGACATTACCTAACAGCGGTAGCCGTCAGAATGTAAGTATCGCATTGTCAACCGACGAAGGTGCGACATTCGGTACACCAAAGACAATTTGTCCTATTGGTTCTGCATATAGTGCAGCAGTTGTACTGCCTGATGGAACACTTGGTGTCTACTACGAGGAGAACGGTGTATTCGGTGGCTTCACTATGCGTTTTGTACGTTTCTCACTCGATTGGGCAAGTAACGGAGCATACAAGTTCACCAAAGAGGCACCATTCTACCCCATCAAATCGACAAACCCGACTGCGATTGAAGAGGTAAAAACGGAAAACGGAGAGGTGAAAACTATTTACGACCTGCAAGGCCGTAAAGTAGAGAACCCGACAAAGGGACTTTACATCATCAACGGCAAGAAGGTGCTTGTCAAGTAAAAGACAAACACATACATATCCATGAGGAACAGCTCTGAGCTGTTCCTCTTTTGTTTTTTCGGATTTTATGAGCTATATTCGCGGATAAATAGAGATAACGACAGAACAATGAGAAAGATACTCTTAACAATTTTACTCGCATTGCCTCTATTGGGTTTTGCACAGGAGAAGACAAAAGTTGCATGCATAGGCAATAGTGTAACATACGGATATGGACACAAAGAACCAAAAGTAACATCTTACCCCACCCAACTGCAACAGATGTTGGGCGAGAAATACGATGTAAGGAATTTCGGTTATTCAGGTGCGACACTCCTGAGCAAAGGACATCGCCCATACATAAACCTTAACGAATACAAGGCTGCTCTTGAATTTGCTCCTGACATTGCCGTAATTCATTTGGGACTCAACGACACCGACCCACGCAACTGGCCCAACTATCGCGATGAGTTCTATGATGACTATATAAACATAATAAAGGCATTACGCGAAGCAAACCCCGATGTCGAGGTTTATGTTTGCCAAATGACACCTATATTCCATTGGCACCGCCGTTTCAAAAGCGGAACACGCGATTGGTACTGGCAGATACAGGAACTTATCCCTGCTATTGCCGAATGGGACAATTTCGAAATCATTAACCTCAGCCGTTACCTCTATAACCGTCCCGACCTTATGCCCGACGCTTTACACCCCGACGCAGAGGGTGCCGGTATCATTGCAAGACAGGTCTATTCGGCTATAACCGATGATTTCGGCGGGCTTTCATTGCCTGCGATATACAGCGACAACATGGTGATTCAACGCGGCAAGCCGTTCATTGTCAAAGGAACAGCAAACTCAGGCAGTGAGGTTACTGTAAAATTAGACAGGAATAAAATTAAAGCCGTAGCCAACAATCAAGGAGAATGGGAGGTTGCCTTTGCACCAATGAAGGCCGACGGCAAGAGCCATACAATGACAGTCGAATGTGGCAAAGAGAAAATCACATACAGCAACATTGCTGTCGGTGAGGTTTGGTTGTGTTCGGGACAGTCGAACATGGCATTTATGGTCAAGGAGAGTTCACACATTGAACAAAGCCTTGCCAATATACAAGGCAAGGATATCCGCCTTTACGACATGAAACCGAGAGTGATAACAAACAATATCGAATGGGATTCGCTTGACCTTGTAAAGTTGAACAGACACGACTACTACCTGCCCACAAGCTGGCAGTTGCAGGACAAGCAGAATGTAAGCGATTTCTCCGCTGTCGCCTACCACTTTGGCGCGATGCTTGCCGACTCGCTCGGTGTTCCTGTAGGACTTATATGCAATGCTGTAGGCGGTGCGCCTGCCGAAGCATACATTGACCGCAAGACACTTGAATTTCACCCCGTACTTGTCGATATATTATATAATTGGAGAGGTAACGACATGATACAGGATTGGTGCCGAGGACGTGCAAGCAAGAACATTGCCAAAAGCACAAACAACCTGCAACGCCACCCATACGAACCTTGTTTTCTTTACGAAACAGGAATTATGCCTATTGCAAGTTACCCGATAAAGGGTGCTATATGGTATCAGGGTGAATCGAACGCGCATAACGTTGAGTTGCATGAGATTATTTTCCCGACTCTTATCGACAGCTGGCGCAAGACATGGAATGATGCCGAGATGCCGTTCTACTTTGTTCAGCTGTCAAGCATAAACCGTCCGTCATGGCCACACTTCCGCGACTCGCAACGCCGCATGGCAAATGAGATACCGAACTGCGATTTTGCAGTGTCGAGCGACAAAGGCCACCCGACAGATGTTCACCCCAAAGAGAAAGCACCTGTGGGAGAACGACTCGCACGCCTTGCACTGAACCAGACCTACGACATGTGCCACGTCGTGCAGCATGGCCCTACACCTGTCAGAGCAAAGGCTGTCAAAGGAAAAATCATTATTGAGTTCTGCAATGCGAAGGAACTTAAGACAAGCGACGGCAACGCTTTGCGCGGATTGGAGATTGGCGGAAAGGTCGGCTCGTTCAAGACTGTTGCAAATGAACAGATAAAATTCGAGGGGAACTGCATAATCATTAAAGAAGCATCGGCCGACCGCGTGCGTTACGCATGGAAACCTTACACCGGTGCAAACCTTGTAAACGAAACAGGGCTCCCGGCAAGTACATTCGAGCTTGAGGTAGAAACTGAATAATAGAAACACTTTTATACAAATTAAGAGGTGAAGGATTAGCCTTCACCTCTTAATTTGTAATTATAGCTTGCACAAGCTTGCAGTTCTCAGTTTTCATTTCGTGCAACCTTGGCTACGCTCGTTGCGTGTGAAAATGAATTTTCACACACTCGCTTGCACAAGCTTTCAGTTTTCAGCTTTCACTTCGTGCAACCTTGGCTACGCTCGTTGCGTGTGAAAATGAATTTTCACACACTCGCTTGCACAAGCTTTCAGTTCTCAGTTCTCAGTTTTCCAATCACTTTATAACTCCAAGCTCTTTGCCCACCTTTATAAAGGCATTGATTGCCTTGTCGAGGTGCTCCTGTTCGTGAGCTGCAGAAAGCTGCACACGGATACGAGCCTCACCCTTTGGAACAACAGGATAATAGAAACCTGTAACAAAGATACCTTCCTGAGCCATCTTCTGTGCAAACACCTGTGATAGCGGAGCATCGTAAAGCATTACTGCACAAATTGCTGACTGTGTAGGTTTGATATCAAAGCCTGCAGCAAGCATCTTATCGCGGAAATAATTGACATTGTTCTGCAACTTGGTATGCAACTCATCGCTCTCGGCAAGCATCTTGAACACCTCTATTGATGCACCGACCACTGAGGGTGGCAATGAATTTGAAAAGAGATAAGGACGTGAACGCTGACGAAGCATGTCGATAATCTCCTTACGACCGGTTGTAAAACCACCGACAGCACCACCGAAGGCCTTACCGAATGTACCTGTAAATATATCAATACGGCCATAACAGTCGAACTGTTCAGCCACGCCATGACCTGTTGCACCTACAACACCGGCAGAATGGCTCTCATCGACCATTACGAGCGCATCGTACTTTTCGGCAAGGTCACAGATTTTATCCATTGGGGCAACATTTCCGTCCATAGAGAAAACACCATCGGTAACAATGATACGATAGCGTTGTGCCTGTGCCTCCTGCAGACAACGCTCCAAGTCGGCCATGTCAGCATTGGCATAACGATAACGCTGTGCCTTGCAAAGACGTACACCGTCAATGATTGATGCATGATTGAGCGAGTCTGATATAATAGCGTCCTCGGCAGTAAACAGAGGCTCGAACAAACCGCCGTTTGCGTCGAAACATGCTGCATAAAGTATTGTATCTTCTGTCTTGAAATAGTCTGCAACAGCCTTTTCAAGAGTCTTGTGATAGTCCTGTGTTCCACAGATGAAACGAACCGATGACATACCGAAGCCACGTGCTTCCATAGCCTCTTGAGCCGCTTTCATAAGGCGTGGATTGTTTGAAAGGCCAAGATAGTTGTTGGCACAGAAGTTAAGTGCCTTTGAACCGTCCTCAAGGGTTATTTCGGCAAACTGCTGCGATGCTATATTGCGTTCTTTCTTGTAAAGACCGGCCTCTTCGATATTAGCCAGCTCATTCTGTAAATGTTGTTGAAATTTACCGTACATCTTTATATTCATTTAAGTTTTGCTATACAAAAGTACCTTTTTTTGATTAATAAGACAAAAAGAAGAGCAACTAAAAGTTTTTTTATTGATAAAATGACCCTGAAAGAGACAATTTACATAAGCATTTGCTTTATACCGGTATAAATAATTTGAAGATTTTGTTAAATTGTGATATTTTAATAAAAAAAGTTGTACCTTTGACCCGGCATTTAAGTCCATTTATACACAACGCAGAACACAAAATGAACAACTTATGCTATTAAAAGCACTTTTATTGATTTTTTACTTAACAGTTCCGGCATTGGTGCTGTTTATATGTCGCAAGACAAAAGTTTTCAAGAAGATAGGCCCCGTACTTACTCTTTATCTATTGGGAGTATTTGTCACAAATGCAGGACTCCTTCCTTCAGAAGCCATCACACATGACAATTTGATAAAATTCCAGAATACCATTTCAGAAGTTCTTGTTCCACTCGCTCTGCCAATGATGCTGTTCGGGTGCAACTTCAAGAAATTCTCTTTGGGCAAATCCTTGGGAGCGTTAGGAGCCGGGGTTGCGTCTGTGGTGATTTTTGTATTTGTCGGATATCTTATATTCAAAGATAATCTTGGCGAAGAAGGAAGTATGATGGGCGCCGCACTCACCGGACAATATCTTGGCGGAGCTGCAAATCTTGCAGCAATCAAACAGATGCTCGGACTCAGCACTGAAAACTTTGTCATACTATCGACCTGCAACCTTATTGTTTCATTCTTCTACCTAATGTTCCTTATGGGAGGAGGGGTGAAAATGGCACGTAAATTCGTTGGCAGACAAAACGAGAAAGAACAGAATGTTGATATCGAAGAGTACACCGATGAGAACCCATACAAGCACTTCGGAAAGAAAAAGAGCATTATACAGCTTGTAAAAGTTCTGGTTGCTTCAATTGTAGTAATGGGTATTTCTGTTTATATAGGCTCTGTTGTCGGAGGAGAAGATGGCATTTCCATGATAGCCTTGATTCTCTCCATAACAACCCTGTCGCTGCTATTGACAACATGGAAAGAGGTACGTTCATGGGATAAGAGCTACGATGCCGGAATGTATCTTATATATGTCTTCTGCTTTGTAATGGCTACCATGGCCGATTTGAGCAGCATAAACTGGAACCAGAGCCTTTATATTCTACTATTTCAAGCCGTGATAATATTCGGTTCATTGCTTCTTACCATTGTTTTTGCAAAATTGTTCCATATTGATTCCGACACGGCGGTAATAACGTCAAATACACTCATAAATTCGCCTATCTGCGTTCCAATGATTGCTGCAACCATGAAGAACAAAGATGTCATTGTTACAGGTATCACAAACGGACTTGCCGGTTATGCCATAGGAAACTATATAGGTTTTTTGATGTTCAGTTTATTTGGAATAATATAAGTATCAACAGGTATTCGTTCAGGTTCTCATACCAAGTTCAATATCTTATAGCAATTTTATTATAAAAAATTTGAGCTATAGCAATTTTAGCAGTAACTTTGAAGAATAATTGAATTGATATAAGAAAAATCATATAGAATTATGAAGAATGTACTAGTTATAGGCTCTACCGGCCAGATAGGTTCAGAACTTACCATGAAGTTGCGCAACATGATTCCTGACGGAAACATCGTTGCAGGCTACATTCCCGGTGCTGAGCCCAAAGGCATACTCCTTGAAAGCGGCCCGGCAGAAGAGGCAAATGTAAAGAATGCCCAGCAACTTGCCGATATTGTTGAAAAATATAAGATAGACACCATATACAACCTTGCTGCACTACTCTCTGCTGTTGCAGAGTCAAAGCCTCTGCTCGCTTGGGATATTCAGATGAACGGTCTGATAAATATCCTTGAGATTGCACGCGAAAAGAAATGTGCGGTATTTACCCCAAGTTCTATCGGCTCATTCGGTCCCAACACACCACGCGACAACACACCGCAGGACACAATACAGCGCCCACGCACCATGTATGGCGTAACAAAGGTGGCTACAGAGCTTTTGAGCGACTACTATTTCACAAAATATGGTGTTGATACACGTGCCGTACGTTTCCCCGGACTTATTTCAAATGTAACATTACCCGGTGGCGGTACAACCGACTATGCTGTGGAGATTTATTATGCAGCAGTCAAGGGCGAAGATTTTGCATGCCCTATACAGGCCGGTACATTTATGGACATGATGTATATGCCCGATGCACTGAAGGCTGCTGTTGATATCATGAATGCCGACCCTTCACGTCTTATTCACCGTAATGCGTTCAACGTCGCATCAATGAGCTTTGACCCTGAAATCATAAAGGCATCAATCCAGAAATATATACCTGACTTCAAGATGCATTATGAGTTTGACCCTGTCCGTCAGGCTATTGCCGATTCATGGCCTAATAAGATGGATGATTCCTGCGCACGCGAAGAGTGGGATTGGAAACCAAGCTACGATCTCGACTCAATGACACAGGATATGATAAAGACTCTCCGCGAGAGATTCAATAAGTAAGCAATAACAACTACATAAAAAAAGAGCCTCATTAGAGGTTCTTTTTTATGTATCTACAAACATTTTCTCTTTTCATATGTTTATTAAACAATCCTTCTGATAACAACAGCAGGCATTTGTTTAATAAAAACGATTTGAAATGAAGAAAATTTATGTTTCGCCAAAATGCGAATTGAGCCGTTACGAGCTAAAGACATCGATACTCGCAGGGAGTACGCCACAGAACAGCCCGGGAGTGCGATCCTTTTCCGAAGAAAAGAATACAAAAACCCCGACACGCGCATGGGGAAACTTATGGCAATAAATAAGGACGACCAAGGTCGTCCTTTATTGTTATGATAACTCCAACATTCTCACTATCGGTTTTTTTGCATCCTCGCGAAGTTTCTCGTCAAGTTCTACTGTCGGCCACTCATATTTGAGTGTGTTATACAACTTTTCAAGAGTATTAAGACGCATAAAACCACATTCATTGCATGCGCATGGGCCTGTCATTGGAGGTACAGGAATAAACTCCTTGTCGGGACAACGCTTCTGCATTTCGTGCAATATACCGCTTTCTGTCGCTACAATAAATTGTTTGGCATCACTCTTTTCAGCATAAGAGAGTATTGCTGCTGTTGAGCCTATGAAGTCGGCAAGAGCAAGCACTCCGCTCTTACATTCAGGATGCGCAAGAACTTTAGCTTCGGGATTTGCACCTTTAAGTTCTACGATTTTCTCTATCGAGAACTGTTCGTGAACATGACAACCGCCGTTCCATAATAGCATATTACGGTTGGTAACAGCATTGAGATAGCCACCAAGATTCTTGTCGGGAGCAAAGATGATTTTTTCATCTTTTGGGAAGCTCTCTACGACAGCACGTGCATTTGTTGATGTCACAACGATATCGGTCAAGGCTTTCACAGCTGCAGAAGTGTTCACATAAGCAACCACCTTGTGGTCGGGGTGTATGGCCTTGAAACGTGCAAGCTCCTCTGCAGGACAACTTTCGGCAAGCGAGCAACCGGCATTAAGGTCGGGAATAAGCACTTTCTTTTCAGGGCTGAGAATTTTATTTGTTTCAGCCATGAAATGCACTCCACACATCACAAGAATATCGGCGGTTGTTTTCTCGGCAATCTGAGCCAGAGCCAGACTATCACCGACAAAATCGGCAACGTCCTGAATTGAACCGTCGGTATAGTAGTGAGCAAGCACAACAGCATTCTTTTCCTCACAAAGACGTCTTATTTCTGCTTTAAGATCAAGACCTTCGGGAACGACCTCATCGATGTATCCCTTATTTATCCACTCCTGTTTTATCATGATTGCAATTATTTATGTGCGAATATACGAAAAATTTCTGCATGTCAAAAGGGTATAAGCATATATAACCTTTTATAACATTACAACGACATTGAAAAATATATACCGCAACCACCTTCGCTATTAAAAGTCGGTGCCAAAGTAACATCGTGTTCCTTTGCAAACGGTGTCGTGAAAAGCAAGCCACTGCCAACACCTATGGCCGCACCGGCAAGCACGTCCCATATATCATGTTTTTTAGCATATATTCTCCCCCATGCCACATATCCACTGACAAGATAAGCAGGTACACCCCACTTCCACCCATAACGCTTCATAAGGAATGTTGCGCCGGCAAAGGAAAAGTTATTATGATTGGAGGGAAACGCGTCAAAGCCACTACCGTCGGGACGACTTTTCTTGACACTGTATTTCAGTATATATGTTACTGCTGTTGATACAGCTACAGTCTTTCCAAGTTCGAACAAACCTTCATAATCACCCTTACAAATTGCGGCACCGGCACCAAGAGCCGCCGGTACGAACATCGCCACATCGGTAGAAAAATCGATGGTTTTACGGGTCTGAGCATCGGATGGAGCAGAGAAAAGACCTATAACAAGGAAAAACAATAATACCTTCCTCATTTTCTGTATCAATCCTTTTCTACAGCCCAAAGAAGAGCTATTACCGAAAAGACAACTGCAAAAACTATAATAACTATTCCCATTACATGTTCAGGAAAACCGAACACCGGTATGGCAAGCAACATGCACCCTATTATTACAAGTAACACCACAAGCAGAGGGCGCATACGCTTTGGATTGTAGCGGTTGAGTTTCCACCAGGTAAATTTACCGTCCTTAAATCCAGGACCGTATTTCTTGCAATATAAAGAATCGATTTTACCGGTTGCTACGACAATAGCCAATAGAATAAGAACTGATGCTACAATATAAAATTCCATATAAAAAATTTTACGAGTTCTACATTAATTTCAGAACAGAAGAACTACTCAATCTTTGTTCTACAAAAATAGTACAACCGGCTATTATACACAATTTTTTATCGTTAAATTTTATTTTGCACATATTTCTGAGAAATATCCTATTTTATGGTTATATTAGCATGATTTTTCACAAATGCACAAATTATGAATGTCATAAATATCTTTATTGAATGGTTCAGAGGCATCACTTTCCTGCAGATAATCGACTTTATAGGAACGTTTGCCTTTGCTATCAGTGGTATCCGATTGGCATCGGCCAAGCGTTTCGATTGGTTCGGAGCATACGTTGTAGGAGCTGCGACTGCCATTGGCGGCGGTACATTGCGCGACCTCATGCTTGATGTCCCTGTATTTTGGATGCATGATGGTGTTTACCTTACCTGTACCGGTATAGCTCTTTTATGGGTTATTCTGTTCCGCAAGTACATGATCAACATGCATAACACCTTTTTCATTTTCGATGCTATTGGACTTGCACTATTCACTGTAGTCGGTATTCAAAAGACAATTGACTGCGGACTACCAATTTGGGTGGGTATTGTTATGGGAACAATGACCGGTGTGGCCGGAGGTATTATCCGCGACGTTCTCATCAATGATGTTCCTCTTATATTCCGTAAAGAGATTTATGCAATGGCATGCGTTGTCGGTGGATTGGCATTCGGTCTTTGCTACCTGCTTGATATGCCTACCATGATAACAAACCTTGCATGTGGTGCCGCAGTGTTCCTGACACGTGTGCTGGCTGTAAAATACCAGATATGCCTGCCGACATTGCGTCCCGAAGATGATGATTGTAACGATAATAATTAAAAATATATAGCAATGAGAAAAATCACATTATTACTGATTATGATTATTGGTTTGCCTATAGCCCTAATGGCTGAAAATGGCATAAACCTTACACCGGTTCCAATGAAAATGACCGTTGGCAATGGCAAACTCACCTTGCCTGAGAATTTTGCGATAGCAACCAATGGCATAAAAGATGCGAAAACTGAAGCCGAGAGATTCTCTGCCTTGTTCAGCGAGGTCAGCGGTTATACGGTAACTGTTGCAAACGACGACAATGCTCTCATCAAAATGCAGCAATACAATGGTGGTGAGCAGCTTGGCAATGAGGGTTACACACTCGACATCACCACAAGCGGCATCACTATCGCAGCCAACAATGCTAACGGTTTCTACTATGCATTCCAGAGTATTAAGAAAATGCTCCCGGCCAATGTAATGGCAGAGGTAAAAGATGAGAGCATTACAGAATATTCATTGCCGATTGTAAGCATTGTTGATGCTCCACGCTTTGAATATCGTGGTTTTATGCTCGATGTAAGCCGTCATTACTTCACTACTGACCAGATCAAGCGCATGATTGATGTAATGTCGTACTACAAGATGAACCGCTTCCATTGGCACTTGACCGACGACCAGGGCTGGCGTTTTGAGGTAAAGAAATACCCACGCCTCACAACTGTAGGTGCTACACGTAACAATTCTTGGAGTACCGACCCTGTATATGGCGGATATTACGACAACGAACCTTACGGACCATATTTTTACACACAGGACGAGTGTCGCGACATTGTCGCATACGCAGCGGAACGTCATATAGAGGTTGTACCCGAGATTGAGTTCCCCGGCCACTCATGCGCTGTAAATGCCGCATATCCCGAGTTGAGTTGCAACCCCAACGGCGGACACAGCGTACAGGTGAACGGCGGTATTTACAGCGATGTCCTCAATGTTGCGAGTCCTTTGGTTCTGCAATTTGCAAAGGATGTTCTTGATGAGGTCATAGAGGTTTTCCCATATAACCAGATACATATAGGTGGTGACGAAACACCAACAAATGCTTGGCAGAACAATGATGAATGCAAGGCACTTATGGAAAAGATGGGCTTCAGCAATATACGTCAGTTGCAGTCATATTTTGTACGTCAGATTTCGGACCACGTGACATCGAAAGAGGGTGACAAGAAACGTACCGTTATAATGTGGAACGAGAGCCTTACCGCTGGTGGCACTGATGAGGATCTTATCATAGGTACAGGCGGTACAATGATGTGCTGGGAGATTGGCAATGCACAGCCATGCGCATTGAAAGCAGCGCAAAATGGCATGGAATCGATTATTACCACACAGGTGCCCTATTACATTAACCGTCGTCAAAGCACCGATGCCAACGAGCCACCTGTAGCAGGCGGCGGAACCGATAATGTAGAGGTTGTATATAATTACAAGCCCATTCCGGCAAGTGTATCTGCCGATTTACATAAATACTACATTGGTGTGCAGGGAACATTCTGGACAGAACACGTACAGAGCAACTACCTGCTCGAATACCTTGCTCTTCCACGTTTGATTGCCTTAGCAGAAACAGGCTGGACACCTGAAGCAAAGAAGAATTTCAAAGATTTCCAGCAACGTATAACACAGGACACACTCTTGCTCAACTACAATAAATATGAGTATGGCCGTCATTATATCCTCAAAGACAACAACGACGACACCAAGGTAATGCCTACCCCATCGACCGACGAGAACAAGACATGGTATCGCATTGTTACAAATGCCACCGATACACGTGCAGGACGATGCATACAGTTGTTGCGCGAGGGATTAAACGTTGCTGACAAGACTGGTACAGCTCCGGCTAACCGTCTTTGGAACAGCGAGATAATCGAAGACGAGAACAATGATGGCTACGACTATCAGCTATGGGCGTTCATGCAGGACCCAAACAATCCCGAACGTTGGGCAATGGTAAACAAGGCAAAACCGAATGGTTCTGTAAAGGGTACCCCTACAGCAGAAAACAATACAGGACGCTGGGATTATGACGACAACAACCGCCACTATGACTTCATTTTAGGCGACAAGGTATATGCACAGAACGGCAATAACTACAACTACAGCATACGTAGCCAGAAGGTTTCAAATGCAAACATGTGCCTCAACTACGCAGGTCCGGGACAGAATCACTCCATCAACCTATGGAGCGACCCTGCCGACGGCAACGGCGGTATATGGGAGTTCCGTCCTTTGGTTGCACAAGGTGAAGATATTGTCATTGACTACCCTGCCGAAGGCACAACCTATCGCATTGTAAACAACACAGAACGTTTCAATGGCTGGACATTGTATGACAACAACGACGGCAAAGTGACTGCAACAATGCAGACATACGGTGCCGATGTATGGACGATAGCAGAATCAACAATAACCGATAACGGCCAGACATACAAGTTGCAGAATGTAACAACAGGACGTTACATAAGCAGCACAACCGCACCGCTTGCATTGGGTGAGGAAGGCATTACCCTCATCAACGTATATAACACCAAGAGCGGAGATTTCAGCATCAATATTGCAGATGCGGCTATCTATCCGCTTCCGGAACGTGCTACAAACAATCCTAACACATTGAGCACAGGCGGTATATACCCACAGGGTACCGGTTGGGTATTTGAAAAAGCGTGCATAATCAATTATGTATGTAAAGACGAAAACGGCAACACCATTGAAAAGGTTGCTCAGTCGGTAGCCTTTGAAAGCGACGTTACCGCCATTGCGCCACAAATTGAAAATTACGAGATTGTAAAGTATGACGAAACAAACAGCGCCGAAGCTCCTGTCTTTGAAAAAATAAACGAAAACAAAACCGTAAATATAACATACAAGCGAGTATCGAACAGTGTCACATACCGTTGCTACAGTATGGACGGCAATCATATTGCCGACTACACCACTCCATGCATCATTGGCGAAAGCCATACCATAGCATGTCCTGAAGTGGAGTTCTACAAATTGGTTGGTACTGAAGAAGAGCAAAAGACAATAACACCAACTGAAGATACTGTCATCGAAGCTTACTACGAAACAGAAGGACTAACAGGTGTTGCATCAGTAGGCGAGCCTGTAACAGAGCTTGAGGCTGGAGCTTCGTATGTAATATACAATGCTCATAATGAGACTGCACGTAGCGGGTTCCTCAGCGCAAACGCAGTGGGAGCCGGCATCACTACGACAAACGGCATAAGCGAGTCTAACCCCTCATTCGTATGGAACTTCGAGGGCGACGGCAATAAATTTACCGTAAGGAATAACTACGGAATAGCTATTCCGGCACTGTCGAAAGGTTCGCTTGTGACAGGAAGCGAAACGGCAGAACAATTTACCTTTACACTCAACAGCAACGACAATACATGGAGTGTCAAGGGCACAAGCAACAACTACTACTGGAACGGTAATGCCAATAATACCTTCACCGGTTGGGATGACGGTCACCCATTCATCATTTACAGATATAAGCCTCACCCATATTTCATCGTTTCGTACAAGTGCGTCGATGAGAATGGCAATGAATTGGCAAGTGGCTCACGCTATGTAAAGGGTGGCGATGCTTACAGCATGCTCACACCTGTATTCGATGGCTATACCTTCTCAAAGAGTGATGCCGTTTATGATGAGGTTGCTAATGTTGCCAAGAATATAGAACTGACATATACATACACCACTATCCCTACAGAAATAAAGGATATTACAGAAAGCACCGTCAACAATGATATTTACGACTTGCAGGGCCGTAAAGTCATCGCACCCAAGAAAGGTGTATATATCAAAGGTGGCAAGAAGATATTGATTAAATAAGAAACAGATGAAGACAATAACTTACCGTACACAAGGTACATGCTCACGATTTATAGAATTGACAGGAGATAACGGAACCGTTACCGATGTAAAATTCTATGGCGGTTGCGACGGCAACCTTCAAGGCATAAGCAAACTTGTCAAGGGTATGAAATATGAAGATGTCATTGCATGCCTAAAAGGTATCAGCTGCAACGGCAAGCCTACATCATGCCCCGACCAATTATGCCGTGCCATAGAGCAATTGATGAGTGAAGAATAACAGGATATGGCAAAGTTCAAGAACAACGAATACAAGCTCAAGAACGAGGCTTTCATGCAAGCCTTACGCGACGGAGAGGAAGAACTCCTGGAGATTTCAAAAGGAGTTCTTGTAAAGATAATTGAAAGCGGTGACGGCGACCGTTGTCCACGTGCCAATAACGTTGTAACGGTGCATTACAAGGGAAGCCTCATCAGCGGAAAGGTCTTTGACAACAGCTGGGAACGCGGATACCCCGAAGCATTCCGTCTTAACGACCTCATTGTCGGCTGGCAGATAGCATTGACGCAGATGCACGTCGGCGACCATTGGATAGTATATATCCCTTACGAGGTCGGTTACGGTACACGTGCAAACGGCCCCATTCCGGCATATTCGACATTGGTTTTTGAGATGAAACTTGTTTCGATAATGTAAAACAGCCGTTTCACAAGATTTTACATCGTACAAACTTGGCTACACTCGTTGCGTGTGAAAATTAATTTTCACTCACTCGTTTGCACAAGCTTTCAGTTTTCACTTCGTGCAACCTTGGCTACGCTCGTTGCGTGTGAAAATGAATTTTCACACACTCGCTTGCACAAGCTTTCAGTTTTCAGTTATCAGTTTTAAGTTTTCAGTTAATGAAGTCCTACCGCGAACATTACAAGGAGCTATTGAAACTCGGACTACCGATTGTCGTAGGACAATTGGGTGTGATATTCGTGTCCTTTGCCGACACATTTATGGTGGGTTGGCATGGAACAGAAGACCTTGGTGCAGCAAGTTTCGTGAACAACATTTTCAACCTTGCAATCATATTCGCCACAGGTTTTTCTTATGGATTGACCCCTGTTATAGGCAAGCTCTTCGGCAAGGGAAAACTTAAGGAAGCCGGCACAGTGCTGAAAAATGCCCTGCTCACAAATGGAGTAATGTCATTCTTTGTCATCATTGCAATGGGAATACTCTATATGAACGTAGAGCGTTTGGGACAACCCGCAGAGCTACTGCACCTGATAAAGCCCTATTTTCTGGTATTGCTGTTATCGTTGCCTTTTGCAATGCTTTTCAATGCATTCAAACAGTTTATCGACGGCATAACAGATACAAAGACCGCTATGTGGATTATGCTTTCCGGAAATATAATAAACATTATAGGAAACTATATTCTTATTTTTGGAAAGTGCGGTTTCCCGGAGCTTGGACTCTTGGGAGCCGGTATTGCGACAGTGCTGTCACGTATGGCGATGCTCGCCTTAGCCTTGACAGTATTCCTGAGAAGCAGACGATACAGGATATACATGCAAGGATTCTTCGGTGGAAAAATAACAGCTATCGAGGTCAAAAAACTGAACAGGCTCGGATTACCCGTAGCTCTACAGATGGGAATGGAAACGGCATCGTTCAGCCTTGCAACCATTATGGTAGGCTGGTTGGGAACAGCCGCACTTGCCGCACACCAGATCATGTGCACAGTAGGACAGCTCGGGTTCATGATCTATTACGGTATGGCAGCTGCCGTAGCCGTTAAAGTAAGCAACTACAACGGTGCAGGAAACAGCGACGACATACGCCGTTCAGCAAAGGCTGGGTTTAATATAATACTTGTGATGGCTGTATTCGCTTCGCTGACGGTATATATGTTACGCAACCACATTGGACATATATTCACCGACAACAGCGAAGTGGCTATGCTTGTAACCAATCTGATACTGCCCTTTATGCTATACCAGTTTGGCGACGGATTGCAATGCAACTACTCCAATGCCCTACGTGGCATTGCCGATGTCAAGCCGGTAATGAAATATGCATTCATTTCATATATTATCATTCTGTTACCTTTAGGTTATCTCTTTGCCTTTGTATTCAATTTGGGACTGACCGGCATCTGGCTTTCTTTCCCATTCGGACTGACAATAGCCGGAATACTGTTCTTTATACGATTTATGTCGAAAACAAAAAATAAAAATACTTACATACAATGAACGATTACACAAAAATACAATTCACAGTAACACCTAATGAAGAGGTTGCTACTGATGTACTTGCAGCATTGCTTGCCGAAATTGGTTTTGAAAGTTTTGTACCCGATGAAAACGGTATGGAAGCATACGTTCCACATAACATATACGATGACACCGCAATAGCAACAGTTGTCGAGAACTTTCCTTTGGAAGGATACAACATAGCATACGAAAGTGAATTCATCGAAGGAGAGGACTGGAATGCCGAATGGGAGAAGAACTATTTCCAGCCTATTGTCTTGGGTGAAGATTGTGTTATACACAGCACATTCCACACAGATGTTCCAAAGGCACGTTACGACATTCTCATCGACCCTAAAATGGCCTTCGGCACAGGCTATCACCAGACAACATGCCACATGTTGCGCGCCATTCTTGCAAGCGACATGGAAGGAAAGAGTGTTCTTGACATGGGATGTGGCACCGCCCTGCTCGCTATTCTTGCACGCAAGCACGGGGCAACAGACGTTGTGGCAATTGACATCGATGAATTTGCATACGAAAACGCAAAAGAAAATGTCATCCTCAACAACACTGCCGATATTGAGGTACGTTTGGGTGGTGCAGAAGCTATCAAAGAGAACGACAGCTTTGATTTTGTCATTGCAAACATCAATCGTAACATTCTGCTTGCCGACATGATGAACTATGTACGTTGCATGCACTCCGGCTCACAGATTTTCATCAGTGGATTTTACACCGATGATATGGATGTTCTAAAAGAGGAGGCAGCACGCAATGGATTGCGTTACATCGATTATGCCGAGGATAACCGATGGGCAATGATGCGTTTTGTAAAAGAGTAACGACAACAGAACATATCACGCACACACTTTGTTCCATAATCAATTAGCAATTAAAAGATTATGGAACAAAGTCTTTTTTATACAATTTGCGGTTATATCGCAAGTATCGGTCTTATTCTGGGTTTTCTACCACAAGCTATTGCAACCATACGTACCCGCAACACCGACGGTATAGCACTGCCGACATTCCTGATGATGGCCATTGGAGCTTTTGCATTTATGCTGCAAGGATTGTTGCACCGTCCTAATATTATATGGTCAATGTTCGTTACCAATGCTGTTACATGTTTTTGCAGTTGTATTATATTCGGAATAAAAATACACAACGACTATTTCAAAAAGAAATAATATGGCAATAATATATCGAATATGGCAGTCACAAAATGGCTGCCATATTTTATACACAGGAATGAGGAAGCCCGAATACAGCAAAGGGGCATAATAAAATACGTTATACCTATTGAATTTTAGATTAAATAAGTTATTTTTGGAACATAAATCCTAATTTATATGAAAAGACTTATACTCTCCATTACATGCATGCTCTTTATGAGTATAGCAGTTGCTCAGGAAGTAACTTATGCACCTACGACAAAGAAATACACGTCGGCAGAACTCAATGCAATGACAACAGAGACTCTTATTGCATTAAAGAACCTGTCACGCACCAACAACTATTGGTTTTATGGAAATACAGGTGCTACACCTTACAGCAAACAAGCCTTCGCAAACGAGGCAGTATTTGTTTGGACACCTGTTCAAAAAGGTGTTGCCGGAGCATATCATCTCAAGAAGTTAAATGGTACATACATGCAGAAAAGTTCGCCAAAGGATTTTGGAACTATAGACAATGCCGCTGTATTCACAACAACAAACCCTACATCAAAAGGCAGCGGAGCAAGTAATTTCAATGGCGATGGTGACTCTCAGTCATACATCAACGGAAGCGATGACTCAAACCTTGTACGTTTTGTCAAAGACGACAACACTTGGGTTAATGTACAGAACGGTGATTCCGGCACTCCATTGTATAATACAGGAACAGGCGGTTGGACAATACATTATGCCTACGAAGTAAAACCGGCCTCAGAGCCTGTAGAGGGCGAAGGTAAGGTATATCTTATATCCTGGAAGAATACCGGAGCTAACTATATCACAGAGGAGCCTGATGGCAGAATGACTGTTCAAGGAAAGGATGTTACAAAACAACAGTTCTGGATGTTTATCCCTACAGAAAATGAGAATTGTTTCTATATAAAGAACACAGCTACAGGGAACTATTTGGGCAGTTGCAACCTGACACCGTCATCTGATTCTAAAGTTCAGACAAGCATTCAGCCTGTAGAATACTACATGGCAAAGACAGCTGCCACAAGTGGCGAAAATGCCAATTGTTGGTATTTCAGTTCTACCGACTGCGATAATTACAGTAACGAGAGCAGTAATCCGCGTGCATTGAACAAAGATGGTGCATCAAATTATGTAATTACCTGGAATGCAGGAACCGATAAGGTCGGTTCATATTGGACACTCGTTGAAACTGAAGATTTATATGAATTGCGCCCATTTGCAATAAGTAATGCTATCGGCAACATTGGTGCAAGCTACAATGTACAGACACCAAGCGGTAAAAACCTTACTTTTGCCGACAACAAGCCGTCTATGGCAACCCCCGACAGCTTTGACGAGAACCAGGAGTGGTATTTTGTAGGCACAAACGATGGAAAAGGTTTTCAGATAGCATCGGCAAGCGAGCCGGCAACTGTAATTGGAATAAATGACGGCAACATCATAGCAGGTGAAAACCTCGAAACAAAATGGAAGGTAAAAAAAGGCGAAATCAACGGATACTATTACTTTACAAGCAACAACACAACGCTTAAGGTTGATAGCGACAGTCTGTTCCGTTTTACCCGCGTACGCAGTGCATACTCACGCACATTGAAGATTTACAACAACCCATGCGGCGCAACAGGCAACATTTACGCAAAGAGAGCCGAAATCCGTGGCGAAGGTGCTGTTGACAATATCATTTACGAAAGCAATTCAAAACCGGGCAATTGGCATATAATGTATGCCATGGATAAGGGCGAAGTTATAAAAGGCGAGAAATTCAACATCGATGTAACCCTTTCAGAAAACGCAACAAACGCTTTGACAGCCATTGCTCATTTCGACTGGAACAGCGACGGTGTTTTTGAAACAGCCGTACCGCTTACATTGAACGGAACAAAAGGCAATGCCGAAGCGACTGTTCCCGAGTGGGCCGAAGAGACACAGACACGCATGCGTCTGCGTATAAACAGCAACGGCCTTGACCTTGCCGAAGACGACGTCTATGGTTTTATCTATGATTTCCATATAAAGGTAGTTAAAGCAGAAGAGAACCGTACAGCTACCGTCGCAGTCAATGCAGACGACAGAGGTAGTGCCACTCTGTCAGAGGTTGCCGAAAATTACGCATACGGCACAACACTCACAGCCAAGGCTGTTCCGACCGGTAATGCACAATTCGTTTGCTGGCGCGAAGAAGGTGTTGTTGTTTCAACCAATGCTGAATATACATTCACTGTTGACCACAACGTAAAATTGGTAGCATATTTTACTCCAAACACAACAGGAACAACAGGCGTAAAGAGCGTTGTTGCTGATGAAGATATTGTATTCACATTACAGAACAACAAAATAACAGCTATTGGCAATTGCGACATTACAAGCATGACATTATACACCATTGATGCCGCTATTGTAGCAAGAAATACAGGAAACACAATTGACACTGCCGAACTCTGCGAAGGAGTATATATTGTGTGTGCAAAGACAGAGAACGGTTATAAGAACAGCAAAATTTACTTGAGAAAATAAAAATATAGAGATATGGACAAGAACAAATTATTGATTTTCGGTTGCGGACTACTCGCTTCGGCAACGGTACAGGCACAAGAGGCTGCGAAACCAAATATCATTTATATAATGTGTGATGACCTTGGTTATGCCGATGTTGGTTGTTATGGCCAGCAGTATATAAGCACTCCCAACCTCGACCGTATGGCTGCAGAAGGCATGCTCTTTACACAGGCATATGCAGGAAGCCCTGTAAGTGCTCCATCACGCGCCTGCTTCATGACAGGACAG
Source organism: Bacteroidaceae bacterium (assembly GCA_017647225.1). GTDB lineage: Bacteria > Bacteroidota > Bacteroidia > Bacteroidales > Bacteroidaceae > HGM04593. The sequence goes on along the minus strand of JAGCLA010000048.1, from coordinate 13,682 downwards.
CACACAGGCCACACCAAAGTACGCGGTAACAAGGAGTACTGGGGAAATCACGTATTGAACCAGCAATATGGTGTAACAACCGATTACAGCCTTGTCGGTCAGGAGCCTTATGACCCTAATCATATCATTCTGCCGGAGATTATGAAAGACAACGGCTATAACACTGGTATGTTCGGCAAGTGGGCAGGAGGTTACGAAGGTTCAGTATCGACACCCGACAAACGCGGTATCGATGAATACTACGGGTATATCTGTCAGTTCCAGGCACACCTCTACTACCCCAACTTCCTAAACTCATACAGTCGCAAGGCCGGTGATACAGAGGTAAAACGCGATACACTCTACAACAACATCAACCATCAATTGTATGGCGATGATTACAAGAACCGCAAGGACTATTCGGCCGACCTCATTCACCAGAGAGCCATGAAATGGATTGACGAGCAAAGCGCAGACACCCCATTCTTTGGTGTGTTCACATACACATTGCCTCACGCAGAGCTCATACAGCCCAACGACTCTATCCTGCAGGCATACCAAGGTGCATTCTGTCAGGAAAAGAGCTATGGCGGTGATCAAGGCTCACGCTACAACCCGACAAACATCGCACACCAGCAGTTCGCCGCAATGGTTACACGTCTTGATGCTTATGTAGGCGAAGTGCTTGCCAAGCTGAAAGAGAAAGGCTTTGACAAGAACACATTGGTTATATTTACGAGCGACAACGGCCCTCACACCGAAGGCGGTGCCGACCCTGATTATTTCAACACAGAAAAATTGCTACGCGGAACAAAGCGTTCAACAACAGAAGGCGGTATCAGAGTACCGTTCATCGCATGGTGGCCGGGCGAAGTTGAAGCCGGTGTCATCAATGACCACCAACTCGCATTCTATGACCTTATGCCTACATTCTGCGATGTTGCAGGCATTGAGAACTATGTAGAACGTTACACCAACAAGAACCTTGAGGTTGATTACTTCGACGGAATTTCATTCGCTCCAACATTGTTGGGCGAAGGCGAGCAGGAGAAGCATGATTTCCTCTATTGGGAGTTCCACGAAACAAACATGATGGCACTCCGCATGGGCAACTGGAAACTGGTAGTACAGAATGGAAATTGTTTCCTTTACGACCTTGTTACCGACAGCCACGAGGACAAAGACCTCGCTTCGCAATATCCCGAGATTGTCAATGAGATGAAGGAGATTATCAAACGCGAGCACACAGCAAGCAACATTGACCAGTTCAACAATATCACCCTTCCAAAATAACATGACATTCAAATAAAAAAGGTTCCCAGTTTTGGGAACCTTTTTTATGGATATCATTTCTTGTTTTTCTTCTCTTCCTCAACTGTCGGAGCCGATTCCTTGTACTTGAAGCGTCTGATTTTCTGCGTTGCAGTCTTTTCAAACGGTTCCTTCATAACCTCAACCGAGCTGACCTGAGAAGATTTGTTCACATTCTTGTTTGTTATGTTCAGGATTTTAGCTTTCCACTTGTCAATGCTTTCATAAATTTTATCCTCGCTTTCATTGTCCCACTGAATAAAATTCTCTATAGGAGCAACAAGAGCAACAAGACGACCGTTACGTTCAACGACAATAGACTCACTTACACCCTCAACATTGTTCAAGACATTCTCAATCTCTTCGGGATATATATTCTCTCCCGATGGTCCAAGAATCATATTGCTGTTTCGTCCTTTTATATAAAAACGTCCCTTTTCGTCCTGAACGGCAATATCGCTGGTACGGAACCAACCATCCTCGGTAAATACACTCTTCGTTCTTTGAGGATCTTTATAGTAACCCAACATTATATTCGGACCTTTAGCCACAATCTCTCCCTCTCCCGTTTCAGGATTAACGTTATGCAGCTTAAGCTTTACATTATATACAGGATAGCCCAAAGAGCCTACAGCTCTCCAACCTTTCATCGCATAACCGAGCAGCGGAGAAGTTTCTGTCAAGCCATAACCGATAGCATAAGGGAAACCGGCTTTAAGCAAGAAGCTCTCGACCTCAGGATCGAGCTTGGCACCACCGATACCATAGAACGTGATACGTCCGCCGAAAGTCTTCTTGAGCTTCATTCCTATTATCTTGCACATAAGTTTGTTCATATGCACATTCATCCACTTCAATGTACGGCTCTTTGCAATAGTCGGCAACACGCTTCCCTTATAAACCTTTTCAATAATCATCGGCACTGTAAGCATTGTTGTAGGCTTCACGACCTGCATAGCCTTGAGTAGCAACGATGCCACAGGCGGTTTAGGCAGATAATATACAGTAGAACCGGTATACATAGGATAGAGCATGCCGAGAGTCATCTCAAGAGTATGAGCCATAGGCAGGATAGAAAGCCAGCGGTCCTTTTCAGTTCTTTTACATGAGTGATAGCATGTGATGACGTTTGAGGTAAGATTACGATGGCTTAGCACCACACCTTTGGCACTGCCAGTCGTACCCGATGTGTATATGATTGTCGCAATATCGTCAGGTGTCGGGTTGGACGTACGACCGTCACATGTAAACTTTTCATCGTCCGACTTGATGACCTCGAATGTATCAAGTTCTATAACAAGAGTCATTTTCTCCATGACCTCAGGAGCAATTTTTCCTGCAAGCCTTTTAGAAACAAAAATAACCTTGCTCTCAGAATGGTTTATGATATTAGTTACCTCATTCTCTGAGCTGTCAGGCAAAATAGGAATAGAGATTCTGCTGAATGCAACAGTAGAAAAGAAAGCAACTGACCAGTTAGGCATACTTTGAGAAAAAATAGCAACTTTATCACCGGTGCCAATACCGTACTGTGTCAGTTTCTTTGAAAGTGCATCACACTCGCTCTTGAACGAAGCGTAGGTATAACTGCCCTCTTTTGTATCGTACCATTGTGTGTAAGTCTTTTTTGAATAGACTGTTGTAGCGTAGTCATATAGTTTTGCGATAGTATCAATATACTTCTCGCGCATTTTTTGCATACGTTTGTAAACCTGATTCATTGTATATAAAATTCTTATTAACTGTTATATTTTTACAAACGTAACAAAAATTTCATCAAACAACAATAGTATGGAGCAAATTAGCGAGAATTTCCTCTGCCAAGAAATTTCTTTATGACAGCAGCATATCCACAACGCTTGCACAAAGGCTCAACAGCCTCATGGCGCGTAAAGCCGTCATATATGGCACGCGCGCGTGGAGAAGATAGGATTTCATCCAAAGGTTGTTCAAACAGATTGCCGAGAGTGATTGTTCCATTATGGTCAAGACAGCAAGGAACAACACTGCCATCGACAAGCACACCTATCTGATTACGCAGAGCATAGCAGAAAGCCTCCTTTTCGTCATTCTCCTCACGTTCACCATCCGGCCATTCAAAAATGCGTGCATACTCCAGATATACATTCTTTGTTACACACCAGCCATAGTAACGTTCGCTCCAAGGACGCGGAAAATACTCCGCAATCAATTCGTGCAAATGGTCGTTCTGGCTTTCATATCCACCCTGATTCCACAAGCGCAGCACCACCACTATACCGGCTTCTGCAGCACGTTGCGTGAATTCCATAACTTCCTTTATATACTGCTCGGGATTCTCCTTTCCGTTACCCTCGTGCGAATGGAGCGATATCTGCACCTTGTGAGGCAAAGAAGCAATGATGTTATGCGCACGCGACAACAATGTTCCGTTAGTTGTGATTACAGGGATAAAACCCTTGTCGCGAGCCATTGTGATGAACTGTGGCAGATTCGGGTGAAGCAAAGGCTCACCCATCAGATGAAAATAGAGAAACTTTATTTTTCCTTGCAGACGATTCGTAAGCAAGTCGAACTCCTCCAACGACAATTTACGTTTGGCCCTGTCCGTTTTGGGACAGAACAGACAGTCAAGGTTACAGATGTTTGTAATTTCGAGATAGCAACGTGTTATCATTCAGCACGCGTTATATAGTTCCTATTTTTACACAAAAATATCATTTTCATTCAAAACAAGCAACCGTTAACATAAAAGGATGCACTTTTTAACAAAAAACAGCAAAAAATATTTGTTATATATATATATATATAATTTTGCACAAAATGGGTACATTATGCCATTTTGGGCAACCGCCTATAATGCAGACAACCTATAACAAAATGATTAACAAACGAATAAACATTTCAAGAATGAGAAAATTTACTTTAATAATTGTATCGTTGCTCCTGACAATGAGTGCAATGGCACAGATAGCAGATGTCAGCGAATTGAGTAACGACAAATGTTATCAAATCAGCTCAATAGACGGTGCTCGTGGCGTTTTCTATGCAGCAGCAAATGCTGAATGGTTGTCAACCAGTGGTGGTACATACGGTAATTATCCTAATCGGGATGTCGCAAAAGACCCCAACAATCCAACACAGCAGTTTGCATTGATACAACACAATAAAACCTACTACTTATATAGTGTAAGCGAGAAAAAATTCGCAGTAAGAGCAAGCAACGGCTACATACAGTTTTCTAACATGCCAGATAGCTATGTTACAATAGAGAAACTTGACAATTACTTTGTCATTAAGATGAACGGCATAAACAAGCTGAACCTGGCCATGCCTCAAAATGCTGTCGCAGGCGTAAACGCAAACTTTGACGAAACCGACGACGGCAATAAACTTGTTATTACAGTAGCCGGAGAGTTCAACCCCACAGAGGCCCTGAAAGTCTTTCCTTTGAAACAGCAGCAGATAAGCCTTATCACTGGTGACCTCTACAGAGATGCAAATGCAACTAATGCCGGCACTATAAACAACACCAGCTGGTGTAGCAAGTGGCAGACAAAAGCTGCAAAAGCTGCAAACACTCCACTAATAACAATTATTGCAAAAAATAATTACAAGAACAACATTCAAAAAGTCAGCGACACCGATTTTGATTTCAGGGGTGGAGACGGAAGCGGCAATACGACAATATACAAAATTAGCATTTCTGAAGGTTACAAGATAACCGGCTATACCTTTAAGTACACAAAAAGACAACCGTCGTTAGACTATAGTGCAACAGTTAGCATCAACGGAACAAACAATACTGTTGACACAACGACAAAGGAAATTGCTGTATCAGATCTCGACACAGATGCCACAGAATTTACAATTACCGATCAGAATAAAGGAGTACTGATAACAGAATTCTATGTATATTACAAAGATTTGAAAGAAGAGGCTAGAAATGAACTGCAACGTAAAATCGAACAGATCATTGCCTGGGATCAAACATTACATATAATAGGACCCGCAGTAGGACAACTCTCTTCAACAAATGAGGATTTCTCATACGATTTGTGGGATATTATGCTCTTCTATAGTAATGAAAGCGAAAATGCCACAATCGAAGAAATTGAAGAAAAGATTACAGAAATAGAGGATCTTACAGAGACACTTGAAGTAAACATGCCTGTAAGTGGAAAAGCCTATACATTCAAGAATGTACAGGCTGATGCAAACCACTCGACTTGCTGGTTCAAATACGATGGCACAAATATAGTCCTTACAACAGTAGAGGAAGAAGCCACAGTATTCATATGCCGTGAATTAGAAAACGGAAATTATGCTTTTGTAAACAACGCCGGCAAATATCTTCGCTGGAGAGGCACCGGAAATGGAGGCGTAAGGGATAATTACGACACTTCAGAAGATAAATGGAGCGATCTGATAATTACCAAAATGACTACAGGCAACAATTATGATGAAGGTACAGACATGACTCTTACGAGATATATGCTCATGCAAGGACGACGCGAAAGCGGTTCTGGACCCAACGCATTAAATTACTACGTCATTAAATGGAACAACGGAAATCCTATTTTTGACCAGGCTAACGCCCCATTCTACAAACAGAACCACAACAACAATGGAAGTTTCTCTTCGTCAATAGTCATCGAAGATGCCGAATACGCCAACACACCAAAGCTCAACGCTGTAGGTACAAGCCCGCTGTTGACTTCAGACTTGCACAACAAAGTTATGGCAACATTCAGTGCACCATTCCCAACAGTTTTACCTGATGGCGTAACAGCATACTATGCAACAGAAGACAAGGGCGATTACGTTAGCATCAAGCCATTCGAATCGAGAACAATACCGGCAAATACAGGTGTTATTCTTGTTGGCGAAGAGGCTGGAAACGTGACAATGGTTCCTGCTGCAGGCGAAACACCTGAAACTATAAGCAACAACCTTTTGTCACACTCGGCAGGTGCCGATTTGGAATTCACCACCGGCTATATTCTGTCATCGAAGAATGGCCAGGCTGGTTTTTACAGAGCTGTTGCTGATGCAAACGATGCAAGCAAACAACACCTTGCAATGAACAAGGCATATATTGCCATCGATGCTATACAGAATTCTGTAAACCTTCGCCTATTCGGAACAACATCCATAGAGAATATCGAAGAGGAGAACGAAGATACAGCAATATATGACCTCACAGGCCGTAGGATAAGTGAGATAGCAAAGCCCGGTATCTACATCATTAACGGGAAAAAGGTTACAGTAAAGTAATCATTATAAGAAGCCAAATTGTTATTGATATATAACGCGAAAAAACAATATATGAAAAAGAGATATATAGCACCTCATGCATTTGAGGTAAATGTTGAAGCAAACGAGATGCTTGCATCATCTATTGGTAAAGGAGATGAAGAACTAACCCCAGACCAGGCTTGGAGCCAAAGAAACAACCGTGGTGAGTGGGGCAACCTCTGGAAGAATTAAACAATCAAGGAGAAGCAAATGCTTCTCCTTGATTGTTTAATTCACCAGAAGATGGAATGACAAGGTGGAAAATGTCCGATTTAGATATCGCCATTCCAACATATCGCGAATCGCTATTATTAAGCACAATGAAGCCGAGTCAAATTATTTTGACTCGGCATTTTATTCCGCAATGATGCGTTTCTTCTCTGCTATTTCCGCTTCCAGACGTTCGATATTATAATCCAGCCAATCGTTAAAGGTTTCAAAATATAGTTCTTCCTGGCATTCTTCTTGACAGTAATCTTCTTCGGTAATATCTTCAAAATATTCAGCTCCTTCACCGGTAAGCATATAGAAGTCATACATGCTACATGTGTAATCATTGTGGGTAACCAGACATTGCAAAATAGTTTTTAAAATTTACCTATATTCATCCACCCCTACCCGAGTTGGACATATTGCAAGTATATGTTACAAACAAGCGAAAAATATGAAGCTTGATTCAATATTTTTATCGACAAGCGAAAGTATATTCGAGGTTTACCTCAAATATCAAAATAAGCGTGTAAAAAACACCAAGTTTGAATATTTTTCAAAACGAGTGTTAGTATTATGTAATATACTTAAAAACAAGTAATAATAAAACAAGAAAGAGAATCTCATTTGAGATTCTCTTTCTTGAGTGATTCGCCTGGGGCTCGAACCCAGGACCCCATCCTTAAAAGGGATGTGCTCTACCTGCTGAGCTAGCGAATCGACCTACGTGCCGTTAAGCGAATGCAAAGATATGAATAAAATCTATACTGACAAACAATTTGCCGTTTTTTTATTGTTTTACACCCTCTTTTTACATCAAAAAAGAATTAACAAGGCTTCAAGCCGCTGTTTTTTGTTGCAAAAACAAGGTTTATTCTTTCTTGTCGGGAGTTACGTTGGCACTGTTTATTGCCTTTTTCAATATCTGTTCCTCGTCCGATTTTGAGAATTCGGCTATCTCGTGATAGCGCTTGAGATATGCAAGTATAATTGTTGTCAAAGGCAGAGCCACAATCATACCAAGCAGGCCAAGCAGATTACCCCATATTGAAAGAGAAAGCAATATCACGGCAGGGTGCAAATTCATTCTCTTACCCATTATATAAGGAACGAGCAGAAGATCCTGAATGAGCTGCACAATGGCAAGCACAATACATGCCGACAAAGTAATCATCCAGAAATCCTCTCCTGTACTTGCAGCCTTAAGCACTGCAAGCAACACCATTGGCACAACCGAAACCAATTGCAGATAAGGTACAAGGTTCAACACACCAATGAAGAGGCCAAATGCTATTGCCGCAGGGAAATCAATGATACAGAAACCTGTTGCATACAACACACCTACACATAAAGCCACCAATGCCTGACCACGGAAGTATTGGTTCATGCCACCTACAAGGTCGCCCCACAACTTACCTACTATGCCACGCCATTTCTTTGGAACATAAGGTTTCCACCCTCTTGACAGACGCTCGAAATCGAGCAGAATAAAGAAGAGATACAACAAAGTGACACTCGCTGCAAACAGCTGTTTAACAGCATTGAGAGTACCCGATACCACTCCCTGAAAATGTTCTGTCAATGAAGAAATGATGTCATTCTTACCCTGTATAAAGTCGGCCAATCCCTGTTCGTTGAATATATTCTTTATGAAAACGACAACATTTTCGGGAATGGTCGCATTCATAAGATTCTCATTCAAGAATACAATAATGAAATTCTTCAACGTCTCGAATTCCTTGGTTATTGACGGCACGACAAGCATAAAAACGCCATACAGTACCGCAGCAATCAGCAACAGCGCAGTTGCAGTAGAAAGCAGACGGAATTTGAAACGTAATTTTACTTGTATGAAATTTACCAGAGGGTTTATGAAATAAGCCAAGAGCCACGCAACGGCAAAAGGCAACAGAATACCGCTCAAACTGTTTATGACAAAGTAACCTATTGTCACCGTTGCTATTATCAGCAATATACGCAAAAAGCGTCCCAATGTCACCTCATTCTGTTTCATATCGTATTGGTTCAAAGTATTAACAATTATTCCTCATTGTTATTGCGACCCTCATCCGCTCCGCCCACAAGGAGAACAAATTCACCGCGAGGCTCGTTTTTCGTAAAATGCGCCACAAGCTCTGCAAGTGTTCCGCGCACACACTCCTCGTGCAACTTGGAAATCTCTCGTACCGCAGCAGCCTGACGCTCGGGGCCGAACACTTCGGCAAGCTGAGTCAGCGTCTTGAGCACCCTGTAAGGCGATTCATAGAAAATTATCGTACGTTGCTCCTGTTTCAAGAAATTAAGGCGTGTCTGACGGCCTTTCTTTTGTGGCAAGAAGCCTTCAAAGACAAACTTGTCACAAGGCAAAGCAGACGATACCAATGCAGGTACAAAAGCTGTTGCACCGGGCAGACACTGCACCTCGACACCGTTCTTTACACACTCGCGCACAAGCATAAAACCAGGGTCAGAGATTGCAGGAGTTCCGGCATCAGATATAAGTGCAACATGATGCTCGCAATCCCTTATTCTCTCGACAAGCGATGCCGAAGTCTTATGCTCATTGAACTTATGATGCGAATACATAGGCACCTGAATTTCAAGATGCTTCAACAGTTTCGATGACGTACGTGTATCCTCAGCCAACACAAAGTCAGCCTCTTTAAGCAGACGTACCGCACGCATTGTGATATCTTCGAGATTTCCTACCGGAGTAGGAACAACATATAACATTCCCATAATTACCTATTCAATATCAGTACCAGAGGTATTTGAAGCCCAATTATACTTTGACAACATCAAAACCATTACCTTAATTATGCACCTTGCATAAATCAATGCAAATTAAATATAAATAAAAGAAAAACCGTCAGAAAGTTCAATATTTTTATCGCAGCTACAAATTTGAGATACAGTTCTGGCATTTCCGCCACTCACCGCGAAAGTCTTTCGTTCCTTTCTCTTCACAGAATCCGATTTTGCTCACAGTATAATCAAATAAATATGATTTTACTCGCTTACTCGCAGATTTGTTGCTATATTTGTATTAATCGAAAAAACAAACACAAATATACAAATGAACCGTTTCTCAGAATTCAACCAGATGGAAACAACACGTCGTGGCCGCATTGAGGTAGTGTGTGGCTCAATGTTCTCCGGCAAGACCGAAGAACTTATACGTCGCCTCAAGAGAGCAAAATTTGCACGACAGAAAGTTGAGATTTTCAAGCCGGCACTCGACACACGTTATTCCGATGTAGAAGTAGTGTCGCACGACAGCAACCACATCATTTCCACCCCTATAGAATCATCGACAAGCATGTTATTGCTTACATCGGACGTTGATGTTGTAGGTATCGACGAAGCACAGTTCTTCGATGCCGACCTTGTCTATGTTTGCGAGGAGTTGGCACGTCGTGGAATAAGAGTCATAATTGCCGGACTTGACATGGACTTCAAGTGTCAGCCCTTCGGCCCTATGCCGGCTCTCATGGCAATAGCCGACGAAGTGACAAAAGTACATGCCATTTGTGTAAGATGCGGCAACCTCGCTTACGTTTCACACCGTTTGGTCGAAGGCGACAAGCAGGTATTGCTTGGCGAAAAAGCCGAGTACGAGCCATTGTGTCGCGAGTGCTACTTGAAAGCACTGAAGGAAAGAGAAGAAAACAACGAATAAAACAGAAGTATGCAACAGTACAAGAATCTTTTCATAGACCTTGACGATACCCTGTACGATTTTTCAGGCGCATCGCGCGAATCGTTTATGGAAACATACGATTTGTTGCACTACGAACGTTTTTTCGACTCCTTCGACCATTACCTGTCAATTTACGAGCCATACAATCTTGAACTGTGGCGCATATACGGCGAAGGTAAAATAACCAAAGCCGAACTTAACAGAAGACGTTACAGCCACCCGCTCGAAGTCGTAGGCATCAACGACCAGGAACTTGCCGACAGGTTCTGTCGCGAGGCACTCGGCCGCATTCCCACAAAGAACAAGCTTATAGACGGGGCTATAGAGTTGCTCGAATACCTGCGTCCGAAATACAGAATGTATATCCTCTCAAACGGCTTTACCGAACTACAGTCGCACAAGATGCGTACAACAGGAATCGACAAGTATTTCGATGCACTCATACTGTCCGAAGAGATAGGAGTGAACAAGCCCAACCGCAAGCTGTATGAATACGCACTACATAAAAGCACATCGGATGTAAGGGAAAGCATCATGATTGGCGACATGTTCGAGACAGACATCGTAGGCGCAGCCAACATAGGAATGGAACAGATATACTTCAATCCCAAGAAAAGGGACGACTGCACCTTCGCCCCAACATACATGGTAACCGATTTGTTGCAGATAAAAGAAATACTATAAAGCATAACATTATGAGTAGTAACGGACAAGCATCAATACTTATCATCTACACAGGCGGTACAATAGGCATGATACAGAATGTCGATACCGGAGCATTGGAGAGTTTCAATTTCGATCACCTGCTCAAGCATGTGCCGGAGTTGAAAAGCCTGAACATAAATATCGATGCCATAACCTTCGACCCGCCCATAGACTCATCGGACATGGAGCCCGAGTTATGGAGCAGAATTGTAACCAATATCGAAGAGAACTACGAACGTTACGACGGTTTCGTGATACTTCATGGCACCGACACCATGTCATTCACAGCATCGGCACTCAGCTTCATGCTCGAAGACCTTATGAAACCAGTTATACTCACCGGCAGCCAGTTGCCTATAGGAGCATTGCGTACCGACGGTAAGGAAAACCTCATAACAGCCATAGAGATAGCAGCCGCCAAGAACAGCGACGGCACACCTGTCGTACCCGAAGTATGTGTCTTCTTCCACGAAAAGTTGATGCGAGGAAACCGCACCACAAAAATAAATTCAGAAAGTTTTGGAGCATTCGGTTCAAACAACTACCCGTTGCTCGCAATGGCAGGAACAGACATACAGTTCTACACAAGAAACATAAAGAAATATGTTCCCGGGTTGAAGCTCAAAGCACACCACGAATACAACAGTAACATCATAATCCTTTCACTCTTCCCCGGCATACAGCAAGAAGTTATAGAAAAGGTATTGGCTACAAAAGAGCTTAAAGGAGTCATCTTCCGCACATTTGGTGCAGGCAATGCCCCACAGAAAAAATGGCTCATCGAAGCCCTTTCCAAAGCCACTTCAGAAGGAAAGATTATCATAAACATCACCCAATGCGCCGGTGGCAGCGTACACATGGAACGCTACGAAACAGGCTTACAACTGCTCGAAGCAGGTGTTATCAGTGGCAAGGATTCAACAGTAGAGGCGGCATTGACCAAACTGATGTATCTGCTTGGCAAGAATCTCCCTGTAGAAGAGATACGCCGTCGCATGAGCGAGAGCATCGCAGGAGAAATAACAGAATAACGATAGTTATGATGTAAAAAATAAGGAGTTCATTGAACTCCTTATTTTTTATATCATAGCAATTTTTAGAAATTATATTTATCTAATAACTCCTGGTATTCGCCGTCAGTAATCAATTCTCTATAGTACATAGTCGAATCACCACCCTTCTCTATATATATGCAATCATTGTACACCGTTACAATAAATATACCAGAAACGCCAGAAAACTCATTGGTAGTTTCACCAGGCGTTACAATCAATTCACCCCTCTTGTTGATTTCATAAGTCAATTTAGTATAACCGCTGCCAAAGAAATTCCTGCCATAATAAACACCCTTACCCTTACCTTCAAAATCAGGAGCCTCAAAAACGAGCCAAGTATAGCCACAGTCGTATTTAAAGTTTTCAAGTCTATCTCTGTACTCACCATATTTTTGCTCATATATAGCCTCCATTGTCATTTCGTAGTCCTCAATGGTATTTTTTATGAATACCTCAACTTCAGCTACATGCAATCCGTCTTCATGTTTTTCCAAATACTCTCTTGCATACTTATGTTTATCAATAATGGATTCAACCATGAAAATACATTCATAATCCGCATTATCTGAAATAATATCCATCATTCTTGCACTAACACTGTCACGATGTTCCGCAGGAGCATCCGGGAAATCCAATAAATAATTTTGCATCACATCAGCATCAACAGACTTCATAGCCTTTTGATAATCAGTCGCTTCATTTTTACAAGCACATATAAGCACAATGGCCAAGAGTGATAAGAAAAGAGTTCTTGTTTTCATAGTACCCCCAATTTAATATCCAATAAATAGATAGATATATGGTTAAACATTAAATAAATAGCTTGACATTCAAAGAATGGTCATAGATACGCTGTTTCAAATATATAAATTACAATAAATAATAACAAATAAAAAAGGTAATAATATATGACCTACTCTCCCACAAACCTGATAACAGGTTCGACAAGCCCTGCAGCGGATAGTCACGCGAAGTGTGGCATAGTCACACCGCGTGGGGCGCGAATAGCAGGGATTGTTAAATAATTAAAAGCATGTTCGTTGATGGCGGCAGCTATAGGTCGCACGTAGCACGGACAAAGTTCGTGCCGGGCGGGTCGCCAAATAGACGCCATCGCCAGGAGAGGAGGGCATTGACACTTATATATAAAAAAAAACGAGCCTTAGTATCAACTAAAGCTCGTTTCATAAAAAGTGGCGATAACCTACTTTTTCATAACATTTGCAGTACCATCGGCCCAATGTTGACAATGGGGATTAACAGCAAAAAAAAGAAGCCCCGAACTTTCGTTCAGAGCTTCTCGAAAAAAAGTGGCGATGACCTACTCTCCCACAAATCTTTGCAGTACCATCGGCGCTGTTGGGCTTAACTTCTCTGTTCGGGATGGGAAGAGGTGGATCCCCAACGCTATCAATCGCCTTAATAAGGGACCGATCATATGTCGT
>JAGCLA010000047.1 GCA_017647225.1 Bacteroidaceae bacterium | reverse complement strand
GAGCACCGCAGGTAGAGGACTAAAAAAGGCGCCAAGCGGAGCGCTAGAACCCGGAAAAATAAAAAATCAAATAGAGCACCAAGACTCTGTTAATCCATCTAATCCGAAATAAGCCGAAAGGCCAAGCCATCTTTGGGCGATTATTTGTCGATGGCGCGTACTTCTGCGACACGCTGGAGCATACCCAACACGCCATCCCTGCAGGCTTCTATCGCGTGCGCATAACCTTCTCACCACGATTTCAAGAACTCCTGCCCATCCTGGATGGGGTGTATGGATATAGGAAAGAAAATATTAAAAACAACTGCAAGAACAACTCTTCCGTGGGGGAACATTCTGCGAAGCATTCGTTCGAGCGTATGCGAGATAAGAACACACCCATACGGCTGGAGGAACAATATTTAAAACAACATCGAGAACAACTTGTTTCGCTCGCAACAACTCAGCGAGCGACTAGAGGAGAGAGGTTGACGACAATGTCGACAATGTTGCGCCCCAATCAACTCTCTGGGGCGCTCAAGGAAAACGATATTTCAACAATAAAGACAATTGCATCCAACAATAACAACAATGATTATCGTCGGCGTGTTGGGATTAGAATCCATGCGGGGAATACGATTGAGCACACCGAAGGATGTATACTAGTAGGCGAGAGGCACGAGGCGAAAGGCGAAAGGCTCTTGTCCTCGCGCAAGGCGCTAGACCGCCTGCGTGACTATCTGATGAACTACCAAAAACAAAATCACAATGAAGAAATCTATATTGAAATCACTGAGCCAGATGCTTATCCTTTGTATGATCATCCTTGCCCTCCTGAGCTGCAGAAGCGTTGAGGCGGTCACGAGTGATACTCATAACTTATCACTCATAGCTCATAGTTCGCACCACGATACCGTGGTGCTACGCGATAGCATCTTCGTGCGCGAAGTGCAGCGCGGTGATACAGTTTATCTCACCCGCACGGAGTATCGGGACCGATGGCGCACGCAACTGGTGCACGACACCGTGAGGCATACGGAGTATGTGGATCGGGTCGTGGAAAAGCCGCCAGAGCGCTACGTGCCGAAGTTCTATAAGTGGTGTACAGTCATCCTCTGGGCACTACTGATCTTCTTTATTCTTCGATTCTTCTTCGCCTTTAAACTTTAAACAGAAAAATGCGCCCTCGAGCGCATTTTTTTTGCATATATCAAAATAAAATACTACCTTTGCAGCATCTTTGTATAACCTTGTAATATATAGCATATGAAAAACATAAAATACTTACACTTATGAAACGACTTATAATAATATTGTGCTTACTAATAAGTATGCATGGATTTTCGCAAACAGAAATATCCAAAGACCTTTTCCCAACCCTCGCAGGCTTGCAACGAACAAGTTGCACAAAGACTATAGGAGAAGATGAATATGGTACTGTTTGGGGATCGCGTTCATATTTAATGCAAGAAATAGAAACCACTACGATTGATGGAAAGCAATATCTGTTGTTTGGTACGAATAACATCTACGATGAATATTGCAGCCTTTGTCTACGCGAAGAAAACAACAAGATTTTGGTTTATAGTGCAGCATTGAAGAAAGATCTTGTATTGTATGATTTTACTCTTAATGTAGGCGATTCGTTACTGCGTTTATATGTGGATTACGAATTATCAAGCGTTGTGGATTATGATTATGAAGAATGGGGATTGGCGCCACTTGTTGTAACAGAAGTATCAACAATAACACTTCTCGACGGCAAAGAATATAAAAAATGGACTTTTGATAATGGCACAGAGTATGTAGAGGGAATTGGTAGTTTTGGAAGTTGTTATGCGTACAATGATTTTTACCAACTAATAGTCAATGCCCCGCTATATTCTGATGTTCATAGTCAACATCTTGTTTGCGTAGGCAAAAACGGACAACTTCTCTACAAAATGGACGATGCCGAAATGGAGCAATTGGAAACAGAGTGCTTGTGCGATGGATATATCGATACTTCTGTGGAAACTAATACTACACCAAATGGTGATACACAGAAGTTTATCCACAACGGCCAGCTCCTTATCCTCCGTGACGGCAAGACCTATAATGTCATGGGAATGGAAATAACAAAATAACCTCATAAATACTTACACCTATGAAACGAGCATTACTTTTTCTCTTTAGTGCACTCATAAGCACACAAATGTTTTCGGAGACATTATTCGGTTACTTATTTCCTACGCTCGCATACTTGGAGCGTACGACTTGTTATTATCTTGAAGGCGAAGAGCAAAATAGAACACTCAATAGATTGATTTTTGAGGACAATATGTTCGAAGTGGATGGCATCGAGTATATAGAATACAACGATTTGTGGCTACGTGAAGACAAAGAGGGTCGAATCTTAGTTTACAGCGAACCTGCAAAAAAGGATTTGGTACTTTATGACTTTACACTTGAAGTAGGCGACACTCTCACAACCCTAAATATTGATATGATTTCTATGACAGAGGGAGACCCGATATTACCAGGACTGAAACCTGTTGTAGTAGATTATCCTATCTATATTAATGGCGAGTTATCTAGCCCTATTGACACCTTAATCGTAACCGATGTAT
>JAGCLA010000046.1 GCA_017647225.1 Bacteroidaceae bacterium | reverse complement strand
TTCCTGAAAGTGTAACGAACATTGGAAGCTGGGCTTTCTCTGATTGTTCCTCATTGACAAGCGTTGTTATTCCTGAAAGTATAAAGCGAATAGGTAGTTTTGCTTTCTTTGGTTGTTCCTTGTTAACAAGCGTTGTTATTCCTAAAAGTGTAAAGATTATTGGGAATAATGCTTTCGATGGCTGTTCTTCGTTGACAAGTATTTTTATCCCCAAAAGTGTAACTAGCATTGGCGAAGCAGTATTTGGTGCTTGCTCTTCGTTGACGAGTATTGTCGTGGCAGATGGTAACCTAATATACGATAGCCGCGATAATTGCAATGCTATTATTGAAACGGCTACCAATACTCTGATAAAGGGTTGCTCCTCACCAACCTCTATCACCATCCCTAGTAGTGTAACGAGCATTAGACAATTTGCGTTCTCTAGATGTTCTTTATTGACGAGTGTTTTTATCCCTAAAAATGTGACAAGCATTGGTGAAGCGGCATTTTCTGGTTGCGATTCGTTGACGAATATTGTCGTAGAAGATGGTAACCCTATATACGATAGTCGTGATAATTGCAATGCGATTATTGAAACTGCTACCAACACCCTGATACAAGGTTGTTCCTCGCCAACCTCTTTCACCATTCCTGGCAGCGTAACGAGCATCGGATGTGGGGCTTTCTCTGGTTGTTATTCGTTGACAAGCATTGTTATTCCTGAAAATGTAACGAGCATTGAGGGCCATGCTTTCTATGGTTGTTCTTCATTGGAGATTGTTCATTTATCTGCTGTAGTTTCAAATTTTGAAATTGATTCTTTTAAAGATTGTCGCAATCTAAAGGCGATATATGTACCTGAAGATAAAGTAGAATATTATAAGGAACATTTCCCAGCAGATATGCATTGGCTTATCGTTGAAGATGGTTCTGATTTACCAGTGAAACCATAAAATTAGAATAACATAAAACAATAAATATATATGAGGAAATTGACTATATATGGCGAATTATATGAAACATATGGCAAATTATGAGATTAAGGATGAAGTTGCCGTCTTTCATGAGGGGGTTACAATGATTAAAACTAAAACTTTCAAAGACTGCACTTGGCTTAAGGGTGTCATAATTCCTGCGTCGGTAACTGAGATTGAAGCAAATGCTTTCTGTCGTTGTACATCGCTTGAGAGTATTGTTGTGTTAGAGGGTAACCCCGTGTATGACTCTCGCGAGAGTTGTAATGCCATAATCGAAACAAAAACAAACACTCTTATCTCTGGTTGCAAATCAACAGTTATTCCCGAGTCGATAGTCGAGATTGGAAAGAGTGCTTTCTCAGGTTGTACCTCGCTCGAGAGTATAGTCATCCCAGAGTCAGTAGCCGTGATTGGAGAGTGGGCTTTCAAAGGTTGCACCTCGCTCAAGAGTATTACAATTCCTGCATCGGTAACAAAGATTAGAGAAACATATAAACCAAGTGCTCGCTGGGTGTTCTTGGGTTACACCTCGTTTCAAGATTGCACATCGCTTGAGAGCATTGTTGTAGCAGAAGGTAACCCTGTATATGACTCTCGAGAGGGATCTAATGCCATTATTGAAACGGAAACAAATGCTCTTATTGCAGGTTGCAAAACAACTGTTATTCCTAAGTCGGTAACGAAAATTGTAGCGTGTGCCTTCAGTGACTGCACCATGCTCGAGAGCATCATCATCCCCGAGTCTGTAACAGAGATTGGAGAGAAAACTTTCTCAGGTTGCACCTCGCTTAAGAGTATTACCATTCCCGAGTCGGTAATGATGATTGGAGAGAAAACTTTTTATCATTGCACCTCGCTAAAGAATATCACCATTCCAGAGTCAGTAACGGAGATTGGATATAAGGCCTTCGAAAATTGTAGTTCGCTTGAGAGTGTCATCCTTTCTAAGGGAATAACGAAGATTGGAGAGGAAGCTTTCTTGCTTTGCACCTCGCTAAAGAATATCAACATTCCAGAGTCAATAACGATGATTCTTAATAATGCTTTCGGGGCCTGCGTCTCACTTGAGAGTATTGTAATACCTAAAGGTGTAACGAATATTAACAAATTTGTATTCTCTGGTTGTACCGCACTCAAGAATTTCATTATTCCCGAGTCGGTAACGAATATTCACGATCTAGCATTCTCAGGTTGCACCTCGCTAGAGAGTATCACCATTCCCGAGTCTGTAATGGTTATTCGGGCTTGTGTTTTCCAAGATTGCACCTCGCTTAAGAGTGTTACTATTCCCGAGTCGGTAACTGAGATTGGACATAGCGCTTTCTATGGTTGTACCTCGCTTGAGAGCATTGTGATACCTAAAGGCGTAAAGAAGATTTGTTCATTTGCTTTCATGAAATGCACCTCGCTTACTGCAGTCACTTTGCCTGTCGGTGTGAACGATATAGCCCCTTCTGCATTTTACGATTGTTCAGCACTCTCTAAAATTTATGTTCCAGCCAAGAAGGTTGACTACTACAAGAGACGTCTACCCGTGGACACTCCCGAGCAGTTGCACGACAAAATCGTAGAGCTCTAGCCTGCAAAGAAGACTACGCCCGTCGCTGATGAAGATTTATTCAAATTTGCAGTAAAATTGCAAAATTTATAAAACTAAAACTATTAGTATGGATTATAATTCAGAGCCATTTTCAGTAATGACTATCGATGGACTTCATTACATAAAATCAGTTATGTCCGACAACCCTTATGAACTCACCCTTCTTTGTGATACCTCTTGGGAAGGAGAGGTCTTTGAGGTGCCTGCCACCGTTGAGCATGAGGGGAGGGAATATACGGTCACAGGTATAGATGTAGGACATAGTTGGCACTTGCAGAACTTAGGTGAGTTACGCATTCCTCCAACAGTGCTACATATCTTTCCGGAAGCGTGTGTTGGCATCAAATCCTTGCGAAAAGTGAATATTCCTGATCACTGTCGTGTTCATTCAGAGGCTTTTGCTCAATGTGGTATAGAGGAACTGATACTTGGCGAAGGAGTTATTCTTGAAGATGGATGCTTCGACGGAATTCGTGCAAAACAAGTGAATATCCCCGACACAACAAAATGGGTTCCGTCGCGCATTGAAGACGAATCCGACTCTTGTATAGAGCCTATTCCTGTAAGTTCAGATAGTATGTACGATATTCTTGGGTTTATATTTAGATATTCCATCTGGCATTATATGGAATTACTCAAGCGTGCAAGAAAGGGAGATGAGTGGGCAAAGCGAGAATTTGCTTCAGGTATATCCTCTATGAATTTTGTGATCTCAGTAGTTCAAAATGAATCTTTATACAAGCCCCCATTCTCACCTGACGAAATACTGTGCCTTTTGGATGAGAATGAAAAGCATTGGATAAGTCAATTTAAAGAAAATCAGGAAAGAATTATGAATATGAACAGCTCTGATGATGATTTGCCGTTTTAGAAAATCTTTTAGTTCAAATTTATATGTGGATATAACGCAAAAAGCGCAGCTCTAGGCTGCGCTTTCGCTTTGATTGTGATTTCTATTAGAATCACGCACAGGTAATTAGCTATCCTTTTCGCTATATGGTTCTTTGGAATCAGCGATGGTGTCAATGTGTTCGAAAATCCACTTAACGAGTTCGCGACTTTCCAAGTTCTTAAGTTTCTTCTTCACTACCGACAGAATGTAATCTTCACTCTCACCCTTTGGTACAATCACCCTTAGTGTAGGTGCGAAAGAGACATCCTTTGCGATGAAGTTGTCAACTTTGACATGCAAAGCAGAACCTTCTTCAACGATAAGCCAATGCATATCGGCAGGGAAACGCTCCTTGTAGTAATCCACATTATTCTCAGGAACATATATTGCCTTGAGGTTGTTACAATCTTTAAAAGAATTAATCTCAATGCTTGCCACTGCAGCAGGCAAATGAACAATCTCCAGAGATGAACAACCAGAAAAAGCAAACGGCCCAATTGATGTAACACTTGATGGAATAACCACCTCGCGCAAACTGGTGCATTTGAGAAAAGCGCTCTTACAAATCTCCGCAACGCCCTCTGAAATAACTACCTTTTCCAGACTATTGCATTCATCAAAAGCCCATTCTCTAATCTTGGTAACCGTAGATGGGATAACAATCTCGCGCAAACTTCTGCAACCGCTAAAAGCAGACTTTCCAATCTCTGTGCCACCCTCAGAAATAACAATCTCCTCCAAACCAGTACATCTGTAAAAAGCCTCCGTCCCAATTGAAGTAACACTGGATGGGATAACTATCTTCTGTAAACTGGTACAATCTATAAAAGCATTGCGTCCAATCTCTGTAACACTCTCGGGGATGATTATCTCGCGCAAGCTTTTGCAACCTTCAAAAGTACAAGGGCGAATTTCAGTTACCGACTCGGGAATAGAGATACTCTCGAGCAAGGTGCAACCAGAGAATGCATACCAGCCAATATTAGTAACACTTGATGGGATAATAATCTCTCGCAAACTAGTACATCCTTTAAAAGCAGAACCCCCAATCTCTATGATGCCCTCAGGAATAACTATCGTTTGCAAATTGGTGCAATTTTCAAAAGCATAATATTCAATCGTAGTAATAGGTTCTCTAAGTACAATAACGCCTTTTCCGTCTTTTTTATAGGTGTTGGATTTTTTAGGTGTTTCACGCATACACCCTTTTATGGTATTCCAATCTGTAGTAGTGTACCATATCTCAGTAACAGGAGTATATACTACAGCGTTATCTTTCGATGGCAAAGCTGAACCTTCTTCAACGATAAGCCAATGTATATCGGCAGGAAAACGATTCTTAAAGTATGCCACTTTATCCTTAGGAACATATATTGCCTTTAGGTTGCTACAATCTTCAAAAGCGGCACCTCCGATTGAAGTAACACTTGATGGGATAACTACCTCTTGCAATCCAGAGCAATCATAAAAAGCCTCCGTCCCAATTGAAGTAACACCCTCAGGGATAACTATCTCGCGCAAACTTCTGCAACCTTTAAAAGCAGTGCTACCAATTTCAGTAACACCCGATGGGATAATAATCTCTTGCAAACTAGTACAACCATAGAATGCATTTGAGGAAATCTCGGTAACACTTGACGGGATAACCACCTTGCGCAAACCTGTGCATTTGTAGAAGATTGAATTTTCAATCTTCGTTACCGACTCAGGAATTGTGATACTCTCCAGTGATGTACATTCTTCGAAGGCTGAATCTCCAATCTTCGTTACCGACTCAGGAATTGTGATACTCTTAAGCGAAGAGCACAATCCGAAAGCTCCACTGTTAATTTCCTTTACACCGTTAGGTATCACAATGCTCTCCAATGATGTACATTTTTTGAAGGCTGAATCTCCAATATTCGTTACCGACTCGGGAATCGTGATACTCTTAAGCGAAGAGCAACCATAGAAAGCTCCTGTGTTAATCTCCTTTACGCCGTTAGGTATCACAATGCTCTCTAATGAGGTGCATTTATAGTAAACAGATCCAACCGTAGTTACCGAGTCGGGAATAATTGTTGTTTTGCAACCAAGAATAAGAGTGTTTGTTGCAGTTTCGATGATGCCATTACAACCCTCTCGAGAGTCATACACAGGGTTACCATCTGCCACCACAATGCTCTCAAGCGAGGTACAACCTATGAACAAGGAGTAAATTCTAGGACCAGAAATGGTGTAAGGATTAAGGTAAATACTACCACATCCAAACTTTGTTACTGATGCGGGTATTGTAATGCTTTTGAGCGAGGTGCAACCTTTAAAAGCATCAAACCCTATCTCAGTAACACCTTCAGGGATAACCACCTCTTGCAAACCAGTGCAATTTTCAAAAGTTCCAGCCCCAATTGATGTAACTCCCTCTGGGATAACCACCTCTTGCAAACCAGTGCAATTTTCAAAAGTTCCAGCCCCAATTGATGTAACCCCCTCTAGGATAACCACCTCTTGCAAACCAGTGCAATTTTCAAAAGTTCCAGCCCCAATTGATGTAACCCCCTCTGGGATAACCACCTCTTGCAAACCAGTGCAATTTTCAAAAGCATGGTTTCCAATTTTAGTAACACTGGATGGGAGAACTATCTCGCACAAACTGCTACAGCCCTTAAAAGCATCGTCTTCGATTGTCGTAACACCCTCAGGAAGAACTATCTTTTGCAAGCTACGACAACGGCTAAAAGCACCTTCTCCAATTTTAGCAACACCCTCAGGAATAACCATCTCTTGCAAAGTGGAGCAATCATAAAAAGCTTCTTTCCCAATCTCAACGACGGGTTCTTTAAATACAATTATACCCTTCTCCTTTTTATAGGTGTTAGATTTTTTAGGCGTATCCATACGCCCTTTGATGGTTTTGCCATCTGTAGTAGTGTACCATATCTCATTTGCAGGTACTAAAGAATTTTCTATCATAGGTTATATTATGTTTCAGTTTGAATCAGAAAATTTATCTTGTGGAATGCATAGGTAAGAATCATCATTCAACATCTTCTTCATCATAGACAAGCATAGCAGAAGGGTACCAATGCGTCACTCTCTCTCCTCCAAGTGTTGCGCTATATTGGATATTAATGACTTGAAATGAAGTGTTCTCGATTGTTTTGTCTTCAATGAACTCCTTAATCATATCATCGAGTTGCTTAGCAGCAGATTCTGCGCCGTGATAAGATGTTGGGTGTTTTACAACAAATGTTTTAGTCTTGATCATAACTAATTACTTTAGATTTATTTACAAATTTTATTTAGACTCTTTTTTTATGTTTTGTATGAGAATATCGACAAATCGGAATGGTAGAGTCAGACAGTAAAGTCCCCATTTCAGATACATTAGGATTGTATATTTGACCTTCACATAGCCACTAACCAAATCCATATTATTGAGAATCCAAAGAGCATGCGCTCTCTCGATATCTTCCTTGAGTGATTTAAAGAATTCGTTCATTTATTTCATCGCTTTAATTTTTGTGTAC
Organism: Bacteroidaceae bacterium; assembly: GCA_017647225.1. Classification (GTDB taxonomy): domain Bacteria; phylum Bacteroidota; class Bacteroidia; order Bacteroidales; family Bacteroidaceae; genus HGM04593. Next base: position 157,055 of record JAGCLA010000046.1, on the reverse strand, counting down.
GCTTCCTCCTTTACAATAAAATTTGGGTAATAATATAGATGTTGACCCACCATCCTTGGACTGTTCATCCCGAGCGAGCGAAGCGACGAGGGATCTCTAAACAATGTATGAGATATCTCACATTCGTTGACTTTAGCCCCTTCGGGCGTCGATCTTCGATTCGATATGACACAAATGCAAAATTTTATATGTTTGGGGCAACTGCTATATTGTTTCTAAAATTTGATCCAGATGCTGTTTCGCTTTTTTCAATTGAGCCGATAGATATTCACCATCTTTTTCGTAATTCTCCCTTGGACCTTCTTCTTCAAGCACGCTATAAATTTTACTAAAGTGCCACGAAAAGTCAGTAAAGCATTTGTCGGCTTCTTCGATATTCTCAACAAACGCCTTGTTCTGTGGGTCATTCCAGAAACTATCATCAAAATATATAGGCTCCAGTTGTTCAGAGAGTTTGTCAATCTGCTCCACTGCTGTTTCCAATTCACGGAGTAAGAAATAACTATCATCCCAAGTTATTGGCCAGAACACTAAGCTGTCTATCTTCTTGATTATCGTTTCCAGAGGTTGGGCTATCGATTTAATCGTTTCCAAGTGATTAGTTGGCATGACTATTTTGACTTGATGTTAAAAACTAATAAGCAAATATACTAAAAATTAGTGAATTGTTACACAAATTCTCAAAGCTGATCGGAAATAATTTTGTTCCAACTATAAGAGGTAATGCAACTCAAACTTTTCCATAACCTTTTAATACTAAACTATATATTTCCGATTAATAATAAACAAAAGTAGCGTATGTAGGAAACTGTGTAGTTTCTTCATACGCCACCATTGTCTATTCACAATGCATCTCTGGAAGATGCTCGATTTCAGTGCTTTTGACCGTTTTGTCGAATAATGCAACGCATTATTTCATCAACTCGATACTGCGCTTTACAAAGTTGTTCAAGGCTTCGCCTGTGAGCATATTGTTCTGCAATAGAGTAATGTCGATAAGCTGTTTTACGGTGTTGTCGTTTGCTGCATATTCGGCAAGGATTCCCTCTTTCTCGCTCTTGGCTGCTGTGATATCCTTCTCTATCTCGAACAATTCGTCTTTTTCGCTCTGTGGAACTTCGTCCTCTTTCTTGCTCTGACGTGCATCGTACAGCTCTTTTCTGCGGCTCTCGAGTGCTGCCTTCTTCTCGTCTATCGGCTGCAGCTTGCCGGCACATGCTGTCTCGGCGTTCTCAAGTATGCGCTTGATTAGCGGGTGTTCCTCGTTGAGCAACAGGTTGAACATGTCGGGCATGTCGCCATAGAATGACATTCCCGGCTGTATTGCTGCCATGTCCTTCATACGACGCATATATTCGGCCTGTGTAATCATTACCGGCGCACCGTTCTCGCCCATAGCCTGTGTCTGTACGTAGAACTCTTTCTTGTCCATCTTTGGTAGCTGGCTCTCGAACACTCCTGTAAGCACCTCGCGCTTTGCTTCGGCAAGTATGCTTCCCTTGTGCTCTTCTTTTACGATGAGGTTCTCTACTGTGTCGCTGTCAACGCGTGTGAAACGTGTCTTCTCGAATTTGCGCTCAAGAAGGCTTATAAGTGCCACGTCGAGCTGACCGTCCATCTGCAACACGTTGTAGCCTTTGCTCTTGGCGTTGTCGATGAAGCCGAACTCTTTCTCCTTGTCGTTTGAATAGAGGTAAATGATGTTGCCTTCCTTGTCGGTCTGTTCTGCACTTACGAGTGTCTTATATTCCTCGTATGTGTATTTCTTGCCGTCGGTATCCTGCAACAGTGCGAACTTGCTTGCCTTGTCGTAGAAATCCTCTTCGGTGAGCATTCCGTAATGAATGAATATCTTAAGGTCGTTCCATTTCTCCTCGAACTCCTTGCGGTCGTTCTTGAAAATCTGTTGCAGACGGTCTGACACTTTCTTTGAAATATATGTCGAAATTTTCTTTACGTTTGAGTCGCTCTGCAAGTATGAACGTGACACGTTCAACGGAATGTCGGGCGAGTCAATTACTCCGTGCATAAGTGTGAGGAAGTCGGGTACAATGCCCTGAACCTCATCTGTTACATATACCTGGTTGCAGAACAGCAATATCTTGTTCTTTTGTAGCTCAAGATTGCTCTTTACCTTGGGAAAGTATAGCACACCTGTCAGGTGGAATGGGAAATCGACATTGAGGTGTATCCAAAACAATGGCTCGTCGCTCATGGGGTAGAGCTTGCGGTAGAACTCCTTGTAATCCTCGTCTTTCAACTCGCTTGGCTTGCGTGTCCACAGCGGTGTGGTGTCGTTGATTATGTTGTCCTCGTCAGTGTCAATTTGCTTTCCGTCTTTCCACTCCTTTTTCTTGCCGAATGCTATCTCTACAGGCAAGAAACGGCAGTATTTGTTAAGGATACCGCTTATACGGCTTTCGCTCAAGAACTCTTTGCTCTCCTCGTCAATATACATGATGATGTCGGTACCGCGCTCTGCCTTTTCTACCTCTTCGAGAGTATATTCGGGGCTACCATCGCAGCTCCATTTTACAGCCTGCGCTCCGTCGCGGTATGATTTGGTTACAATCTCAACCTTCTTCGATACCATGAACGCCGAATAGAATCCAAGACCAAAGTGTCCGATAATGTTGTTTGCGCTGTCCTTGTATTTCTCGAGGAAGTCTGTTGCACCTGACAAGGCAATCTGGTTAATGTATTTCTCAATCTCTTCAGCTGTAAGGCCTATACCGTTGTCGCTGACTGTGATTGTGTCACTGCCGAGTGTTACCTTTACTCTTGGTGTGCCGAGCTCGCCCTTGAACTCGCCTTTCTCGTAAAGTGTCTTCAACTTCTGTGTCGCATCAATGGCGTTTGACACAATTTCGCGGAGAAAAATCTCGTGGTCGCTGTACAAGAATTTCTTGATTACAGGGAAAATGTTTTCGGTGGTTACACCAATGTTTCCTTTTTGCATATTATAAAGTTTTTTGTTTGTTAGCATTTTGGTATGTTGTGTAATAGACCACACACCATAATATAAAACAAAAAAAATGCCAGTTGTTCTTATACTGCCAAAATGGCAGATAATGAGTGACTAAAAAGCGCATTGCTGTGTTACGCTTGTTTTTGATGTGAGTCATTTAGGCTAACTAAACTCCCCGCATCAAAAACTTCGCAAGCCTTGCACTGCATCTTTTTATTCACTCATTATTTTACAGCGGAGGCTAAAAAGCCCATTACTGCGTTACGCTTGTTTTTGATGTGAGTCATTTAGGAATACTAAACTCCGCACATCAAAAAACTTCTCAAGCCTTGTCCTGTACCTTTTTATCCGTACCTTAATGATTTTTGTTAGGCACGCATTATTTATAACAAAGAAGGATAGCCTATCAGCTATCCTTCTTCTATGTTATCTCTTTACTTCGAATTTCAGTTTTTCGTTGTTGCTTTCGGCGTCAACGGTTATTATGTCGCCTGTATGCAATGCTCCATCGAGCAGTAATTCTGAAATTTCATCTTCGACATAGTTCTGCAAGGCGCGTTTCAACGGACGTGCGCCGTACTGAATGTCGTAGCCTTTATTGGCAAGGAAATCCTTGGCGTTGGCTGTCAGCTCTATGCTGTAACCAAGCTCTGTGATACGCTTGACAATCTGTCGCAATTCCAAATCGACAATCTCTATTATGGCATTCTTGTCGAGCTGGTCGAAGTTGATTATCTCATCAACACGGTTTAGGAACTCGGGCGCAAAGCGTTTGTTGAGTGCCTTCTGTATCACATCGCGTGAATACTTCTTGTCGCCGGCACGTTCGTCCTTTGCAAAGCCTATGCCTGCGCCGAAGTCCTTCAACTCGCGTGTTCCTACATTTGAGGTCATTATTATTACGGTGTTGCGGAAATCTACGGTGCGTCCGTAGCTGTCGGTCAAGCGACCTTCGTCCATAACCTGCAACAAGAGGTTGAACACGTCGGTGTGTGCCTTCTCTATCTCGTCGAGCAGGACAATGGAGTAGGGACGACGGCGTACACGCTCGGTGAGCTGGCCGCCTTCCTCGTAGCCTACATACCCCGGAGGTGCTCCCACAAGACGCGAGACGGTGAATTTCTCCATGTATTCGCTCATGTCTATGCGTATAAGTGCGTCGGCTGTTCCGAACATGAACTTCGCAAGTTCTTTTGCAAGCAGTGTCTTACCCACACCTGTAGGGCCAAGGAACATGAATGTGCCTATTGGCTTGTTGGGGTTCTGCAATCCCACACGGCTACGCTGAATGGCTTTTGTGAGCTTCTCTATTGCGTTGTCCTGTGCTATAACTTTGCTTGTAAGCTCCTGACGCATGCCTTTCAGACGTACCCATTCGTCCTGTTGCATACGTTGCATAGGAACGCCCGAAATCATTGATACGACACGTGCCACCTCTTCTTCGCCAACTGTCTGACGGCTCTCTACGAGGCTCTTTTCCCACTCTTCCTTCATCTTGGCAAGTTCGGCCTGCAATGTCTTTTCCTTGTCGCGAAGGTTGGCTGCACTCTCAAAGTCCTGACGTTTTACAGCGTCGTTCTTCTCGCCGTTTATCTTGTCGATAAGTTTCTCCTGCTCCTCAATCTCCTTTGGAACGGTGATGTTGCTTATATGCATACGGGCACCCACCTCGTCCATTGCATCGATTGCCTTGTCGGGGAAACAACGGTCGGTAATGTAACGGTCTGTCAATTTGACACACGCGAGCAATGCCTCGTCGGTGTATGTTACATTATGGTGGTCTTCGTATCTCTCCTTAATGTTCTTCAGTATGACATAGGTGTCTTCGGCCGAAGTCGGTTCAACAAGAACCTTCTGGAAACGACGTTCCAAAGCTCCGTCCTTTTCAATTGTCTTGCGGTATTCATCTACGGTTGTTGCACCGATACATTGTATCTCGCCACGTGCAAGTGCCGGTTTCAGTATGTTTGCAGCGTCCATTGAGCCCGGTGTTGAGCCTGCTCCGACAATGGTATGTATCTCATCGATGAAAATTATTATGTCGGGGTTGTTCTCAAGCTCTGTGATTATAGCACGAAGACGTTCCTCGAACTGTCCGCGATACTTTGTTCCTGCCACAACGGCAGTCATGTCAAGTGCGATGATACGCTTGTTGAAAAGTATGCGTGAGGTCTTGCGTTCAACAATGCGCTGTGCAAGGCCTTCTACGATTGCCGACTTACCCACGCCCGGCTCGCCTATAAGTATAGGATTGTTCTTTTTGCGACGGCTCAGAATCTGCGAGATACGTTCAATCTCCTTCTCACGTCCTACAACAGGGTCGAGCTTGCCCTCGCTTGCGGCCTTTGTCATGTCCACACCAAAGTTGTCGAGTACAGGTGTGTCGTTCGACGATTTAGGCTGTTGTGTGCCGGCATAGGCACGCTGGCTGTTGTTGTCGTTGTTGTTTGAGGGTAGTGCCTCGTCGTCGTCATCGTGGTCGGTGAAACCGAAACCGTCGGTGACGCCTTCGTTCATGTCGGGCTTCTTCTCCTTTACAGCATCAAAAACCTGTGGATATGTTACATTGTGTTCTTCCAATATCTCTGCAGCAAGGTTGTTCTTCTCTTTGAGAATACCCAACAGAAGATGCTCGGTGTCGGCAACACTCTTGAAAGAACGTGCTTCGAGTGTCGTGAAACGCAAAATTCTTGCTGTGCTCAGACTCATTTCTATATTGGTGTTGTATGGCAGGTCGGCAACAGGACCATCGCTGCTCCTGCTTTCCAAAGCCTCTTTCATGCTCTGTATGTTTACATTGAGGCTGTTGAGTATGTCGAGTGCACACCCTTTACCTTTTCTAATTATTCCCAAAAGCAGATGTTCGGGTTTGATGCTGTTGCTACGCAGGCGTGTTGCCTCCTCCTTGCTCAACGACAGTATCTCCGACATTCTCTGCGAAAATTCATTGCTCATAATTCTTCTCCCTAAATAATCATTCTCTGTTCTTCGTAGTAAGACTACTTTCGTAACTGATTGCGAAGATATAACACGAATCCTTTACGCGAACAATATTTTTACATAAGATTTATTGCAAAAACCGTGCCAAAGTATTAAAAAATCGTAAGAAAGTGAATTAAATAAAATTAGGAGGCACAAAATTTGTGCCTCCTAACCATCTGTTTTCGGTAATTCTTATTTCAAATTCTCCTTAAAGAATTCTGCGATTCGTTCGAACAGGTGATAGCGTGTGTTGTTACCATAATAGATGCTGTGGTTGCTGTCGGGGTAGAGTGCTGTTTCGAACTTTTTGTTTGCCTGTGTCAAGGCGTGTATGTAACGTATCATGTTACGCAAGTGTACGTTGTCGTCGGCTGTGCCGTGAACGAGCAACAGTTTGCCGTTTAGCTTGCTTGCGTTTACAATGGCTGAACCTTGGTCGTAACCCTCCTTGTTCTCTTTGGGTGTACGCATGTAACGCTCGGTGTATATGGTGTCATAGAAACGCCAGTCGGTTGGTGCAGCAACGGCTACACCGGCTTTGAACACTGCGTCGGGCTGGCTCATTGACATTATGGTGTTGTAACCGCCGAAGCTCCAACCCCAAATACCGATGTTCTCCTTGTCAACATATGGGAGTGTACCAAGATATTTGGCTGTCTCGACCTGGTCGCCCGGCTCGTATTGTCCAATCTTTAGGTAGGTACATTTGCCGAACTCTGTACCGCGACCGCCTGTACCGCGACCGTCAACGCATACCATGATGAATCCCTCGCAAGCCATGTAGCTCTCGAACATCGCGTTTCCGTAGTTTCCTGTGTACCAGCTGTCGTTTACTTGCTGTGAATAAGGACCGCTGTACTGGAACATCACTACTGGGTATTTCTTTGTCTCGTCGAAATCGTATGGCTTTACCATCCAGCCGTTAAGCTCTACGCCATCGCTGGTGGTGAAGCTGAAGAACTCTTTTGTAGGCATGTCGAACTCGGCAAGACGCTGCTTGAGGTTGCTGTTGTCGATGAGTGTCTTTATTGTCTTGCCATTGTTGCTGTTTGTGGTTACAACGTGTGGGGTGTTGATGCTTGAATGGGTGTTGATGAAGTATTTCATTCCGGCACTGAACACAGCCTTGTTTGTTCCTTCGTTGGCTGTTAGCTTAGTCTTCTTGCCTTTTGCGTTTACCTTATATATATGTTCGCGCAAGGGGCTGCCTTCGTTGCTTGAATAGTAGTATTCGTTCTTCTGGCTGTCCCAACCGTAGAACTGCTTTACTTCGTACTCTCCCGATGTGATAGGACGTACAAGCTCGCCATTGAGGGTGTAGAGGTAGAGGTGGTTGTAGCCGCTTCTCTCGCTCTGGAAAACGAAATGCTTGTCAAGGAACTCTATGCTTGCGTATGTGTGTTCGTTGAGATAGGTGTCGCTCTCTTCGCGCATGATTGTTCTGCTTATGCCCGATAGCGGGTTCACAGCCTGTATCTCCAGCACGCTCTGGTGACGGTTTAGGGTGAGGACTGCAAGCATGTCGGGGTTCTTTGTGAACTTGATGCGTGGAATGTATCCCTCTTCGGGTATGTTTACATTGAGCTTGCGTGTTACCTTGCTCTTGATGTCGAACGAGTGTACCGAAATTTTTGAGTTGTCGGCACCGGCAACGGGGTACTTGAAGCTGTATGGCTTGCAGAAATTATCGTATGCTGCGTTGTCGCTACCTGTGGTATACATAGGCATGTCGTACATCATTACATTGCTTTCGTCGTACTTGATATATGCAATGACCTTGCTGTCGGCACTGAAGTCGTATGAGCAGTTGGTCATGAACTCCTCTTCGTTTACCCAGTCGGGGATACCGTTGATGATCTTGCCATATTCGCCGTCAGTGGTTACCTGTGACTCGTGATTGTCGAACAGGAGTTTTACAAGAAATATGTTGTTGTTACGTACAAAGGCTATCATTGTACCGTCGGGTGAGAACTTTGGCACCTGCTGTGCGCCGTTCTCAGACAGTGGCTCTACTTTGTTGTTCTTGCGGTCGAAGATGTAGTGCTCGGCAGTGTAGGAATTACGGTAGATTCCTATTGTCTTTGTCTGCAAAAGGATAAGTTTCTCGTTTGGTGAAAACTCATAGCCGTCGATGCGCTTTTCGTTGAAACCACGTGCTGTAGCTGCATTGAACAGGGTATCGACAATTGCTCCGTTCTTGAATGAGCCTTTGAGAATCATAGTGCGGTCGTCACTGATACGTGCAAAGTGCTCTCCGTCGGCCATAGGCTTGATTGCCGCATAGGTCTGTGGCCAATAGCCACCGTACATTACATCGCGTAGTGTAACGTTCTTGCCTGCAAAGGCTGAAACGGCCATACTCAATGTAATTAAGAATGAAAATAGATGTTTCATGGTATTTTGTTTTAGTATTTAGTTTAGAGTTTAGAGTTTAGAGTTTAGCGATTAACGATTAACGATTAGCGATTAACGATTAGCGATTAACGTTTAACGATTAACGATTAACGATTAGCGATTAACGAATTTCGTTTTCCGTTCTCCGTTTTCCGTTCTCCGTTTTCCGTTTTCACTTCGTGCAACCTTGGCTACACTCGTTGCGTGTGAAAATAAATTTTCACCCACTCGCTTGCACAAGCTTTCCGTTCTCCGTTCTCACATTTCAGTTTTCACATCTCAGTTTTCCGTTTTCACATCCTCCCTGTACCACGAGGCGTACATTATATAATCGTTCGCAATACGTTGGATAATCTCTTCCTGTTGTTCTTTGCTTACCTCTTTTATCTTCTTTGCAGGTACGCCTGCGTAGATAAATCCACTCTCTACACGCATGCCTGACGTTACAAGTGCATTGGCTGCAACAATTGCTCCGCTCTCAACAACGGCGTTGTCAAGCACTGTGGCTCCCATACCTATAAGGCAACTATCCTCGATAATAGCTCCATGTATGGTTGCGTTGTGGCCTATAGATACATTATCTCCGATAATGGTCTTTGAACGCTGGTAGAGGGTATGTACTACTGCTCCGTCCTGTATGTTCACGTTGTTGCCAATGGTTATGGTGTTTACGTCGCCCCTGAGCACAGTACCATACCAGATGGAACAGTTGTCGCCCATTGTGACATCGCCTATTATAGCTGCCGTTTCTGCAAGGAAACAGTTGTCGCCTATCCGGGGGGTAAAACCGCGTAGCTCTTTAATTACTGCCATTGCTTTGTCTGTTGTTCTTATGTTCTCCGTTATTGTTCTTCTTTGGACGACGGTGACGGTGGTGCCTTGGCTTACCACTTTTTTCCTGTGGTTTGTCGTCTTTCTTTCCTTGTGGCTTGCCGTTCCTGTTCTTCGGCTTGCCGTTATGGGCTTTCCTACGGCTGTTGTGCCCTTTGCCCTTTTTGTTTTCTTTCTTGCTCTCGGGGTTGTAGGCCGGTGCTTCTCCAAGCTCGGCAGGGACTCCTATCTTTGGAACGTCCTGCTCTATGAAATTTTCTATGCGCTTGAAGTATTCCTGGTCTTCTTCGGACACGAATGTTATTGCGCGTCCTTTTGTTCCGGCACGTGCCGTACGTCCGATGCGGTGTATATAATCGTCGCAGTCGCGTGGTACATCGTAGTTGATGACTATGCGTATGTCGTCAATGTCTATTCCGCGTGCGAGGATATCTGTCGCGACTATTATATCTATCTTACGGCTCTTGTAAAGGAACATTATCTCGTCGCGTTCACTTTGGCTGAGGTCGCTATGCATCTCGCCGACATTGAAACCCTGTTTCTTGAGCATCAGAGATATATCCTTTACCTTGCTCTTGCGCGATGTGAAGAGAATGACTCTCTCGCAGCTCTCGTCCTTGAAGATGTCTTTAATTATTCCTGGCTTTTGGCCTTCGTGGCAGATATATGCCTGCTGTGTTATGCCGTCGGCAGGCTTCGCAAGTGCAAGTGTTATCTGTAGCGGGTCTGTGAGGATGTTGGCTGCAAGACGACGTATCTCTTCGGGCATTGTTGCCGAAAAGAGCATTGTCTGTCTGTTCTTCGGCAACTGCTTGGCTATGGTCATGATGTCGTTGTAAAATCCCATGTCGAGCATGCGGTCGGCCTCGTCAAGAATGAAAAAAGATACCTTTGAGAGGTCGATATTGCCTAGGTTGATATGGCTTATAAGTCTTCCCGGAGTGGCTACGATAATATCTGCGCCTTTGGCCATGCCTCGTAGTTCCTGTTCGTAGCGTTGTCCGTCGTTACCTCCATATACAGCAACACCCGATACCGGCATGAAATAGGTAAATCCTTCGAGCTGGCGGTCAATCTGCTGTGCAAGCTCTCTTGTTGGAGCCATGATGATGCAGTTTATTGCATCTTCGGGGTAACCGCCCTGGCAGAGCTTGTTGAGTACGGGCAGAAGATATGCTGCGGTCTTTCCTGTACCGGTCTGGGCTACACCAATGAGGTCACGACCGTCGAGCAGGGGCTGTATGGTCTGTTCCTGTATGGGGGTACACTCTTCGAAACGCATTGCGTCAAGAGCGTCCAATATCTCGTCTTCAAAATCAAAATCGGTAAAGTACATCTGTGTTTATCTTGGTGCTTTTCGGTAAAGAATAATAGCCAATATCGCAAAAATTATATTCGGCAACCATACTGCCAAGGCTACAGGCATGTGCTCTGCAAATGCTGACGATACGGTCTGGAAGAGAATATATGAGAAGCTGAGTCCTAATCCTATTCCTAATGACAAGCCCATACCGCCTTTTCGCTTTCTTGATGAGAGTGAAACGCCGATGACTGTCATTATGAACGACGCGAACGACATGGCTATGCGCTTGTGGTATTCAATCTCGAAACGTTTGATATTTGCCATTCCGCGTGCCTGTTGCTTTTCGATATATTCGCTCAGCTTGGGGTTTGTCATGGTCTCTTCTTCGCCTTCCGATATGAGGAAATCGGCAGGCTCAAAGGGTAATACGGTGTCGAGCGGTTCGCGACGGCTCTCTCTTATCACCTCTTTGTCGTCTTTCAGTTCTCTTATGAGCCAACGGCGTGCAGTCCATGTGTGTGGCCTGTCGGGGTTGTATGTAATGGTTGCTGCTTCCATGTGTGAAACGAGTTTCTTGTTCTCGAACCTATCGAGCATGAAACGCCAACCCATGTTGTTACGGCTCTCGTAACGCTCGATGAATGCTATTGTGTTTTCATCGATTTTCAGTTGAACATTGCTTCCCGATTCAACTTTCTTTACATTGTTGTAGCGTTGTTCGAATGCAAGCCTTGTCGCATTGCCGTTGGGAATGATGTATGCACTCAGCACATAACTCATTATGGCAATTATTCCGGCTGCAAGTAAATAAGGCTTTACAAGTCTTCTGAAACTTACTCCCGCTGCCAACATTGCTATTATCTCGGAGTTCTCTGCAAGTTTTGACGTAAAGTATATTACCGAAATGAATACAAACAGCGCACTGAATGTGTTGGCATAATAGGGGGCTATGTTGACAAAATAGTCGAATATGATTTCGTGGGTACTTGCGTTGGATGTCACGAACTTGTCAATCTTCTCATTATAGTCGAAAACTAAAATGATAATGATGATAAGTGCCAGGGAAAAGAAATATGTTCCCAGGAATTTTTTTATGATGTAACGATCCAACCGTTTCAACTTGAAGTATTCAACCCATTTCATCGCAACTGTTCTTTGTGTTTTTTCTTGTGTTTTATTTTCTGTGCTTAAAGACGACGTGTCACTTCCTGAAGCATATTGCGCTTCCAGCTTGCATAATCGTCCAAAAGTATATGCTTGCGTGCCTCCTGTGTGAGCCATACGTAGAAAGCAAGGTTGTGTATCGATGCAATCTCCAATGCAAGCAATTCCTGTGCCACGAATAGGTGACGAAGGTATGCCTTGCTGTAAAGTGTATCGACAAATGAAGCTCCGTCTTCTTCAATAGGGGAGTAGTCGTACTTCCATTTCTCGTTGCGCATGTTTATTATACCGTGCTTGGTGAACAGCATTGCGTTACGGCCGTTGCGTGTAGGCATTACGCAGTCGAACATATCGACTCCGCGTTCTATGGCTTCGAGTATGTTGGCAGGTGTTCCGACACCCATCAGGTAACGTGGCTTGTCGGTAGGTAGTATCTCGTTCACCACCTCAATCATTTCGTACATCTTTTCAGCAGGTTCTCCGACCGCAAGACCGCCAATGGCATTGCCGGCAGCATCCTTTGATGCTATATATTCTGCCGAACGACGACGAAGGTCGGGATATACGCAACCCTGTACGATAGGGAACAGCTGTTGTTCGTATCCGTATATAGGCTCTGTCTCCGAAAGTCTGTTTATGCATCTGTTGAGCCAGCGGTGTGTTCTCTCCATTGACTTCTTTGCATATTCGTAGTCAGCCGTACCGGGAGTACACTCGTCAAAAGCCATTATAATGTCGGCTCCAATGCTGCGCTCGATATCCATGACTCTCTCGGGCGAGAAGAAATGCTTTGAGCCGTCGATGTGTGAACGGAACTCAACACCTTCTTCGTTCATCTTTCTTATATCTTTCAATGAGAAGACCTGAAAACCGCCACTGTCGGTGAGTATAGGACGGTCCCACATATTGAATTTATGCAATCCACCGGCACCTTCGAGAACTTCAAGTCCGGGACGCAGGTACAAATGATAGGTGTTGCCCAGAATTATCTGTGCTTTTATATCATCTTTCAGGTGAGGTATCTGTACACCTTTTACCGAGCCTACAGTTCCTACAGGCATGAATATAGGTGTCTTTATTTCACCATGGTCTGTCGTAAGCACACCTGCGCGTGCCTTACTTCCGCTATCGGTATGTAATAGTTTGAATTCCACTGTTTATGCCATTAGGTTTATAGGGTTCTTTACTTTCTCGTTGAGCAATGCAATGTCGATGACCTCCTTTACGTCCTTTACATAATGGAATGTCAATCCCTTTATATACATCTCGGGGATTGCTTCGATGTTGCGTCTGTTCTCGTGGCAAATGATAATCTCGTTTATTCCGGCACGTTTTGCTGCAAGAATCTTCTCTTTGATACCGCCTACAGGCAATACCTTTCCGCGAAGTGTTATCTCGCCTGTCATGGCAATGTTTTCCTTTACCTTGCGCTGTGTGAGAGCCGACGCCAATGCTGTTGCCATTGTTATACCTGCTGAAGGGCCGTCTTTAGGTATTGCTCCTTCGGGTACGTGCAGGTGGATATTCCATTTGTCGAAAATCTCATGCGGAATGTTCAGGTCGGCTGCGTGTGACTTTATGTATTCGAGTGCAAGGACTGCTGATTCTTTCATCACATCGCCGAGATTTCCTGTCAAGGTCAGTTTCTCGCCTTTTCCACGGCTAAGGCTTGTTTCAATGAACAGGATTTCTCCGCCAACTGCGGTCCATGCCAAGCCTGTTACTACGCCGGCATAGTCATTACCCTGATATTTGTCGTGTGAATACTCTTTGACACCAAGGAGTTCTTTTAGGTCTGACGGTTTTACAGTGGTCAGTCCCATGTTGCCGTCGGTTGCAATCCTGCATGCCAGACGACGGAATATCTTTCCGATTTTCTTCTCCAATGTGCGGACTCCCGATTCACGTGTGTAGTCCTCAATGATAGCTTCTATTGCGGCTTTGCTTATGTTTACCTTCTCCTCGCTTATGCCGTTTGCAATTTTTTCCTTAGGTACAAGGTGGCGTTTTGCTATCTCTATCTTCTCTTCGGTGAGGTAGCCGCTTACCTCTATCAGCTCCATGCGGTCGAGCAATGGTGCAGGAATGTTTGCAAGGTTATTGGCTGTAGCAATAAACATTACTTTTGACAAGTCGTAGTCCACGTCAAGGAAATTGTCGTGGAAAGTGCTGTTCTGCTCAGGGTCGAGAACTTCGAGAAGTGCTGACGAAGGGTCACCGTGCATTGATATCTGTCCCACCTTGTCAATCTCGTCGAGAATGAATACAGGGTTGTCGGTACCTGCCTTTGCAAGGTTTTTCAATATACGTCCGGGCATGGCGCCTATGTAGGTCTTGCGGTGTCCGCGAATCTCCGATTCGTCGTGTATGCCGCCCAATGACATGCGTACGTATTTACGTTTTAAGGCTGAAGCAATGGACTTGCCGAGTGATGTCTTACCGACACCCGGAGGACCGTAAAGACACAGAATAGGCGATTTGAGGTCTCCACGCATCTTTATTACTGCGAGGTGCTCAAGTATTCTCTCCTTTACCTTGTCAAGACCATAGTGGTCACGGTCAAGTACCTTGCGTGCGTTGGTCATGTCGAGGTTGTCGCTTGTGTATTCACCCCAGGGTAGGCTGACAAACATCTGCAGGTAGTTCAGCTGTACATGATAGTCGGGCGACTGTGGGTTGATGCGGCTCAACTTTGCAAGCTCTCTGTTGAATGTCTCATCGACCTCGCGTGACCATAACTTCATGTCGGCCTTGTCGCGCAACTCTTTCGCATCCTGGTCCTGAATGTTGCCGCCAAGTTCCTCCTGTATGTTCTTTATCTGTTGTTGCAGATAGTATTCGCGTTGCTGCTGGTCTATGTCGCGATGTGTCTTGCTCATTATCTTCTCGTTAAGTTCGGCAAGCTGCAATTCGCGGTCGAGGATTGTCATAAGGTGGAATGCTCTCTCCTTGATAGAACTTTCTTTGAGCAATATGAGCTTCTCGTCGTGGTGAATCTTGATATTGGCACAAAGGAAATTTATCATTGTCGCATTGTCGCTTATGTTGTCAATGGCAAACATGGCCTCTGCGTGTGCGTCGTAACGCTTGAAAATTTTCTTTGCTGCTTCCTTGCAGTTGTTGAGAAGACCCTGGTACTCTTCGTCCATAGGGTGGTCTATCTCGGGCGCGTCCTCGACTGTTCCTTTGATGTAGGGCGATGAACGTAGTATCTCTTTAAGTCTTATTCTCTGGAAGCCTTGTAGAATCACTGTTGTAGAACCGTCAGGCAAATTGAATACTTTGATGATTTTTGCAACAGTTCCTATTTCGTGCAGATCGTTCAGCTTTGGTTTTTCTGTTGATGGTATCTTCTGACAGAATACACCCATGCAACCTCTGTTCTTCTCAACTGCTTCTATAAGTTGTAAAGACGATTCGCGTCCAACAGAAACCGGCAATACGGTGCTTGGGAAGAGTATCATGTTGCGAAGTGGCAATATCGGTAATTTCTTGTCGATATTGGTATAGCGGGTTCCTGGGTCGCTGCCTTCGTGAAATTCCGTTATAAGCGAAAAACCGTTTTCGTTGAAGTTCTCGTCGTCCATAAATATCTTATTATCCTTATTCCTGCTCATATGGTAATTGGCTTTTCTTTTACTCGTTTTTATTACAAGATGCAAATGTATTAAATTCCGCTGACTTGCTGAAACTTTTTACTATAATTAATATTATATTAATAATTATATCGCTTTGTAACGATATTTTTTTATTTCGTCAATAATTAGTAATTTTGCAAAGTGTTACTTAAGTATACGCCTGTGACTGAAAAGAAGAAAATACTGTTTATCATCAACCCGAAATCGGGCGTGCAGAGTAAGAGAAATCTTGCACGTATGGTCGAGAAAAATATCGACCGTAACAGGTATGACCTGCATGTCGAAAAGACAGCTTATGCCGGTCATGCTGCCGAACTTGCCGCTTCGGCCGTCAAGGATGGGTTCGATGTAGTGGTGGCTGCCGGCGGTGACGGAACTGTCAATGAGGTGGCACGCAGTCTTGTGCATACCGATACAGCATTGGGTGTTATTCCGTGCGGGTCGGGAAATGGCTTTGCAAGGCATCTTGGAATACCTGTCAATATGGCAAAATCAATTGATTTTATCAATAAGGCGGAACCTGTGAGCATCGATTATGGTGTTCTTAACGGAACACCGTTCTTCTGTGCTTGCGGTGTGGGGTTTGATGCGCTTGTAAGCAATGACTTCGCAAAGGCCAACAACAGAGGACTTGCAACCTATGTGCAGAAGACATTGGTTGACTGGGTCAAGTACGAACCTGAGGTTTATGAGGTCGTTGCCGATTCTGTGAAGAAAAAATACAAAGCTTTTCTTATAGCATGTGGCAATGCTTCGCAGTATGGCAATAATGCTTATATAACACCTTATGCATCAATGCGTGACGGTTTGCTGAGTGTTTCGGTAATGGAACCTTTTACAGCAGTGGAGGTGCCGATTGTCGTTGCACAACTCTTCTCTAATGCACTTAATAAAAATAGCCATGTTACAACTTTCTCGACACGAAAGCTGACAATAAAAAGAAAACATCAAGGCCCTGTCCATTATGACGGAGAGCCGGCTATTATGGATGCGGAACTTTGTATTGAGGTCGTTCCTGACGGGCTGAAAGTGCTTGCATTGCCGGGGTGGGATGGTACATGTGAGCCGATGCCTTTGCATAAACAGTTCTTTGATGCAATAAACGGAACTGTGGTTGTTCCGGAATTGAATATATTGAAACTGAAATAGAAATAATAAAACATTTTGTAGTCCTGCGAGTTTTATTCAATGAATGGAATTTATGGTTGAGTTTATGCGTAATTCGCTAAAGAGATACCCGTTGTCGATAATGGTATTGGCTACAATATGTTATCTGTCGTTTTTCAATCCTTCGGAAACTGATTTTGGTAAAGTTATTTATTTTGACAAAATTGTGCATTTTCTAATGTATGGGGGATTCTGCTCTGTCCTATGGTTTGAGTATTTCCTGACACATGAGAAGGTTCAGATAAAGAGAATTATCTGGTACGCCATTGTTGCTCCGATATTTTTCAGTGGCTTGATAGAACTTGCGCAGGAGTATCTTACCAAACATCGTGGGGGTGATGTTTTTGACTTTTTATTCAACTCGCTGGGCGTTGCTTTTGCTGTATTGTTCAGCTTTGTCGTAACAAAACCTCTTATGGCTAAATTCGGTTTGTTGAACAGACGAGGAAAATGATTTTAGCCTTAAATCCGTTTGGGTTTTCTTTTTGAATTTATTTTACAAAATTATTCTATCTTGAGGTAGAAATCGCGTAAAATCTTCTTTGCGTCTTCGCTGTATTCTCCACGGCTTTCCTCAAGGATCAGAGTGGTGGTTATGGTATCTTCTGTAGCTCGTGAAAATTCAATCAACACTCTTTTTGGCAATTTGGTTGGAGTGGTTTTTATGTAGGTAACACGTTTTGTGTTGAAACCGTACTCGTTTGCCGAAGATTGCCATTCATTCATTATGTCGCACGGAATTATTATGGCAACCGTAGAGTCGTGGGTTGAAATATCGGCACATTTTGCGAAGAAATCTTTGCTGCTGAGGCTGTCGCTGTGGCGTGCAAGAGTGCGTGATGAGTTATCGCATTTCAGGCTGTTTACAAAGTAGGGAGGGTTGCTCACAATTGTGTCGAACTTCTTGTCACAGCTGTAATCCAACAAGTTCTCGTTTACGATTTCTATGCGCTCTTTCCATGGAGAATTGTTTACATTCTCTCTTGCTTGGACAGCTGCGTCCTTGTCTATCTCAATTCCTGTTATCTGTGCATTGCAACGTTGGGCTGCCATAATGGCAATAAGCCCGCTTCCACAACCTATGTCAAGTATATGCTTGCTGTCGGAACAGTCGAACCAGCCTCCGAGCAGGCAACCGTCGGTGCCTACTTTCATGGCACATCCGTCCTGGACTATGGTGAATTGCTTGAATTTGAAATAGTTGTTTGGCATCACTTTTTTGCTTTCTGCGGCGCAAAATTATTGTAAAACCATTGAAAGAGCAAATAGCAACCCTCTTTAATTAAGAAAGTTGTCTGAATTTTATTAAATTTGCACTTCCATGAATTAATAATACAATGATGAAACAAGAAAATGAAAAATCTACGGGTCTGCCCGAAAATGCTTTTCGTCCGTTGAATGAAGGTGAGGAGTATCGCCCTTTAATGTCGCCCGACAAAGTCTATCCTGAAGTGAACTTCTGGTCGGTGTCGTGGGGTATAGTTATGGCTGTGTTGTTCTCTGCCGCAGCGGCGTATCTTGGTTTGAAAGTCGGTCAGGTGTTCGAGGCTGCAATACCTATTGCAATTATAGCTGTCGGTATGTCAACACTTGCAAAACGCAAGAAATCTCTTGGTGAGAATGTGATAATACAGTCTATTGGCGCCTGCTCGGGCGTTATTGTTGCCGGTGCTATCTTTACTCTGCCGGCATTGTATATCCTGCAGAGCAAATATCCCGAAATGACTGTGAACTTTATGCAGATGTTCATTAGTTCATTGCTTGGAGGTATTCTCGGTATTCTCTTCCTTATCCCTTTCCGCAAGTATTTTGTAAAGGAGAAACACGGTGAATATCCTTTCCCTGAAGCTACGGCAAGTACACAGGTGCTTGTGTCGGGAGAGAAGGGCGGAAGTCAGGCAAAGCCGTTGCTTATTGCTGCTATGATTGGTGGTATATATGATTTTATTGTGGCAACTTTTGGTTGGTGGAACGAGAATGTGACTACACGTCTTTTTGCTTGGGGTGATGTAGTTGCCGAAAAAGCCAAATTGGTACTGAAAATCAATACAGGTGCGGCTGTTCTTGGATTGGGATGTATTATAGGTCTTAAATATGCCGCAATAATCTGTGCCGGCTCGCTTGCCGTGTGGTTGCTGATAATTCCGGGTATGGGCCTGGTGTTCGGCGATACGGTCCTTAATACATGGAA
Source organism: Bacteroidaceae bacterium (assembly GCA_017647225.1). Classification (GTDB taxonomy): domain Bacteria; phylum Bacteroidota; class Bacteroidia; order Bacteroidales; family Bacteroidaceae; genus HGM04593. The sequence continues at coordinate 138,417 of JAGCLA010000046.1, read as the reverse complement.
TCCTGCTATTACAGAAACTGTTGGACAAATGTCGCCGGAACTTATTTTTAAAGAGTATGCAAAAAGTATAGGTATAGGCGGTATTGCAATGGCCGGTATAATAGGTATATTCAAGTCATGGGGTATCATAAAGAGTGCTGTAGGTCTTGCTTCACGCGAACTTGGCGGTAAGAAAGATTCTGTTGCAGTGAAGCGTACAGATAAGGACTTGTCGATGAAGGTGGTTCTCTTCGGCTCTGTATTTACATTGCTTCTGGTATTTGTATTCTTTGTCTTTGATGTAATGCAGGGTAATCTGTTGCATAGCATCGTAGCTGTTCTGCTTGTTGCTGTAATATCTTTCCTCTTTACAACTGTTGCGGCAAATGCCATTGCCATTGTTGGCTCTAACCCTGTTTCGGGTATGACGCTGATGACTCTCATCCTTGCTTCGGTTGTTATGGTAGCTGTCGGGCTTAAAGGTTCGTCAGGCATGGTGGCAGCCTTGATAATGGGTGGCGTGGTCTGCACGGCACTTTCAATGGCCGGTGGCTTTATAACAGACCTTAAAATAGGTTATTGGCTTGGCAGTACACCTGCAAAACAGCAGACCTGGAAATTCTTGGGTACACTCGTTTCTGCAGCAACGGTTTCGGGTGTCATCATGATATTGAACAAGACTTATGGATTTACAAGCGGTGACCTTGCTGCTCCGCAGGCAAATGCCATGGCAGCGGTGATTGACCCGCTTATGAATGGCGTTGGTGCACCTTGGCTGTTGTATGCTATCGGTGCGTTGCTTGCTCTGGTACTTACATTCTTTAAGGTTCCTGCATTGGCTTTTGCATTGGGTATGTTCATTCCGCTCGAACTGAACTTGCCTCTGCTCGTCGGTGGTGCAATAAATTGGTATGTGACATCGCGCAGCAAGGATAGTGAGCTGAACAATCAACGTGGTGAGAAATGTACCTTGCTTGCATCGGGATTTATTGCCGGTGGTGCGCTTATGGGCGTTGTGAGTGCTGCCATGCGTTTTGGCGGTATCAATGTAATGAATGATGCCTGGATTGAGAATCCGTTGAGTGAGGTCGCATCGTTTGTTGCATACGCATTGCTGATAATATACCTTGTCAAAGCAAGTTTGAAGGTGAAGTGACATGCATAAAAACAAGAAAGCAGGCAAACTCAATGAGTTTGCCTGCTTTCTTGTTTTATCTAACATACATATTGTATCTCTTTTCAAAGCCGATAGTCGTCTTTTCGCTGTGTCCCGGATATACAACCGTGTCGTCGGGCAGGGTAAAGAGCTTTTCCCTTATTGATGTAATAAGTTCCATATGATTGGAATCGGGGAAATCGGTACGTCCGATGCTTTGACAGAATAGCGCGTCGCCTGTGAACAGTACTTTCTGTTCGGGGATATGGAAGGCGAGGCTTCCGGGAGAATGTCCGGGGACCGCTATGACTGTTATTCTTTGATTGCCGAAAAGAATCTCGTCCTTGTCGTTGAGAATGCGACCCAATGCAGGAACTTTTTCTTCGTACCTTATTCCAAAGCGGGCTACGCGCTCTGCAATGCTTTCGGCCCAGCTCCAGTCCTTGTCGCTTGCTTCTGCCTTGACATTGAAAGTCTCCTCGACATATGCATTGCCGAATATGTGGTCAAAATGCAGATGTGTATTCAGATAATGCTTTATTGTCAGTCCCTGACTTTGGACAAACAGCCTTATGCGTTCACGTTCCTCGGGCATCCATGCTCCGCAATCGATAAGAACGGCTTCGTTGGTATCGTCCCACAATAAATAACAGTTTACCTGAATGGGGTTTACGACAAATGTCTTTATCTGCATAGTCATTAAATCTGTACGTAAACAACTTTCTTGTCCTTGAAATACTCTTCACTGAACCAGTTGTCAAGGTCTATGACCTCGCAACAATTCTTGAAAGGACGTGTCTCGGCACTCATGTCACCACCTTTCAGGCATATAATGCCGTTGGGTAGTACATTATTCTGCTCCTTGGCAATGTTCTTACGACAAATCTTGACAAGGTCGGGGAGCTGCATTACTGCGCGGCTTACGACAAAGCTGTATTTATCCTTTATATCCTCGGCGCGGCTATGGCTTGTCTTCACATTTGTCACTCCTATGCTTTGTGCTATCTCTGCTGCAACACGCACTTTCTTGCCGATGCTGTCAACAAGGTGGAAATCAACCTCTGGAAACATTATGGCAAGGGGTATGCCGGGAAAACCGCCACCGCATCCCATGTCCATTATCTTTGTGCCGGGCTTGAATGTTATATATTTGGCAATGGCAAGGGAGTGCAGCACATGATGCAGGTATAAATTCTCAATATCCTTGCGTGAGATGACATTGATTTTGCTGTTCCAATCGTAGTACAGGTCGTAAAGCGCTGCAAACTGCTCTTCCTGCTTCTCGCTGATTCCGGGAAAGTATTTCTTTATGTTTTCCATTATTTCATCAAGTCTTTAAGTTCGTTGTATGTTACTTCAATCATTATGTCCCCTAAAGCATAAGGGGCTATTTCGTATTTGTTGTATATGAAAACTATTTTATCGTTGTCGAGAATGAAATTGTTCGATATGAACATCTCTGTATCCTGATATAGATAACCTTTCTCCTTTATGCCGTCGACATTTGTAACCTCAAGCTGTTTTGCAAGGTTGTTTATGAGCATGTCTGTCAATGGCTCTTCGTAATTCTCTTTCAAAATGTCGCTCAGGATAATTTCTTCTCCTGTTCCGGGGTTGAAGTTAAGAACTGTGTAATAGCTGTTGGGGTGTGCTCCTCCTGTAAATTCTTCCCACATTATGATGTAGTTTAGAACTCCGTTGTATCCTCTTTCGACTTCGCTGTTGGCTATGTAGTAGTTGTAGAACCAGACTGCCGGCATGTCGTTGTTCTTGATGTCGATAAACTCCGGCTGCAGCTCCATGTACTCTCTTTTGCGTAGTTCGACAAACTTTTCGCAAGCATCTTTGACCGATTTGTCGTGTATCTCGAACAGGGTATATGCTATGGCCTGGTTTATGTTTTCTGAAACAACAGGGTCACAAGACTCTATAAGTGATAACGACATGTCGAATTCTAAAGTAGGAGATTCGATTGCGTTTTCGTTGAGTTTGAATGTTTCGTGATATTCGAATGGGGTTATGGTAATGTCGTTGTCGCTTACCGTTTCTTTATCTTTTTTTGCGTTGTTGCCACAGCACGCAAAAAGAATGATTGCCAAAGAATAAAATAGGATTTCAGCGCACTTTTTCATTTACAGTTTGTTTTAAGTTTAACCGGACCGCCATGTAATGGCTTTACGCTATAAAGGTAGTGCATTTTGGGTTTATACACTAAAATTGAGTCTTTAATTTTTATTTTTGGAATAAAAATGGGCGTGATTATTGATTTTTGGTGTTCAAGAAGCTAACTTCGCGTAGAGAAATCTCATGGTTAAGGTTCCGGCATTTGTTAACCTATTAAAATGTTGGAGTTATGAGAATTTGTAATGTTGTGGCTTTTGCCGGAGGAGTTTTGGCAGGCGGTATCATTGCGTTGTTGTTCGCCCCAAAGAAAGGAGTGGAGTTGCGTGCTGATATCAAAGAGAAACTTGGTGACATGAAAAAGCATGTCGATGAGGCTATGTGCGGTGATAATTGCCGTTGTGGAGAAAACGTCAGTGTAACTGTTGAAGAGTAGCACTATGAGCATCAGGGAGAATTTTGAAACTCTTTATAACGATGCTGATGAATATGTGAAAAGGAGCATTGATGGTTACAAGCTTTCTGTTATCGATGCCGTTTCGCTATTGTATGGTGATGTCGCATGTGGGTTTGTGATATTCATGCTCCTGTTTCTTGCTTTCATATTCATGCTTGTGGTTATGGTGGCATTGCTTGTTCCGGTGACCGGGTTTGCCGTAGCTCTTTCATTTGCGGTTCTGTTGCTGGTATTCATGGCTTTGTTGGTATATCTGCTCAAGAAGAGGCTTTTTGTCAATAGGGCAGTAAGGAGGTTTTGTAGAATAATGTTTGCAAAGGAGAATGAAAAGGAGTGATTACCGTAAAATTGCATCGTATGATGAACTGCAGAGGGCGCAATGTGAGAACTGCAAAGCAATAAAGGAGTTGAAGAAAGATTTTTCTTTGCATGGAACTCTATTTTTCGAGTCTTTGATGCCGAAGGCCTTGTTGGGCTGCTTTATGCATTATCTCTCGCCATTGATATCTCTTTATCGGCAATTCTGCAAATAGGGGAGCGACGATTATAATTGAAAAACACTATATTTATGACAATACTACTATCTGTTATTCTATCGGTTCTTTTGCTGTCATTAGTGGTTTTGACAGTCCTGTTCGTACGTCTTTATGGAAAGTTGTCGGCGTGTGAAAAGGAGAATAATTTTTTACAGGCAACAAATCAGAGTCTTAATGAAAAAATAGCTAAGAAAGATGATGAAATGGTCGCAATAATGGCGTTGCGAGAGGAACAATTTGCGCGTATTGCGGCTCTTGAAAGCGAAAACAGAGTGCTTGAAGAACGTCTTGAAGCACAAAAGGAACAGTTCAATGCCACAATGGAGCAGATGAGAAAGGAGTTTAAGGATATGGCAGGTGAAGCGCTTGAAAGGAATAGCGAAATATTGAGCCGTCAGTCACAGGAAAAATTGTCAAATATCCTTACACCGTTCAACAACGACCTCAAACAATTCCGCGAAAAGGTGGAGAATATCTATGGCGAGGAGAGCCGTCAACGTTTCTCGTTGCAGGAGAATATAAAGAGTCTTGTCGAAGCAAACCAGCGCATAAGCCGCGATGCTGTAAATCTTACCAATGCCATAGCCGGAACCAATAACAATAAATTCCAGGGTGATTGGGGTGAAACGATTCTTGAACAGATACTCGAAAATTCGGGACTTATAGAGGGCGAACAATGGGAGCATCAGGTTGTGTTGCGTGACGAAAAGGGTAGCGTGGCTATAAATGACGATACGCAACGTAAGATGAAACCTGATGTCATAGTGCATTTCCCCGGTAAGCGCGATATCATAATCGACTCCAAGGTGTCGCTTACGGCATATATGTCATACCTCTCGGCAGAAGATGATACGGCCCGCGCCATTGCTCTTAAGGAGCATGTGGCAAGTGTGCGCAGACACATCGATGAACTTGCCGGAAAACGTTACGACAAATACAACATCAATTCACTTGATTATGTAATGTTGTTCATACCCAATGAGCCTTCGTACTTTATGGCTATGGAGGCCGACAACGGATTGTGGAACTATGCCTACAAGAAAGGAATCGTGCTTATCTCGCCATCAAATCTCATCTCGACGCTGTTTGTCGTGAACTCTCTCTGGACCCGTGAACGTCAGCAGCGCGATGTGCAGAAAATTGTCGATACGGCAAATTCCCTTTATGACAAATTCGTGAATTTTACCGACAATTTCCGCAAGATAGAAACTTCTCTCGACAAGGCGCACGAGGCATATAACGATGCTTTCAAGCAACTTAAGACAGGCAACGGCAGTATCGCAAAGAAACTTGACGAACTGAAACAACAGGGGTTGTTGACAACTCCCAAACAGATACATGATAATTTTATAGAGAGCAGATGATATTACAAATTTTATTTGTAACTTCGCGCAACAATAATCAATCAGGAAAAACAAAACATTATGAGCAAAATAATACTAACAGGTGACCGTCCTACCGGTCGTCTTCATTTGGGACACTATGTCGGTTCATTGCGTCGTCGTGTCGAATTGCAGAATTCAGGCCTTTACGACAAGATATTCATCATGATTGCCGATGCACAGGCTTTGACCGACAACGCCGACAACCCCGAAAAGGTACGTCAGAACATTATCGAGGTTGCCCTTGATTATCTTTCAGTAGGCATTGACCCTTCAAAGTGTACCATATTCATACAATCACAGGTTGCCGAACTTTGTGAGCTTGCATTCTATTACATGAACCTTGTGACAGTGTCGCGTCTGCAACGTAACCCTACTGTGAAAACAGAGATACAGATGCGTAACTTCGAAACAAGTATTCCTGTTGGTTTCTTTACCTATCCAATCAGCCAGGCATCGGATATAACAGCATTCCGTGCTACTACAGTGCCTGCAGGTGAAGACCAGCAGCCTATGATTGAGCAGGCACGTGAGATTGCACGTCGTTTCAACGGTATATATGGCGAAACACTTGTTGAGCCGGAAATTCTCCTTCCCGACAATGCTGCGTGTCTTCGTCTTCCGGGTACAGACGGAAAAGCAAAGATGAGTAAGTCGCTTGGAAACTGCATCTATCTTTCCGATACAGCCGAGGAACTACGTCAGCATGTAATGGGTATGTATACCGACCCTGACCATCTTCGTGTTCAGGACCCAGGTAAGGTGGAGGGAAATACCGTGTTTACCTATCTCGACGCATTCTGCCGTCCCGAACATTTCGAAAAATATCTTCCTGAATATCCTAACCTTGACGAACTGAAGGCACACTACCGTCGTGGTGGTCTTGGCGATGTGAAGGTTAAAAGATTCCTCATTGCCATTCTTGAAGAGGAGCTTGCACCTATACGTGCACGACGCAAGGAGTGGGAGGGTAAAATCCATGAGGTTTACGCTATCTTGAAGCAGGGATGTGACAATGCGCGTGCGGTTGCTGCGGATACTCTTGCCGATGTTCGTCGTGCAATGAAAATCAACTATTTCGAGGACGCTGAACTGATTGCTGCTCAGGCTGAGAAATACTCACAAAAGGGCTAACGCCTATTAATGCATAATCATAGGGACAGGCATTTAGTTTTGCTAAACTCCTGTCCCTATAATTTTATAAGAACTAAAAAACTTGCTATGAAAAAGAGTCTTTTGTTACTTCCTCTGTTTCTTCTAGCTCTTCTTTTTGGAAGTTGTGGCAAGAAACCTCATACATTCGAGATAAAAGAGGGAAAATTCTTTTACGATGGTGAAAAAGTACAGCTGATATGTGGCGAGATGCACTATCCCCGTATTCCAGTGGAGTATTGGCGCGACCGTATGCAACGTGCAAAGGCAATGGGATTGAATACCATTTCGGCATATGTCTTTTGGGCTGTCCATGAACCGCAACCGGGTGAATTCAATTTCGAAGGTCAGGCCGACATTGCGCGCTTTGTGGAAATAGCAGAGGAAGAGGGACTCTTCGTTCTTCTTCGTCCTGGTCCATACGTGTGTGCCGAATTTGACTTTGGCGGTTATCCTTATTGGTTGCAGAAGGACACTTCTATGGTGTGGCGCAGCGACAATCCTGCGTTTCTTGCAGCATGCGAGCGTTATCTGAATGCTCTCGGTAAGGAACTTGCACCGCATACCGTAACAAATGGCGGTAATATCATTATGGTGCAGGTAGAGAATGAATATGGCTCATACAGCAATGACAAGGTATATCTTGGCAAGCTTGCCGAAATGATCAAGAATGCAGGTTTTAATGTTCCTTTGATGACATGCGACGGCTCGGGTCAGATGCCTCATGGCTATATCCCGGGAATACTGCCGACTGTGAATGGTGCGGTAGGCGAGGATATAATGACCTCTATTGACCGTTTCTATCCAGGTGGCCCATATTTTGTTGCAGAATTCTATCCTGCATGGTTCGACGTGTGGGGATTGCCTCACTCTGCAGTCGATTACAAACGACCTGCCGAACAGCTTGACTGGATGTTGAGCCACGATGTGTCAGTCAGCATATATATGTTCCATGGTGGAACAAATTTCCATTATACCAACGGTGCCAATACCAACAATGGTTCTTATGAGCCACAGCCTACAAGCTATGACTATGACGCTCCGCTTGGAGAATACGGTAATGCCTATCCTAAATATCACGCTTTCCGCGAGGTGATACAGAAGAATCTCCCCGAAGGTGTGACACTTCCTCCTGTACCGGCCGACAACCCTACAACCACTTTTGCAGAAGTTGAGCTTACCGAGTGGGCGCCTCTATCCATTGCTTTTGGCGATAGGGTAAAGTCGGAAAAGACAAAGACTATGGAGGACATGAATCAGGATTATGGCTATATCCATTATGAAACAGTTATTGCTGAGCCTGTCAAGGGTAAACTTGTTGTTGATGAATTGCGTGACTACGCTGTTGTGGTATTGAATGGTAATGTTGTCGGCAGTCTTGACCGCCGTTTCCGTAAGAACGCCCTGCAACTCGATGTGACAGAGCCTAACTCTGTGCTTGAAATCCTTGTCGAGAACGGTGGACGTGTAAATTACGGCAAAGACCTTGTCAATAACCTGAAAGGTATCACAAAAGGCGTAACACTCGCAGGAAAGGAACTGACAGGCTGGACAATAACATCTTTGCCTTTGCATCGTGCCGATGTGACAAAGTACAAGTTCCCTAAGATACGTTACGAGGGTAATCTCCCCGGCTTCTATCGTGGAACAATTACCATAGACAAGGTGGGTGATACATTTATCGATATGACAGGCTGGGGTAAAGGTGCTGTCTGGGTGAACGGTAAGTCACTCGGTAAGTTCTGGGGTATAGGACCACAGCAGACAATGTACCTGCCTGCGCCTTGGATCAAGGAGGGAGAAAACGAGATTGTTGTCTTTGAAATGGAAGCTACAGGAAAGCGTTCGGTACGCGGACTTGACAAGCCTATTCTCAACACTCTCGGTTCCGACAAGAATTCATTCGCCATTGCACGTGAGTATAATCGTGTTCCCGTACTTGACGAGTTCGACGGAATTTTCAAAGGTATGGTACAGAAAAAGAGTGGTTGGCAGGAATTCATGTTCGACGGAACAAAAACATTACGTCACCTGTGCATAGATATACAAAGCACATACGACGGAATGAACTCTTGTATAAGTGAGATTGAACTGCTTGACGAGAATGGCGATGTCATCAATAAGGGAAAATGGAAAATTGTCCACACGAATACCGAAGCCGTAGGCGAGGGTGTTGCCGAAGATATGATTGACGGTGACGAATCGACATATTGGCATTCTGCATGGAAAAAGGATATCAAACAGTTGCCGCATCAGGTAATTGTTGACCTTGGAAATATACGCAGTGTGAAGGGCTTCCGCATCTGTGTGCGCAATACCGACCTTCCCGGCTGCATAAAGGATTTCCGTCTTTATGGCCGTCCGCAATTCTTCCTTTACGAATAAAACGGAACTTAAATAGACAAAACGGCAATGATGTGCGCATCATTGCCGTTTTGTCTTATATGCTTGCTTCGCTTATGATTCTGCGTTTGCGTCTGTTGGGGTTGTCGATGTTGACTACACTCGGCAACGGGTGGTTGTAACAAATCCAGACAAGTATGGCTGTTGCCATTACTCTGTCGTCGTGGTTGCCTTCTATGGCACCCATCTCTTTGCCGTTCTCTTTGTATTCGTAAAGGTCCAGCTCGTATGTGGTTTCTATACATCGTTCAATGTAAAGCCCGTCACGCAATGCTTTGATAAGGAAATTTATCACCATAGGCTTTGTGGAGCTGTTTGTATGGAATCCCCAGCGACGCGGTCGTCCTTGCTTTACATCCTGTAACGATGTACGGCAATAGAGATTACTGTATTTGCCAGATATCTCGTTGAGGATATACTCAAAATTGTTTCCCTCTGTACCTTCTGTCTCCAAAGTGTTTGCCTCTATTACAAGTAACGCATTGTCGTAGGCGCGTGCTATCTCCATCGCTTTCCATGCAAGCTTGTCATGTTCGATGTGTCCGTGCCAGCAGGCTGCAATTTCGGGGACTCCTCCGTCGGACATTGCTATGCGGTCTGCAACAAGAATACATGAGTAGTCGGCCTTGTTGCTTGTTCCTCCCACATCGACGGTAACGATATATCTGTCACGTATATGCTGTCCTTTCTCCGGCATAAGCCACACACGCAACAGGTCATTGCCTTTGTCTTCGCCCGGCTGACATGGAACGAACTCGCTCTTGCCGTTGCGTTCCACTATGTCACCGACAAACAATGGCGGAACACAGTTGCTTCTGATGTCATTGACATAAGCTGTGCGGAATACACGTCGTCCTGTGCTTTGGAAAGCTTCATTGGCTGTCGATGGGAACTCCGAGAACAAACGCCACTCATCGGGCATCTCCCGTCGTTTGTCACGATACCATGCAATGGCTTCGAGTGTCGCACCAAGCCTGAAGAGTTCCTGTTCGTATTCGTTCATGCTGTCTATGAACTCGCCGTACTCTTTTTCATCGATAGGCTTGCTGTATAGGTCTATGCTGAACCAGGGTATAAATACGGGAGTGAAGTTATTGCGTTTCTCGACAGCATCGAGCCATGTCCTGTGAAAGAAATTCCCGACTCCCTTTGCTGTCGATTCTATAACCTTCATTGTATATGGTCCACTTGCTATTGAACCGAATATGGACTGTACAAGGTCTTCGGGCTTGCGTCCGTGAGTGGCTTTCCACAAACCTACTTCGGTGAGGTGTGCCATGCTTATATCTTCACTTCGCAACGAGTCGGGCTTCTGCGAAGAACCGAGAGAATAACGGCTGTTGCTCCAGCTTATGACACGTGTCTTCTGCGCCCCCTGATAAGGTGTTGTTGTCAGCTGTTTGCCACCTGTAGCCCATGTAGGGTAGCGTGATATGACTTTTGCAAGCATGCCTGCTACAATCGACGACTGTTTCTCGATATCACCGCATATCACGCTGTTCCAATTATGTTTGTGAACGAGCTGTATCCACAACATATACAGCTGGGTCAGAGTGGAGCCTCCCCATTGTCGTGCCTTGCATAGTATAATGTCTATAGGTCTGTTTTCAAGGCGTAATTTTTCCATAGCCTTGAGGTATATGCGTTGCGGACGGTTGAGTGTAAAGGCTGTGTCACGTCCTTTGCCTTTGTCCGAAATGGTTGTCATGCTTCTTGCCCAATACTCGAAATCGTGTCTTATACGTAACAGACAGAATTCAAGCCACAGCCTTATGATATTGTTGCTGTTGGGCTCCTGTTGTTTGATGTCGCGTAAGTAACGTGCAACGCCAAGTTTGGTAAGCTGTTGTAGTAAAGGCTCGTCGTACATGCTTGTGGGCAGGTTTATATTCTCTATCGGAAAACCTTCTATTGCAGCCCACCTGCGTGGAACGGAAGTGGAGCCTTCTCCGGTTATGGGATTGTAAACGGCTGAGATTTCTCTCAGCCGTTCCTTGTTCTTTTCTATGATTTTCTCTTTCTCCATATACGAACTTCATTGTTTGTGTCTTATATACCTGCGAGGTCTGTCGGACGACGACGTATTTTTCTGCTATTGTAAATTTTGGCAAAAAGATGCTGTACGTTATTGTATAGGCTTGCCCGTAATGATATATAGCTTTGCGCCATCTCGGGGCGACGCAGAAGTAGCCATTGTGTTATTGTCTCGTTGACAAGAGAATCGCCTATTGCCTGTTGCAATAACGGTAACAGGTGGCTCGGGTAGTCATGGTCGGTTTCAAAGGCGATTTCAATATCCTCTTTGCCGACAACTGCTGATATATAAGGGAAACGGAGAGCAACAGCAGTAACAAGCTCGTTACATGCTTTTTCAATGAACATGTAAAGCAGTTCTTCATCATCCTTGCCACTTTGTATGGTGACGGCATCCAAATCTTTCCGTTTTGCCGCCTCTCCCATGTAATAGTTCCTTAAATCAATCTGCTGTTGCAGTCCGTTTCTCTTTATGATTATTGTGTTTTTCATAGTCGGTTCTTATTGTGGTCTTTTACGTATTGAAAGTACCTCCTGCAGCTGTTTCATGTATAGTTGTATCTTGCTTGCGCATAAGTTCGTATCGTCGGCCTTTACAAGCATATACCATTGTTGCAGGCTGCGGTTGTAAATTATATTCGCTACAATGTCCTTGAGCGATTCAACAGCCTCTTCAGCCCAATTGTCGGGTATTGCAACGCATAGACGTATGTCGCTCGGGGTGGAATCCTCACACGGCTTGCATGTTCCCAAATAGTTGCTTATGATAGTGATACATTCGTTCACAGCTGTCGATATATAATCCTCAATGAGCTCTTTTTCGTCATTGGTGACTATTGAATGGGTTGACAGCTTTTCGCTTTGTCCGGCACTCTCTTTTATCTGCGCAGCCTTTCCGCTTTCTGTTCTCATTCTCTCGAACAGCCTTCCGCCGTCGATACTTAATTGTATTTCTTTCATGTCTTAATCAGTTCTCGTTTATTGTGATGCAAAGATATATACGGCCTCTTCTCTTGAGTTTGCTCTTTTGCTAATTTAGTGCGAGCTCTCTGTTGCGTTTGCGTATGGTCTTATATATGATACCTCTGAAAGTCTCTTCTTCAAGATAGAACGACGGTGCAGGTTCTTCTATTATCTTTTCAAGAATGATGTATTTGTAGCGTTTGTTACAATCCTTTACCTGTTGCATATATCTGCGGAATATCTCTTTATACATTGCTATCTTGTTCTCGTTCCTGATAGGTAATTTCTTTTTCCGCGATAACAATGATATGAAACGTCGGGCATTTTCGAATGTCACATAGAACCGGGGAGCCTTTCTCTTGGCTGCGTATTCTATAACATCGTTCTGTGTTGCGTAAGGTTTGATTTTTCTTAATTCCTTATAAGAGTCATAAAAACTGTTGATGACATCCTGTTTGCGCATCTCGCGAACAGAATTAATGGCTGTGTTTTTCATTGCTTTTGTTTTTTTGACTACAAAAATATAGCCAAAATTGGCTAAAAGTTTGCTGTTTTGCCATTAAGTTTTCAACATATGCGAAAATGGAAAAAATATATTCTTATTGTCATTTCAGCAACTTTGTCGCATGGTTTCTGTTGTTCCTTTGCTGTCGTAAAACAGAAAAATATGGAACAGAAAATTAAAAATCCAAACAACAGTGAAGTTGTAAATCCGCCTGTAAACAACAGCGCGGAAAGTGTGACACAGCCACAGGTTGAACACTCTGATTCAATCCTTGGTAATGAACTGAAGAAAATCTTTGGCGAAGATTTTGACATCTCCGACAAGTTCTCACAGGAACTATTGCTTCAACATCTTAAAGTCAATAAGGAGCAGAATGAGCGTCTTGCGGGAATCCTTGAGCGTGACCCTCGTTTGGCACAAATGCTCATGGACGTGATAAACGGCAAACGCAAAGCTCATAGCGCAATGGCACGCTATTTCGGCAACTCCTTTATGATGCTCGATGAGGATAGCCCGGAGTTCGAGGAGATAATGCTTGCTGAAGAGGAGCGTAAAGATGAAATGATGCGTCTTGCAAACGACCGTCATGAGTATGAGAAGAACATAACCGAAAGTGTGCCTGTGATAGAGGAGTTCTGCAAGAGCAAGGGATACGATGCTTCGGAGTTTATGGATAAGGTGTGGGAGAGCCTCGTGTTCCCGATATTGGCCGGTAAATACACAAATGAAGTATGTGTGGCTCTCGACCATGCCATAACCTATGAGAAGGATGTCGAAGACGCTTTTGTGGCAGGTGATATCAAGGGACGCAACACAAATATCCGTCGAATGAAAGAGGAGTTTGGCGATGGTATGCCAAAGGGTATCAGCAGCGTTGCTCCCGACACTGATGTAAAGCGCAAACGTAACTCACTTATCGACAAGGCGCTTAATGCTTGACAATTTACCTATTTATTAATCAATAAATTTTTACTATGAAAAAAATCATTTCTTTTTTGAGGGAGAACCCTCTGTTTGTAATCATGTCGTTGGTAGCTATCGCATGTTACATCTTCGGCGACGCTGTTGCAGGAACAATTTTGGCTGCTGTAAATGTAGTACCGGCAGGCTCGCCCAAGCCGTCCAATGGCATTGCAGGTTTGCCTTCGCAGGGTAATGGTGAGGCAACTACCGTATCGAATGCAAGAGAGTTGGGAAGCGATTTTATCGATGCCGACTCCGATGACCAGATAATCGGTATTGCCAGCGATGAGAGTGTTATCGACACCATCAAGCGTAAGATACGCCGTCAGGTACGAGTAAACTCATTTGAGGTCGATCACTATCTCATCGATGACAAACGCTCAAAGGCCTATACCAACGAAACATATACAGGTATAAAGGCTACACGCGCCGAGATTCCGTTCTCTACAACCGGCGAGAGAAAAATTTTCCAGGAGTACTATACTGCTATTTGTAAAGGTGTGAACGGATACGACCCGACAGGCCAGATAGAGCTCTCGGGTGTTGACCTCATGCTCTTCTTCGTAGGAAAGAACAGCACTACCGAAGCGCCTATCGCTATGGCTGTCAATGGTCCAAAGGTCAATGCAAGCGACGACTATTGCGTGGTTCCTACAATCCCTGCCGGAACAGAAATCATATTGCTCTCTTCGGCAGCTTACGAAACACAGAAGTTCATTGCACCTTCGACAATTGTTCCTGTGCCTGAACGTATGTATTTGCAGAAGCAGCTTTGTAACAGCATCGTAAGTGATTATTTTGCTGCGCAGAAGAAACGCATACAGTTCAGCGAGGCGCAGATTGCCGAGGCTGTGTTGCGTCAGTTCCGTCTTGAGAGCTGCCGTACAGCATGGGTAGGTCAGCCGGGTAAGTTCAAGGTACAGGCTATGGACAATGCTATGGGTTACCAGTGGGATTACTTCTCAAAGGGTATCCGTTGGCAGTTCAAACGCCAGTATGACCTCTCTTCAAATATCACTTTTGCCGATTTGATAAACCTGTCAATGGTGAAATTTACAGGATTCAATTGCACCAAGAGAGCTATTTGGCTCTTGGGTAAGCAACTCTTGAACGATATTCAGAAAATTGACCTTACACTGCACAAGAACATCAGCGTGACAGGTGACAAGGTGTTCGGCATCGAGTGTACTAAGATACATACCGTGTTCGGTGATATCGACCTTATCCACGACCCGACACTTGACGCTCTTGGCTATGCTCACTGCGGTGGTCTTATCGACGAGAACGGTCTTGTACGCTATTACATGAAGAACGAGGATGCCAAGACCGAGAATGTCGATGGCGAAGAGGCAAAACGCGAGGTTGTGATGACCATCGACTGCTTGTGCTTAAAGGGTTATTCACATATCTGGGTCAATGGCTCTGCCTCTGAGAGTGATATTCCGGGTGCTTCACGCGTTACAAGTGCAGCCGAGTTGCCTTCGTCACCTAATGTGAACGATGTGGTTATCCTGACAGCCGATGTCAATCATGAGGTTGACGGCGTTTCAAAGAAATGGTTTGGCGCAGGTTCTGTCGTGACCTTCAATGGTAACACTTGGGTTGAATATACCGGCGAGATTTTAGTGTAAACATAAAAGACGATGCCCGGGCCTTTTGGGGCGGGCATCGTTCAAAATCAAAGAAACATAAAGATGAAGAAGAGAATAACATACGAAATTCATGGGCAGATTGAACGTAACAGCTATTTCCGTATAGGTAAGGCACTTGTGCGTATTGAATTTACCGGTGGCTCGATAAATTCGACAGGTGTATATCCTGCCCAATATGTTACCGAGAACGCGCTGTTCCAGAAAGCGATAGAGAACAGCGATGCCTTCCGTAATGGTGAAATAAAACGTGGAAGGGTAGAGGTGATACACGATGAACGTGATGTGGTTGAACAGGTTGAGAATGGCTCTCTGTCGCAAGATGATGCCTTGAACACATTCCCTGAAGTTACCAACATGCAACAGGCGCGTATGGTGTTGATGGGTGAGCCTTACTGCTGCACCTTAGCCGAACTGCAAAACAAGAGCCAGATAAAGGCTGTTGCCTTGGTAAAGGGTGTCGCATTTCCTAATTGGCTATGATTACCACCGCTGAGTTAGTGAAAAAAGTACGTTTCCTTGTCAATGAGGCTGAAGGTGATTACGATGTGTCGTTGATAACCGATGACAAGCGTTCGCTCGACTATACCATAATGGAACTTCTGCCACAGGCTGTTGCTCTGGTGCAGAAGAATTCAGCAAGGGGGTATGTGAATGTGAAGGCTCTTTCATCGTCTGACCGACAGTTCGTGTCGTCTTCTGACGGTTGTCCTTCGATACTCCTGCCCGATGATTTTGTACGTCTTGTTTCGGTGCAGCTCAATTCGTGGAAAAAGCCTTGTTTCTATATATCCTCGTCCGACTCTCTCGATGCTGTATGTGCCCTTAACGGCAATCTGTTTGCCGGTCTCTACAGGCCTATATGTGTCGAGGGTGTGACGGAAGAGGGAAAGCGTACTGTCAAACCGTTTCCTTACAATAGCGATGACGTGCTGATACATTTTGTATATGAGGCGCAGTATAACATCAATGAAGGGGTGGTGCAATGTGACGAACATCTGGCCGACGCTGTAGCCTATGCCTGTGCATCTCTTTTGTACAATGTGTTTGAAAAGCACGATGCATCAAAGTCTTTCATGTCGTTTGCCATGGCTCTTTGTACAGGAAATGAAAATGTGAAAAGGTGATATGGTTATGGATAGTGTTAAACTCGTTTTTGCATCCCTGCTTGCCAATATAGCAGGGTTGCTGTTCCCGATAAAGAATGAGATATTCGGGTTGGTATTTCTTTTTAGCGTGAACTTTGTTATCGGTCTTTTGGCCGATATAGGAAACCGTCGCGACTGGAGCTTCCGTAAGGCATTCTGCTTTTTCCGTGATGCCACGATATATTTTGTCATGGTTACATCCATTTATATGTTGGGGCATTTGAAAGGAGAAGAGATTGTAGCTGTTCATTGCGTTTCGTTCATGATATATGTTGCCATATACTTTTATGGTACCAACATATTGCGGAATGCACGTCTTATAACGAACGAAAAAAGTACGCTTTACCGCATACTCGATTTTCTTCATTACATAATGAGCCTTCGTGTTCTGGAACGTTATGCCTGTTTGAAAGATTATTTCAATTATGAGAAAAATGAAGAGAATCGTTCTTAGTGCAATGATTCTCCTGCTGACAGGGTGTAGGGGAATAGAAACGGCATCGGTAGAACGTGCATCGACAAGCACGCATACAGGACGCGTGCTTGTCGATAGTGTAATTGTCAGGGACAGTATTGTGATAAGGGAAAGATGCGACACTGTCTTTTTTACAAAGTATCGTACCTTGTACAAGGAGCGTCTGCTGCATGACACTGTTGTGAAGTGTGATACTGTTTATACCGAGCGAATGGTGACGGTAAAGGAGAAAAGCTCTTCAAAGGCACTTCTGCTGTTGATATTGCCGGTGATTGCTGTGTTGTGGAAAATGGGCGTTTTTGACCTGTTGCGTAAGTTGATATTGAAAAAGTAGATATATATGCATAAGAATTTTTCATTTAAGGGTATGGTGAGGAGTAATGACAATATACTTGCCGACGATGGGGAGTGCTTGGAACTCATCAATATGCGTACTGTAAATGGTGCGTTGCGTCCTATACCTGAATTTGTCGAGAATGTAGGATTGGAGGGTACGTATTCCGAAATATATTGGCACGACAAGGCTATGTGCTATTTCTGTATAAAGAACAACACGACACGCGATGTCGATTTGTACGACTCGGAATGGCAACGATTGCTCGACAATCATGGTGCCAAGCTCTACTTCCCGCTGCTGAAGAGTGTCAGAATGATAGAATTTGTGGGGTATGTGGCTGCGTGTATGACAGACACTGGGATTCTTTACCTTATCTATTCCGGTGGTACATACCGTTGGCTCGGTAATTCCCCAATAATTCCAGTACTGAAGATTACACCTTCGTCATCTGTACATGAGATAAATACCGATGCCACATTCACTACTTCTCTGGTTGATTCTGCAATATCTTCGTTGTGGCAATATAATTCACAAGGGTATTTCGACGAGTGTATATCAAAAGCCAACAAAGAGGGGTATTATATCGACCGTGCATTGTTCAGGTTCGCCTTGCGCTTGTATGACGGGTCATACATTTATACCTCGCATATAATATATGTCAGTGATGAGGCTGAAATTGATGGAATGAAACGTGATAGCGGTAATCTGGTTGCGACAAAGAACAATGAGACGGCAACGGAATCGACCTATAAAGTCAGGGTGCTTGGCTTCAAGCCGCAATTCGAGTTCCAGAATCTCAAGTTGGAGGATTGGGACGGTGTGATTGTAGGCATTGATGTCTTTACGACGGGGTCGATAATGGGAAAAGGGATTACAGAAGCGAGAGTGTCGGTACTTGATACGGAAACAAAACTGCGTACCACAGAAAAGTTCGAAGTGTATAAGGACAAGGAACTTAATGAATTGTGGAACGAAGTAAGTGATGCGTCATTGTATTATAAAATAGCGGAGTATAGTATTGGTGGCAAATGTCTGTACTCTGTCGATGACGTGTCGCAGTCGAACATCGTAATGCAGGACTCCTTAAGCAGCTTTGAGCAACGTCAGTCGTTCTCGTCGATAGTCCCGGAATGTAGCTATATGTTCAACAACAGGTTACATGTAGCTTCGTTACGCGAATATTTCTTCAAAGGATATGAGCGTTCTTCGTTGTTGCCTACATATACGGGAAAGGAGATGCTTGATATGGTTGTCTTGAAGACAAAGATAAAGACACAGAATGGCACATCTGTCGTGATGAACTATTTCGAGAATGTCTATGTGGGCTATGATTCCGACAAAGAAACATACATGCTTCCTCCTTTACTCTCTTATCCCGACTCACGTGCCTATGAGATGACGGTTTTTATATGTTACGACACCGAATGGTTCAGGAAATGTTTCCCTCTCTTGCCTCATAAGCATCTTAACATATCGCAGTATCTTCATAAATGGTATTTGGGATATGCGGTAACAATAGAATCGGTCTTTGCAAATGGCGGAACAGCAGGTACAATGCCGATTACTGATGTCCTTGAACTCTTCAACGAGGAGCTTGGAGTACACGAGGTTATTTATTCAAACACGTTGAACAAATGGACATATAAAGGCCAGGCCTTTCCGCCCGAGAAATACTCCTCGCACAGGATATTCTTTATTCCGCGTGATATTGAGAATGGTGACAAAATTGTCTTTACCATAAGCAAATCGGTTGCAGATACCACGTTCCGCGATATAGACTGTATTCCTTTTGACTCGACATGGGAGCTGCTTACAGGCATCGATGACTGTGGCGAAGAGGAGAATGTTTACGAGGATAAGGAGAATGTGATGAAAGTGTCAATGGTGGATAACCCTTTTGTCTTTCCTGCAAAATGCACTTACCCCTTTTCGCAAGGCCGTGTGATGGCTCTATCTACCAATAGGGTTGCCATGTCCGAGGGGCAGTTCGGCGAACACCCGCTTTATGTGTTCTCGCAAGAGGGAATACAGGTTATGGCTGTCGATGCGTCGGGAGCGACGGCTTACAGCAACATATACCCTGTGTCGCACGAGATATGTCAGAATGCCGCTATGGTGTGCGGAACGGATTATGGTGTACTGTTTCTGGGGACTCAGGGAGTAATGCTCATTTCCGGTAATCGTTGTATCAGGCTTTCGGTAGCTATAGATAACGAAACAAAGGATGTGGAGGTTCTAAAGCGTAACAATATAATAGGAAAGATAGCTTCTCTCTATGGGCTTGGCTTTGTTGTCGATGCCGGCGAATTCTTCAATTTCATGTGTGGCTCAAAGGTTGTGCGCTATGCCGAAATGGACGAACTGATGTTCTTGAATAGCAATTACGGCTATAGCTACATATATTCAATGTCGGCAAAGGTGTGGAGTAAGATAAATATTTCTTTTAATGGCTCTGTTAGAGCCGGAGGGACGTTTGCACTGTTCCGTAATAACGACGATGCAACGCATATATATGTCCCGGGCGATAATTTTACAGGCAGTAACAATGTGATGCTTCTTACACGTCCGCATCTGTTCGGAACAAAGTTACCTAAACGCATAATGCAACTGATGCTGCATGCCTATTTGTCCAAAGGAAAGGGTAGTGGCAGTTCTGCTGCTTTTGTGTCGTGCTTCCTGCTTTGCAGTAACGACGGAGTGAATTTCAAATTGGTGAGTGGGTGTGAGAAGAAAAACGAAACGCAGGACGTGCTGTTTCCTTATTTCCCGACACAGTCGTATCGCTACTTTATATTTGCTCTTGCTGGAAATTTGAATACAATGAGCATGATTTCAGGGCTTGAACTCGATATATCTCCGGCATGGAACAATAGGTTGAGATAATGGCTCTCCCCACACTCAAACGAGGGTGGGGAGAGTTGATTGTTTGAATTGTAAATGGTGTTAAAGAATTGTGACGAAAGATTAGAATTAAAATATCATTCTTGGGGAATATGTATTAAAAGTAATTAAATATGTATCGAATGTCTTGCAGATTATTCAACAATGCTTTATCTGTTTCAGATTCATTTACACATTCAATAATCTCAAAGAATGAGTCTATTTGTTTTATTGTCCAACCTTGGCATCTCTCAAAATATAAATCACAGAAAAAAACCATTTCCTGAGGTGGCATTTGTACTCCATAGTCATTTTGGCAACGGAAACGATGGGTAACTGCCCAACCGTTAATCTCACTGTCGTAGAGGTCGTTTGTTGAATTTCTTAATGCTAACACTTTTTCCTCAAGTTTGGGATTTAATTGTTTAAATTCCAATACGTATTCTTCTATTTCTGCCTTTGCACGATTATAGTTACCTCTTGAATGTTCTGAATTAAACATCCCATTTTTAGGAGTATAAATTTCCATTGTTGATTGAGCAGACTCTATTCTTCGTTTTAGAGTTCTGATTTTATCATATAAATCATTGCAATCTTCTGTAAGTTCTATGATTTCTTCCATTTTTGACAAATTTATATAACTACTATCAATTTGCGTAGATATAGATTCATAACTTTCAGGGTACGTAAGATTATCTTTAATGAAATTAGAAACCAGTTCTTCTGCTAATACTTTATTTATTTGAGTACACGAACTAAATATTAAAATACTTGAAAATAATAGTAAAAAAACGTTTTTCATAATATATTATAGTATTTGTATTTATATAGTCTTTGAACTTTGTAAAGTTAATTGCAAACTTTAATTAATCCAAATTTTAGTATGTATTCTTGCAACTACGTTGCGCTCTATATAGGCTGTTTTTATAGGAAGGTGTTTGTCCCCTTTGGGGCCTCCCATTGAATCAATTACAATCGCTTCGCGACCGTAACCCACGCGGCATAACCTTTGGCTATGCTACGCGTGACCATTGCTTCGGAAGGAGTAATAAAAAAGAGTCTCTTTTTTTACTGTTTGCCCTCTTGGGGCAACTCCCATTGAGGACTTCAATGTTGCCTACTGCAAACGTATCCCGCACGGCACAAACTTCGCCTGTGCTACGTGCGACTGTTACTCATGTACGTTTTCTATCATTTTGCTTTATGTAATTGAGTCAATCACTGTTGCATCGCAACCGTATCCCACGCTTTGCGTGACTGTTACTCAGTGATTGCCTCTATCATTTTGCAAGCAAAATAATTGACCCAATCGCAGTTGCTTCGCAATCGCCACCCAAGCGGTGCTACCTTCGTCAGCACTACGCTTGACCTATGGCTCTGCGATTGGCTCGGTGGGAGTAAGAAAAAAAAGAGCCGATTCGGCTCTTTTTTTCTTACTCCCACTCGACTAGAACAGTTAAATTTGTGCTAAATATTTTAACTTAATTATCAATACTTTAATACAATTTCTTGTACTTAATTTAGCGAACTGGTGTCAAGGACTGGTGTCGATAATTATAATTTGTTGGGTAATATCATATAATCTTCTTTTCTTGAATATGGTAAGGATTGTACAATAACTACTGCATTGTTTGGGGCTGGATATAGTTTTATAGTATTATTCTTAACTGATGTCAAAAGTAAGTCAAATGTTTTTATGGAATAATCATCAGTATCTTCCCATTCTTTTTTGTATACAAGAAATATGCCATCGCCAATGTTGTTGTTCTCATAATCTGTTTTACGGCAGACGGCAACAAATTCTTGTTCGTTGAACATAAGTGTATATTTATATTTCATAATAACTTATATAAAATCAGGTATTGGGTAACCTAAATATTTGTTAGCTTCTTTGTAAATTCTATTTCTCTCTTTCTGATATTCTTCTTTAATAAGAATACATTCTTGGATTAAATGTATTAAATGTTTTTCTTTAGAGTAGCGTTCTATTAGATTTGATTTGATTTCGTTTTCTAATCTAAAAACAGCTTGTTTGTATGTTTCATAAGGTCTTTGCTTTGGATAATTGTTTACGCAACATTGAGACCAACCGCCATATTGTGGATAAAATGATTTTATATAACTGGATTCCGTTTGCGGAAAACATAATTCATATCGTTCATCTGTATCTCCGTCATTTGTTTTGTGGAGATATGTTACTATATTAATTCTAAATTTGTTAGAAAAATCATAGATATTAAATTTATTGATGTAATTAACTAAAATTGTAAAATAATCATCTTGCAAGATATTTGATAATATAGATATTGTTATTTGTGATACTTTGTGTATTTTCAGTTCTTTATAAAAGTTTTCAGTTTCATACTTCTTTAATCCGATGTTGTATAATAGATGCTGATAACTATATAAGACTTCATATTCAATATTTTTACTTTCTGTAATTTTCGTTATATTCTCAACGCTTTTTTCCCCGTTTATGTCTATTAATACAATGTCGCCAATTTGAAACGGGCTAGTAGATATTGTCGTATTATAAACATACTTGATAGAGTCGTACTCGGTATATCTTACAAGGATTTTGTCATCTGTAATACTTGCTATATATCCAATGGTTAGCATATTGATATAGTATTAATGGTATAACTTTGGTTGTATAATGTTATTTTAGTAACAAAAGTATTACTATTAATTGTTAAAATCAATAGCATAAATGAAATGCTTTTGGTTAATTAATGTTCTATTTATAATGAAATAAATAAAAATGTATTTATAAAGTTATTGCTCCCGGCTTCGCCAGGAGCAATAACTTACAAACAAAATTCAAATTAAATACAAAACTCTCTTTTCACTCTTTGTACTGTACTAACGCTAACATAGGATAACTTTGCTGTGTTTCTTACAGAGTAACCACGCTTCAAGAATGAAATAACCTCTTTGTATTCCTCTTTCTTCTGCTCTGTGGGGTGATTGTAGCCGCGTTGCGGCTCTCCCATTGAAAACGTCTATGTTATCTTTGATAAACGTATCCCACACGGCACAAACTTCGCCTGTGCTACGTGCGACTGTTGTTCCTATGTTCTATATAGGCAACTCTTGTAGTAAAATAGTTGTCCCCTTCGGGGCCATCCCATTGAATCAATTACAATCGCTTTGCGACCGCAACCCACGCGGTGCCACCTTGCGGCACTTCGCGTGACCATTGCTTCGTAATTGCTTCGGAAGGAGTAATAAAAAAGAGAGCCGAAGCTCTCTTTTTTTACTGTTTGCCCTCTTGGGGCAACTCCCATTGAGGACTTCAATGTTGCCTACGGCAAACGTATCCCGCACGGCACAAACTTCGCCTGTGCTACGTGCGACTATTGTTCCTATGTTCTATATAGGTAGCTCTTGTAGTAAAATAGTTGTCCCCCTCGGGGCCATCCCATTGAATCAATTACAATCGCTTTGCGACCGCAACCCACGCGGCATAACCTTTGGCTATGCTACGCGTGACCATTGCTTTGTAATTGCTTCGGAAGGAGTAATAAAAAAGAGAGCCGAAGCTCTCTTTTTTATTACTCCCACTCAATTGTTGCTGATGGTTTTGGTGACATATCGTAGCATACGCGGTTGATATTTGGAACTTCTGCGAGTATGCGGTCGGTTATCTTTAACAAAATTGGCCACTCAATTTGCTCTATTGTTGCTGTCATGGCATCAACAGTGTTCACGGCGCGGATGATTACCGGCCAGTCGTATGAACGTGCGTTGTTGCGTACACCTACTGACTTGAAGTCGGGTACTACTGTAAAGTACTGCCATACTGTCTTGTCAAGACCTGCGTTCTTGAACTCTTCGCGAAGGATAGCATCGCTCTCGCGCAATGCTTCCAAACGGTCGCGTGTGATTGCACCAAGGCAACGTACACCCAAACCGGGGCCTGGGAATGGCTGACGGTAAACCATGTCATATGGCAAGCCGAGCTCAAGACCACAAGCACGTACCTCGTCCTTGAACAACTGACGGATAGGCTCTACCAACTCGAACTGCAAGTCTTCGGGCAAGCCGCCTACGTTGTGGTGGCTCTTGACCATCTTTGCTGTCTTTGTACCGCTCTCTACAATGTCGGGGTAGATTGTTCCCTGACCAAGGAAATCGATACCGTCGAGCTTGCGTGCCTCTTCTTCGAAGACGCGAATGAACTCGCCACCGATAATCTTGCGCTTCTGCTCTGGGTCGGCAACGCCTTCAAGTAAGTTGAGGAAACGGTCTGTAGCGTCAACATAAACGAGGTTTGCACACAACTGCTTGCTGAATACGTCAACAACAGCTTCGCTCTCGCCCTTACGCATCAAACCGTGGTTTACGTGTACGCAAACGAGGTTGTCGCCGATAGCCTTGAGAAGAAGTGCTGCAACAACAGAACTGTCAACACCACCTGAGAGGGCAAGCAAAACCTTCTTGTCACCAACCTGACGGCGAATGAGTTCTACCTGGTCGTTAACGAAGTTTGTCATGTTCCAGTTCTTCTCGGCCTTACATGTGTCGAGAACGAACTCCTTAACAGCCTCTTTTACAACTTCTACGTCGTTGCCGATTTCTGCAATTTTAACATCGCAAAGTGCCTTGTCGTGGCCTGCTGCCATAACAGGGAAACCTGCCTCGTAGATGTCGTGGTTTACATCAATGGCTACACCGTCGATAACGTTGTTAGGACCACCGTTTATTATTATACCTTTTACATTAGGAAGGGCCTTGAGTTCTTCTACTGTAATGTCGTGAGGATAAATCTCACTGTAAACACCCAAAGCGCGGATAGCTCTTGCAAGCACGGTATTTTCGTGGCTGCCGAGGTCTAAGATGACAATCATGTCCTGTTTCATATTCTTGAAATATTAAATTGGTTTCTTATTTAACTTTGCGAAGTTACTTTTTTTTCTTTTTTTCTACAATAGGGTAGTCACTAACTTTTCTAAAAAAAATGAGAGTGAAAACCACAAGGTTTCACTCTCGTTTATGCGCGCTGTATTTCTTCACGGATAACTGCACCGACAGGCATGTCGATAATGCGACTTTGCATTGCAAAGGTTTTGAAATCCTGAAGAAACTTTCCCATAGTAGTGTTTAATTAATATGTGTCTAAAAATGACTTTGTATTAACTTTGCAAAGTTAAGAAGAATTATGAAAAAATATCTGCTTTGATGAAAAAAATATTCAAGCTTTCTCTATTTTTTTGTCGATTGATGTGTCGCAAATGTAATATTTGTGCTTCAGCCTGTTTCTTTGCCACAAAAAGTGATTTTTCTTTTAACTTTTTCATTATTTAAGTGGTTTTCTTGCATTGAATATGAAAACATTTTCTTAAATTTGCATTGCGAAAATAGGCAAAGCTCGTTAGTGGGTGTTAAAGATTGTTTTATATCTCATTAGTTTGTGCTATTTTGGCATTTTGAAAATGATTATATAAGTATGAAAGTAGTTAAGTTTGCTATTTGTGTTGCAGTTGCACTGCTGTTCGTGGCATGCCGGGCTGCTGAATACTGTAACTGTGGATAATATTAAGGATTTTTTTAACCTTTTAATTTTATAAAGTAATTATGACAAAAGTAGGTATTAACGGTTTTGGCCGTATCGGCCGTTTCGTTTTCCGTGCCGCTCAGACAAGAAGCGACATCGAAGTAGTAGCTATCAACGACCTTTGCCCAGTTGATTACTTGGCTTACATGCTCAAGTATGACACAATGCACGGTATCTTCGATGGTACTATCGAGGCTGATGTTGAGAACAACAAGCTTATCGTTAACGGTAAGGCTATCCGCGTAACAGCAGAGCGTAACCCAGCTGATTTGAAGTGGGACGAGGTAGGTGCTGAGTACGTTGTTGAGTCAACAGGTTTGTTCCTTTCTAAGGACAAGGCTCAGGCTCACATCGAGGCTGGTGCTAAGTATGTTGTTATGTCAGCTCCTTCAAAGGATGACACTCCAATGTTCGTTTGCGGTGTAAACGAGAAGACTTATGTTCCTGGTACACAGTTCGTTTCTAACGCTTCTTGTACAACTAACTGTCTTGCTCCTATCGCTAAGGTATTGAACGACAAATGGGGTATCACAGACGGTTTGATGACTACTGTTCACTCTACAACAGCTACACAGAAGACTGTTGACGGTCCTTCTTTGAAAGACTGGAGAGGTGGTCGTGCTGCTGCTGGTAACATCATTCCTTCTTCTACAGGTGCTGCTAAGGCTGTAGGTAAGGTTATCCCTGCATTGAACGGTAAGTTGACAGGTATGTCAATGCGCGTTCCTACTCTCGACGTTTCTGTAGTTGACTTGACAGTTAACTTGGCTAAGCCTGCTACATACGCTGAGATCTGCGCTGCAATGAAGGAAGCTGCTGAAGGCGAATTGAAGGGTGTACTTGGTTACACTGAGGATGCAGTTGTATCTTCTGACTTCTTGGGTGATACACGTACTTCTATCTTCGATGCTAAGGCTGGTATCGCTTTGACAGACACATTCGTTAAGGTTGTTTCTTGGTATGACAACGAGATCGGTTACTCTAACAAGGTTCTCGACCTTATCGCTCACATGGCTTCTGTTAACGCTTAATAAATCCGTTAGAAGTTAAATAAATCCGGGCGCGTCATTGACGCGCCCGGATTCTTTATATATATAATAAGGTATAGAGTTTATAGGAACGGAAAAGTTAAAACGCAAAGGTGAAAACTTTTACAACTCTCAGCTTTCACTGCGTGCAACCTTGGCTGTGCTCGTTGCGTGTGTAATCTTGCTTCCACCCACTCGCTTGCACAAGTTTTCACTTCGTGCAAATTTGGCTTCGCTCGTTGCGTGTGAAAATGAATTTTCACTCACTCGCTTGCACAAATTTTCAGTTTTCAGATCTCCGTTTTCACTTCGTGCAACTTTGGCTACACTCGTTGCGTGTGAAAATAAATTTTCACCCACTCGCTTGCACAAGCTTTCAGATCTCCGTTTTCACTTCGTGCAACCTTGGCTACACTCGTTGCGTGTGAAAATAAATTTTCACCCACTCGCTTGCGCAAGCTTTCAGATTTCCGTTTTCAGATTTCAGATTTAATATATCATGTCGCGTAGCAAGAGCAGTTCTTTTTCGCTTACGCCGCGTGCCATGAGTGTCTCTTTATCACGCATGATATGTTCAGCTATCTCGTCGCTGTTCTTGCCGCATTCTTTGGCCTTGCTATACAACTCAACAGCTTTTGTCCTGTTTCTGTTAACCCATTCAACGTGTGCGGCATTGAGGTAGTCCTCGAATGTGGGGGTGGGCATCTCCAACAGACGTTTGTAGTATTCGCGTGCCTGTTCGTCGTTGCCGGTGATGAATGAGCACCATGCTATGGCGCGTAGTGCGCGACGTGAGCCCGGTTTTAAGAATTCGACCTTGTAGAATCGTGCAAAAGCCTCTTCGTATCTCTTTGTGGCAGCAAAGCTCTCTCCTGTCTGCAAGAGTAATGAGATATTCTCAGGAGCAAGCTCTTCGGCAATCTGATAGTAGCTCAATGCCTTTTCAAGTTCGCCCTGCATGCGATAGCACTGAGCTATGTGGCGAAGGGTCCATAGTGTGTCGGGCTTTATGATGTCGGCTCTTGTGTAGTAGTCGATGGCTGTGTTGAAGTTGCGTTCTTTCTGCATGCAGAAACCCATTTCCTGATAGAACTGCGCATCGCCCTCACCGCTTTTCTCGTATATGCGTCCTGCTTTGTATGCTTCGCCGTAATACTCTTTTTCCACAAGATAGCGGAATGTCCTTAAAAGCGCGTCGTTGCCGGTTATCAGCCCCGAAAGGGATTTGCTTTCAAGCATGTTTAGCGAGGTTGCGAACGGGTCGTCGAACTCATGACGGAAGTTCGACAGCTTGAAGAAGCGGTACAGGTCCTGTATGTATTGGTTGCTTTCGGTCTCTGCGCGTTTCTCTCTTGTGTCTGCAATGTCATCGCCGGCTTCCTGTATCTCTCCCTTGTCGGGAATCTGTCCCATAAGCATATCGCGCTGCTCCTGTGGCACCTGCTTGAAGGTGAAGCAGAACGAGTATTTGTCGCTGTTGCAGAAGAATGGCGAAGCGCATATTGCACCGATAAGTGTCTTTCCTCCCTCGATGTTTTGTGGGAGTAACTCTGCTATTGAAGGTGCCTGTTCGTCGAATGGACGGAACCAATTGGTCATCTCGCCAAAGAACGGGAAGTTCTTGAGCTGTGAGAATGTGCTCATATAGATGTCTGCTCCCTCGAACTGCCATTTTGCCATCTCTTCGAGCTTGTCCTTTATGGCATCTTGCTCAACCCAGTTGGCCCATTCGGGGTTTTTGTCCTCGTCCTTTTCTATTTCGCTGAGTATGTCAATGCTGAATTTCTCGTTATTCAGCTTGGGGTTTTTCATCATCGCAGGAATAATCTCCTCGCGCATCTTACGGTCTATCTTCTGTGTCTCGCGACAACGTAACAGTTGTATCTGTATGGTCTGCAGGCGTTTGAGGCATGTCGCATCTTCCTGTAGTGTCTGTAGTGCCGATGTAATCTCCTTGTAATATCCTATACGGTTGTCGTATCTTAGCAGTATGATGACAAGCCCTGTCAATGCTCTTGTCGAAAGCAGGCTCTCATTGCTTGTGGCAATGGCGCATAGGGTGGTGGCCTTCAACGGCTCAAAACACTTTAATGCTCCCATTGTTATTGCGCTGACAATTGTTGCACGGTCGTTTATCGCAATCTCGCTGTCGTTGACAATGGCTGAAATTTTTTCGGCATGGCTCTTGTTCCATGACCTGCTGCACCAGATTGCTTCCCAAAGCTGTGAAAGCAGTTTTTCGTGTTCCTGACGTAGCTGTGCTGTGACGTTCTTGCACTCTTCGGCAGGTAGCATCTTTGTGACCTCTATGTTTGCAACATTCTCTTTTAGTGCGTGGTATATAGGCTCTATGCAGTCGAGAGTCTTGTATCTTCTGCATTTCTGGCTATATACCTTTGTCGAGTGTTCGCTTTCTCTTGATGTGGCAATAAGGTCATTTATTATATAGCAACGTCCGACAAGCTCATCATACAGGCGCTCCCTGTCAGGGTCCTGCATTCCCATACGCATATATTCCAGCATATATCTGTATGCGGTCTGCAATTCGTTGTAGCGTGTTCTCAAATCCCAGTCCTGCAAGTTGTCGATATCGACGCTTAGGGTGTCGATAGCCTGCTTGAGTCTGTTTGCATCGAGAAATGCCGTTACCTTTTCCTGTATATCCTTTATCTGCTTGTCGTCCATACTCTCTTTTATAAACATAAACAGCGCGGTTGCCCACGCTGTTTATGAAGTTATTATTGTGGGTTGTTATTATTCACCCTTGATAGCTGCAACGCCCGGGAGAACTTTACCCTCGATAGCCTCAAGAAGAGCACCACCACCTGTTGAGATGTATGATACCTGATCAGCCATACCGAACTTGTTGATACATGCTACAGAGTCACCACCACCAATGAGTGAGAATGCACCGTTAGCTGTTGCCTTAGCGATAGCCTCTGCGATAGCACGTGAACCAGCTGTGAAGTTGTCGAACTCGAACACACCTGCAGGACCGTTCCAAAGGATAGTCTTTGCGTCAACGATAGCAGCAGCGAATGCCTTCTGTGCTTCAGGACCTGCATCCAAGCCTTCCCAACCAGCAGGGATAGCCTTTGCTGAGCATACCTGTGTGTTAGCGTCGTTAGAGAAATCATCAGCAGCAACACAGTCCTGTGCAAGAACGAGGTTTACACCCTTTGCCTTAGCCTGCTCAATGATGTTCAAAGCAAGGTCAAGCTTGTCGTCCTCAACGATTGAACGGCCGATTTCGCCACCCTGAGCTTTTGCGAATGTATATGTCATACCACCGCAGAGAATGAGGTTGTCAACCTTGTCCATCAAGTTCTCGATGATACCGATCTTTGTAGAAACCTTTGAACCACCCATGATAGCGGTGAAAGGACGCTTGATGTCTTTGAGGATGTTGTCAACAGCCTGAACTTCCTTCTCCATCAAGTAACCGAGCATCTTGTTGTCAGCATCGAAGTAGTCAGCGATAACAGCTGTTGAAGCGTGACGACGGTGAGCTGTACCGAATGCGTCGTTGATATAGCAGTCAGCGTAAGAAGCAAGTGTCTTAGAGAACTCTTTCTGTGACTCTTTCATTGCCTTCTTAGCATCGTTGTATGCAGGATCTTCCTTGTCGATACCTACAGGCTTGCCTTCCTCCTCTGGGTAGAAACGGAGGTTCTCGAGCATAAGAACTTCGCCTGGCTTGAGAGCTGCAGCAGCTTCGGCAGCCTTTGCGCAGTCAGGAGCGAACTGAACAGCAACGCCCAACTTCTCTGAAACAGCGTCAACAATCTGGCTCAAAGAGTATTTTGCGTTAACCTTGCCCTTTGGCTTACCCATGTGTGACATGATGATAAGAGCGCCACCGTCAGCAAGTACCTTCTTCAATGTAGGGAGTGCACCGCGGATACGTGTGTCGTCAGTAATTTTACCCTCTTCGTTCAAGGGCACATTGAAATCAACACGAACGATTGCCTTTTTGCCGGCAAACTTGAAATTGTCAATTGTCATGATTGAAATTTTATTTGGTTAATAATAATGTTCTTAAATTATCTACGATATCTTTACAAAGGTAATGATTTTTAATAAAAACAATACCATTTTATTAAATAATTGTATCTGCTTTGTGGATTTTCGTGTATTCTTTGCAGATATTTCTTATTCCGCATTTCTTGCATTCGGGGTTTCGTGCCTTGCACATGTAGCGTCCGTGCAGTATGAGCCAATGATGTGCTTTGGGGATAATGTCATGCGGAAGGTGTTTCATCAACTCCATTTCCACGCTGTATGGGGTGGTACAACGCTTTGGAACAAGCCCTATGCGACGGCTGACGCGGAATACATGCGTATCGACAGCCATGGCGCTCTTGTCCCATACTACCGACAGGATTACATTTGCTGTTTTGCGTCCTACACCGGGCAGTGTCGTCAGCTCCTCGAGAGTGTCGGGCACTTCGCCACCAAAGTCACTGCATAGCTTCTGTGCCATACCTACAAGGTGTTTTGCTTTGTTGTTGGGGTAGGACACACTTTTTATATAGTTGTATATCTCGTCGGGGTGTGCTTCGGCCATCTCCCATGCTGTAGGGTAGCGTGCGATAAGGTCGGGAGTGACCATGTTCACGCGCTTGTCGGTGCATTGTGCCGAAAGTATGACTGCAACAAGCAGGTCGAACGCATTGGTATAGTTCAACTCAGTCTCGGCAATGGGAATGGCAACTTCAAAGTATTCAATCGCTTTCTTGTATAGTTCGGCTTTTTTCATAATCCATGTTTCGCATAATAACAAGAAAGGTTTTCCGCCGCGGCGGAAAACCTTGTCTTATACTATAAACTCTCTTATTTCGCAATTGTCGAAGAGTGTAACATCGCGGTGTGTTACTCCCTTGATTTCGGCTTCCATTATACGGCAGAAGAATCCATGGCTGAAAGCAAGTAGCTTCTTTCCGGGGTATTCCTTTCTGACCTTGTCGATGAACTTATGCGCCCTCTCTTTCATCGACTCCTCTGTTTCAACCGTTTCGTTGAGTGTCGCGCCTTTTATCGGGGTGCCTGCGAGGTTTCCGAGGTCGCGCTCGCGTAGCAGAGGCTCTTTTATAAATGTGCATTCAACGCCTTCGAGAGCTATCTCGGCTGTGTCGAGGCAACGCTTGAGGTCGCTGCACAGCACCACGTCGAACTCTAATTCAGCTATTCGCGGGCGTAATGTGTGTGCCTGCTGAATGCCGAGCTCCGACAGGTGTCCGGGAGTCTGTCCCTGGAATAACCCTTTTGAGTTTTCTATTGTCTCGCCGTGGCGAGTCATGTAAATGGTTGTAGCCATTGTGGGGAGTGTTTAGTTCGCGCTCTCGAAGAGTTTGAGGAAACGTACATCGTTCTCGCTGAACAAGCGCAAGTCCTTAACCTGGTATTTAAGGTTGGTGATACGCTCGATACCCATACCGAATGCATAACCTGAATACTCCTTGCTGTCGATACCGCAAAGCTCGAGAACGTTAGGATCAACCATACCGCAACCCAAAATCTCAACCCAACCTGTGTTCTTGCAGAAAGGACAACCCTTACCGCCACAGATGTTACAGCTTATATCCATTTCGGCACTTGGCTCGGTGAATGGGAAGTACGATGGGCGAAGACGAATCTTTGTGTCCTTGCCGAACATCTCCTGTGCAAAGAGCAAAAGCACCTGCTTGAGGTCGGTGAATGATACGTTCTTGTCAATATACAGACCTTCCAACTGGTGGAAGAAACAGTGTGCGCGGTAGCTGATAGCCTCGTTACGGTAAACACGTCCCGGAGCAATGATGCGGATAGGGGGCTGGCTTGTCTCCATCACACGGCTCTGTACGCTACTTGTGTGTGTACGTAGTATGATGTCGGGGTGAGCCTCGATGAAGAATGTGTCCTGCATGTCGCGTGCAGGGTGGTCTTCTGCAAAGTTCATTGAAGAGAATACATGCCAGTCGTCCTCAACCTCAACACCGTTGGCAATAGAGAATCCCAAACGTGCGAAGATATCGACAATCTCGTTCTTTACAATTGAAAGAGGGTGGCGTGTACCAAGAACAGTCGGGTATGAAGGGCGTGTGAGGTCAATCTCGCACTGTTCCTCTTCCTTGTTCTCAATCTGTTCCTTGAGTGCGTTGAAGTGCTCCTGAACAGCGTTCTTGAGTTCGTTAAGTTTAACACCGACCTCTCTCTTCTGCTCGGCAGGAACTTCGCGGAACTGCGCCATCAGTCCGTTGATGATACCTTTTTTGCTCAAATACTTCAAACGAAGTGCCTCAAGCTCTTCGGCATTTGAAGCAGTTGTACCCTTTATCTCTTCGAAAAGGTTGTTTATCTGTTCTATCATATTCTTATAGTTTTGTCAACTTGATTTTTCTAATTCGCAAAGTTAATAAATTAAGATGGAAAAACAGGCTCTGTAAGCCGATAAAATAAATATAATTTATCAGGTCAGTTATTTTTGTGTTTTTTTAGAATAATTTTCGTTTAATTTCGAAATAAAATTCAACAAATTATTTTGCTGTTGCTGTTTTTTTGCCAAATTTGCGTTTTATGAGAGAAAAATGTCCATAATCAAAAGTGGGAATCATGGAATATCAGAAAATAGACAAAGAGGTCGAAGGGTTACTCGAACGTCTTGCACGTCGTCTTTCGACTGAAGATATAATAAGGGTTGCCGACGCTTATGCTTTGGCTCGTGAGGCTCATAAGGAGCAGCGTCGCAAGTCGGGTGAGCCTTATATAATGCACCCGGTGGCTGTGGCAAAAATTGTTGCCGAGGAGTTGCGTTTGGGAGCAAACCCCATTATTGCGGCCTTTCTTCACGATGTGGTTGAAGATACCCCATATACAATAGAGGATATCCGTCAGCGTTTCGGTGACGATGTCGCATTCCTTGTCGATGTCGTTACAAAAAAGAAAAAGAAGAATACGCCTACATCGTCGAGCCAAATCGACAATTACAAGCAGATGCTCAACTCGTTGCACTACGATATCCGTGCCCTGCTTA
Organism: Bacteroidaceae bacterium; assembly: GCA_017647225.1. Lineage (GTDB taxonomy): Bacteria > Bacteroidota > Bacteroidia > Bacteroidales > Bacteroidaceae > HGM04593. The sequence goes on along the minus strand of JAGCLA010000046.1, from coordinate 104,680 downwards.
TAAAACTATCCGACCGCTTGCATAATATGCGTACCCTCAACAGTATGCGTCCTGACAAGCAGATGAAGATAGCCGGTGAAACCGATTACTTCTATGCGCCTCTCGCACACCGCCTGGGACTCTATTACATCAAGCGCGAAATGGAAAACCTCTCATTCCGTTACCGTTGTCCTCGCGAATATGCATTTCTTGAAAGTGAACTCGAAAAGGAGATAAAGGAGCGCGAGCCGGGGCTTAAATCATTCATGTTTGAGATAGAACGCCTGCTTGAAAACAACGATATTCTCATGGCACGCACCGAATTGTATTCGCGTGGTCCTTACAGCGCATGGCGCAAGATGCACGGCTCTGGCTGCGACTTCAAGCATGTCGAGGGAAAGTATTACATCAGAATCATATACCCCAATACCCACGATTATTCCGAAAAGGATATGAGTCTCAAGATTTACTCTATCCTTACCGACCGTTTCAAGGAAAAGCCGGGTAGTGTGGCAAACTTCATCGACTCTCCAAAGGAAAACGGCTATCAGAGCTATCATGTCAAGCTGCTCAACCCACAAGGAACATGGGAAGAGGTGCATATATCATCGGAGCGCATGATACGCAAGTCGCAGTTCGGTTGTATCGCCGAGAGTTCCGAAACCACCATTACCAATTGGCTCGAGAAGTTCAAGCATGTGCTTCAGGAGATGGCAACCCGCGGTAAAGAGGTTGAGTATATGGACGGAGTCACATCATCATTCTACAACGACGACATAATAGCATATACCCCCGAGGGTAAGGGAATAATACTTCCAAAGGGTGCTACTGCGCTTGATTTTGCTTTCGAGATACATAGCGAGCTTGGTCTTCACGCCCACTATGCACGCATAAACGGTGTGTTGTCGTCGGTAAAGACCGAACTTGAACGTGGCGATGTTGTGGAGATTGGTTATAACGACAACGTCAATCCAAAGAAAGATTGGCTTTTGTCCGTATCGACATACAAGGCTAAATCGCGTATAAACAATTTCCTTAACAAACAACGTAAACTGCAGTACGACCGTTGTGAGCATTGTCGTCCTTTGCCCGGCGACGAGGTCATCGGTTTCAAGAACCCCGACGGCTCTATATCAATTCACCGTCGCGACTGTAAGGTGGCAATACGCCTTGCCTCACAGCATGGTGACGACATTGTTGCCGTTAATTTTGAGGAAGACCGCGAGTTCCTCTATCCGGTAAAAATTGATATCGTTGTAATAGACCGTTATCATTTGCTTGTTGACCTTATCGATTGCATAACAAACAAATTACACTTGTCGCTTACACGTATCAATACCGAAAACCGCGACGAAATAGGCTATTGCTCTATGGAATTCCCGGTACACTCTTCGGCCGAACTTCAGGAGGTCATAAGCAACATCTCTCAAATTGAGGGTGTCGAGGAAGTTAAACAGAGTGTTGAATAAAAAAAATATATATATGAAAAAACTACTATTTGCTTTTTTGCTTTTTTGCTTGCCGGCTCTTGTGTCTGCTCAAAAGGGAAAAACTCTCAGCGTTATTATGAACGATGGCACATCGGTATATTTCCTTCTTGCCGAACAGCCGTATGTTACTTTTGTAGATGACGCAGTCAAGATTGTTTCTTCAACCAATGAGGCGACAATCAAGCGTTCGCTTGTGAATAAGTTTGAGTTTGTAGATGAAATACCTACAAGCATCGAGGATGTTGAAGAGGTCGAGGATAAGGTTGCTGCAGACCGTTTTGAACTTTCCGACAACGCCATACGCTTTGACGGCTTGTCTCCCGGCTGTGCAGTCCGCCTCTATTCTATAAAAGGAGAAATGCTCATGTCAGACAATGCCGGCAATAACGGTGCGCTGACATTGTCGCTCGAAGCATTGCCTTCGGGTGTTTATCTTGTAAATTACAATGAAACAACAATTAAATTTATAAAACGATGAAAAAGCTTATTACACTATCAGTTTTCTCGCTTTTTGTAATGTTGCTTCCGGCTCAGGAAAAAAAGGAATTAATGCATATATCATTATCGACAGGCGAGGTGGTGACATACAATGTCACAGAAATCAATAGTATCCATTTCGAGGTATTGGCTGCCGAGGATAAGGTGCCTGAATTCCCAGCAGGAGATAGCTCGCCGAAATTGAATGCATACGATGCTCAGGCTACTGCAAAAAGTTTGTTGACATCTGCCGGAACTGCTTGTACCAATACTATGGGAAAAATCGTTATAACAACAGAAGAGTATAACGAAATCAAGAAATTTACCGATGATTTGGTAAAAAATTGTGCAACTCAGAAAGATATTCACGAAACCTGTTTTAAGTGGGTGTATGGTAATGTCAAATATGGAACAGAATATAGCGATGGCTCATACGTCAACAACGACCCATATCCTGTTTTTACTAAAAAAATAGCTGTGTGCCAGGGTTATTCAAACCTCTTGTTTGTGATGTTGCACAGCCAGAATGTGCCTGTCCTTATAACAAATGGCTTTTTGAATGGATATGGAGTGAGTGGCGGCCATGCTTGGAACTACGTTAATTGCGACGGTGTATGGTATGTGAGCGACCCTACAAACAATGGAATTTTCAACATGGAAAGTACATCTACTTATGGCCATTTGTTTCCTCAATCGTTTGATGTTGTTCTTTTCAAAGAGCAAGGTTGTCAGTTCGACCTTAATGAAACACACTTGAATATCAGTTCCGTTACAACCACATCGAAATACTTTGTTACACCATTCAGCGTTGGGGGTTATCAAGTGACATCGTTCAACCCGACATCCAATCTACCGGCAAATGTCCGTGAGTTGTTTATTGGAAAGAATATCGAAACATTCGGAATAAACCGTGTCGGCTTGAACTATCATGGTAAAAACATCGAGTATATACATGTTGACCCGGCACACCCTACACTATGCAGTAACAATGGTGTCGTTTATGAAAAAGGTTCTAATGAGCCAAAATATATTCCTGCAGGAATGAAAAGAATGGAGTTGTTGCCTATGGAAAAAATAGGCAAGAACCTTGTTTATGGACACAATGGTGTAGAAGAGGTTGTTATTGCTGAGGGTACAAAGAGTATTGAAGCTTGGGCTTTTGAAAATTGTCCTAACTTGAAAGTTGCATACGTACCTACAACAACTACTGTTGATGACAAAGCATTCACAGGTGTGCATGCCGACTTTAAGATTATACGTACAGAATAATAGACCGTATATCTCTAATCGATGAAAAAAATAATAGCATTATCCCTCTTCTTGCTATGCGTAGCGGCAGTGTCTGCACAGGAACAGGCTGACACAATGTATATATCTCTCTCGCAAGGTCGAGTAGTGAAATATGCTGTGTCCGATGTCCTTGGCATGGGATTCAATGCCGACGAGATGCCCAAATTTCCTGTTGCCGATGACGCAACAGCTTTTGACAAGCTCTCTCCTGCGGCAAGCGTAAAGAAACTTCTGGAAAAGGCCGGTGTAGCATGTACCGACACTTTGGGACTTATAACCATAACCGAAGCGCAATATAACGAAATAAAGCAGTTCGCAGATAATCTCGTAGTCGGTGCAAAAAGCGAGTATCAGAAATATCGCAAATGTTATAATTGGATAACCGCCAATGTCAAATACGGAGAACAATACGATAACGGCTCATACGTGAATAATGACCCTTATCCTGTTTTTACTACAAAAAAGGCTATTTGTCAGGGGTATGCAAACTTGTTGCATCTGATGTTACACACTCAAGGCGTTCCTGCTATGGTTGTGAATGGCTGGGCGAATAGTCGGTATTTGGAAGATAATGGAAATAAAATGTTGTGGGGAGCAGGACATGCATGGAATTATGTATGTTGCGATGGCACATGGTATGTAAGCGACCCTACAAACGGTTGGGAGCATATTATGTCGAACCTTAGCGAGTACAAGACAAAGCTTGCACCGACAAGAATGGACGTTGTAGTTTTCAAGGAAGATGACTGCTGGTTTAATTTCTACGAATGTTTTCTTAATATATGTAAGGTAACAACAGAAGAGAATGTTTTTGTTGTCCCTTATAGCGTTCAGGGCTTCAAGGTAAACTGTTTTAATCCGTTCGATACAATTCCTGAAAATGTACGCGAAATCTATATAGGCGAGAATATAGAGTCAATAGGTGAGGGTATCAAGGGATTGAACGAGAAAGCGCCGAGCGTGGAGTATGTTACAGTCGATTCAAAGAATAAGTATTTCTCAAGCAACGAAGGTGCATTGTTCTATTCAGCCGATTATAAACCAACTGACATATATGCGTCAATAGACAGGAATATCCCGGCGTATATCCCGGCAAAACTGAAACGTCTTGTACTCAAAGCTGTTGAGATTGGTAAATCGGGAATAGTGTATGACAAAGGCTCGGTATCCAAGCATGACGGTATAGAGGAAATTGTTTTTCCAAAAGAAACAGCAGAGATTACAAGCGGCGCTGTTACAAACTGCAAGAATTTGAAGATTGTACGTGTTCCAAAGGGTGCAAAATATGATAATGCATTCTCTTCTTCGGTGCAGGTAATCGAGTACGAATAAAGCAATCAGTAATAATACAAAAAAGCCGGCAATTTGCCGGCTTTTAGTGTATGATTGAACTAAAAACTGAGAACGGAGAGCTGAAAACTGAAAGCTGTTCTCCGTTTTTCGTTTTCAGTTTTCAGATTTCAGTTAATCATTCGTCCAAATCTCCCACGAGGCAAGAGCCTGTAAGTACCACATCTCGTATCCGCTTTTTGTTGTTGCGCCCTGCGCCTTTCCTCTTTGCAGGAAAAGAGTATTCTCAGGGTTATATACAATGTCGTACAGCAGGTGGTTGCAGCCTATATGCTCATACGGAATGTCAGGGCATTGGTCTATTCCATGTCCCACCATGCCGAGTGGAGTACAGTTCACAATGAGTGTGTGGCTCTCCATAATCTCCTTTGTGATGTCGCTGTAAGCGATTTTGCCTTCACCTGCACTTCTTGAAACAAACAAGTATTCAATACCAAGCTGTCCGAGTGAGTATGCTATGGCTTTTGATGCACCGCCTGTACCCAGGATAAGAGCCTTGCAGTGCTTTCCCCTTACAAGTTCTTCGATTGAGCGTGTGAAGCCTATCACATCGCTGTTGAAACCATGTAGCATGGCATCGCCATTGTTGTCGTGTGTTACCTTCACCACATTGACAGCGTCAATATCCTTTGCCTCGTCGCTTATGCCGTTGAGGTAGTGCATTACCTTCTGCTTGTATGGGATTGTAACATTGAACCCACACAATTCTGGGTGTTCCTTGAGTATGCCTGGCAATTCCTCGATGTTCTCAATCTCGAATGGAATATATTCGGCATCAATACCTTCTGTTGCGAACTTATTGTTGAAGAACGCCGGTGAAGCCGACTGTGCCAAAGGGTTGCCTATTATTCCGTATTTTTTCATTTTTCAGCTAAATAAAATGTGCATACACCGCCTGCAAAACGACGGAATGTAACATTCTTGAAACCGATGTTCTCAAGAATGCTTTTCATTGTATCTCCCTGCGGGAACGCTGCAATAGAGTCGGGTAGGTACTGATAGGCCTTTCTGTCATTTGTAAACAGGTGCCCCAATTGTGGCATAATATATTTTGCATATATGGGGAACAACTGTTTCATGGGGAAACGCGATGGCGACGACAGTTCCAGCAATGCAAGGTGTCCGCCTTGTTGCAGTACGCGATACATTTCGCCCAATGCCTTGTCGAGGTTCTGGAAATTACGTATCCCGAACGACGATGTAACAGCGTCGAACGACGCATCGGGGTAGGATAGTGCAGTGCAGTCTTCCTTCTCGAATCTGATTGTTGTTATACCGCGTTTTTCGCATTTTTTCTTTGCTACCTGCATCATACCCTCCGAAATGTCACAGCCGATGATACTCTCCGGCGAAAGTAACTTGTCGATGAGTATTGCCAAGTCACCTGTTCCTGTGGCTATGTCAAGCATCTTGCGTGGAGCAAAAGGCTTTAACGACAATATGGCGCGTTTGCGCCATATTTTGTCGAGATGCATAGACACGAAATAGTTGTATTTGTCATATTCGGGAGCAATGTTATTGAACATCTCCTCTATCTGACTGCGTTTCTCGCCTTCCTCGTGGTAAGGCTTGAGCTCTTCGTGCTTATAGCCCATTTTTATCCAAGATAATTCTTTACGTTCTCTTCAATACGTGCGTTGATGTCCTCGCACTCCTCCTTGATGAATTTCTCACCGGTGATGTTCTCGAACAATTCGATGTAACGGTTGCTGATGCTCTCAACAATCTCGTCGGTCATTTCAGGAACCTGCTGTCCCTCTTTGCCCTGGAAACCGTTGTCCATGAGCCACTCGCGTACGAACTCCTTTGAAAGCTGTTTCTGTGGCTCGCCCTTCTCGAACTTCTCCTCGTAACCCTCGGCGTAGAAATAACGGCTGCTGTCAGGTGTGTGAATTTCGTCCATGAGGTAAATTGTACCGTTGTGCTTACCGAACTCGTACTTTGTATCTACGAGGATAAGACCACGCTCTGCTGCAATCTCTGTACCGCGCTTGAAGAGAGCGAGAGTATATTTCTCGAGCAATGCATACTCCTCTGGAGTTGCAAGGCCCTGTGCAAGAATCTCCTCTTTTGATATGTCGGCATCGTGCTCGCCAATCTCAGCCTTTGTTGTTGGAGTGATGATAGGCTCAGGGAATCTCTCATTCTCACGCATGCCCTCAGGGAGTTTCACGCCGCAAATCTCGCGAACGCCACTCTTGTATGCACGCCAAGCCGAGCCACACAAGTAACCGCGTACAATCATCTCAACAGGGAAACCTTCGCACATCACACCAACGGTAACCATTGGGTCGGGAGTAGCGAGCTTCCAGTTAGGGCAGATATCTGTTGTTGCATCGAGGAACTTTGCAGCAATCTGGTTGAGCATCTGTCCCTTGAAAGGAATACCCTTGGGAAGAACAACGTCAAAAGCCGATATACGGTCTGTAGCAACCATAACCAACTTGTCATCTACTTTGTACACGTCGCGTACTTTACCGTGATAAACACTCTTCTGATTCTCGAAATTAAATTCGGTGTTTGTTAATGCTTTAGCCATAGTTTATTTAGTTTAGAGTTTATTAGTTTAGAGTTTAGAGGAACGGAAATCTGAAATCTGAGAACTGAAAGCTTATGCATACTCATCCTAGTCATCTTAGTAACCTTAGCTATCTTTGTTTTAATATTCTTAATGTTGTTTGTTCTCTTTCTCGTGCTTTTCGTAAGCCTCGACAATGCGTGTTACAAGTCTGTGTCGTACAATATCCTTCTTGCTCATTGTAACAAAGCCGATGCCCGGCACACCGTTCAACACCTTCTGTGCATGTAGCAATCCCGATCCGCTATGCTGTGGCAGGTCAATCTGTGTAAGGTCGCCTGTGATAATCATTTTTGTGTTCATACCCATACGGGTGAGGAACATCTTTATCTGTTGTGGGGTAGTGTTCTGCGCCTCGTCAAGGATAACTATCGCGTCGTTCAATGTACGTCCGCGCATAAACGCCAAAGGAGCAATCTGTATTATGTTGTTGTCCATGTGCTCTTTCAGCTTCGCAACAGGAATCATATCTTCCAACGCGTCGTATAGCGGTTGCAAGTATGGGTCAATCTTGTCGCGCATGTCACCCGGCAGGAATCCGAGTTTCTCGCCTGCCTCTACAGCAGGGCGGCTGAGTATGATTTTTCTTATCTCGCGGTTTTTCAGAGCCTTTACTGCAAGGGCAATGGCTGTATAGGTCTTACCAGTTCCGGCAGGGCCCACCGCAAAAAGCATGTCGTTTTTCTTGAACTCCTCGACAAGACGGCACTGGTTTTCGGTACGTGGGTATATGGGGCGACCGTTGATGTTGTAAACGATGACATTGCTGTCGTTGCCTTTGTTTCCTTTCTTACCGTTTACAGCGTCAATGATAGCCTCTTCGGTCAAGCTGTTGTATTTATTGCAGTATTCAACAAGCAGTTCCACAACCTTGTTGAAACGGTCAAGTTCCTCTTCGTCGCCCATAGCTTTTATCACATTATCGCGTGCAACAATGCGTAGCTTGGAATGTAGTCGTTTAAGCATTTGCAAGTGTACGTTTCCTGCACCGTAAAATCCGACAGGGTCAATACCTTCGAGAGTAATTATCCGTTCAATCATTTCTTGTTTTAGAGTTTTTTTATTCTTCTGCGAAGATAGAAAATAATCCTCTTATGGCAAAATTTTATAGAGATTACAAAAGAGATAAAAGGAAAGTAAATGACAAGTCACTCATAAAAAAGATTGCAACCAAATTTTAGTTGCAATCTTTTTTATGAATGATTATTCAATAACTATTTCATCAATAAATATCCAGCCCGGTTTGCCAATGGCCGGGTGCCATGCCGGAATGCTGTGCTCTACAAGGGCTTTAATTTTTACAAAACGTGTTATTGTCGGGTCAAAATCAAATGTGTGGTTGTAGATGATGTTCGGGTCTTCGTCGGTCAGCGAGGGGTGCTCTCTCTCAAGGAGTGTCCTGTAGTTCTCGCCGTCGTCAGAAACTGAAATTTTTATACCTCTTATATCAAATACCCAGTCGCTCTTGTCAACACTTGTGTCGAATTTGACTCTCTGTATCTCTGTTGCTTCCTGCAGGTCAATTACTGCCTCGAAGTCGTTCTCGCTGAAACCTAACCAACGGCCTGTGCGGTAGTTGGGTGTTCCCTTCAAACCATCGACAAGGGTTATTGCACCCTTGAATGTGTAGTTCTTGTGTACGGGCTGTATCAGTGTGATAGGCTTTGCAGTTGCTTTGTTGAAGAATATCTTTTCGGTGTATGTTCTTGTTTCGTAGCTCTTACCTATGCCTTTTGCCTTGAATGTGCATGCTGTGTTGAACTCGATAGGGGCTGTGTAACGCATTGATGCTGTTGTAGGCTCGCTACCGTCGAGTGTGTAGTAGATTGGCATGTCGCCGAGTGCACTCAATGTGAGTATCACTACATTGCGTTCGGTGTCGGTGCTGAACTCGGCTTCGATGTCGAGTATGTGTTTTGCGAAATTGTAATTGTTTGCCTCGTAAAGGTCGAACAATGGCAACAGACGCTGCTTGAAGTCTTCGTAGTCCTTGCTTTCGGCTTCACTCCATTGTACCTCGCAGAGTGCTGCCATACGTGGCAATTCCATATATTCGACATGGCTGAATGTTGGTACATATTCTGTCCAGAGGTTTGCCTGAACACCGATGATATGCTTCTGCTGCTCGGCTGTAAGTGATTCGTGCATTGGCTCGAAGCTGTAAACCTTTTCTACAGGTACATAACCGCCAATGGCCAAAGGCTCATCGTCGGTGCGTGTTGTCTGGTAATAGTCGAAGTAGAGGAAGTTGTTTGGCGACATTATACAGTCGTGTCCCTGTCTTGCTGCTTCAAGACCACCGTCAATGCCTCGCCATGAATGAACTGTTGCGTTAGGTGCAAGTCCGCCTTCGAGAATCTCGTCCCAACCGATAATCTGACGGCCCTTGCTGTTGAGGAACTTCTCGGCGTGTGAAATGACGAAGCTCTGCAAGTACATCTCGGCACTATGTCTGTCGTCGCCCTTGATGCCAAGCTCCTTTATGCGTGCCTGGCACTTGGGACATTTCTGCCATTGGTCTTTGGGGCACTCGTCGCCACCAATGTGTATATACTCCGAAGGGAATACTGCAATGACCTCTTCGAGTACATCTTCGATGAATTTCAATGTAGCATCGTTGCCGGCGCAGAGTACGTTGTCCGATACACCCCACATTTTCCATACCTCGTATGGACCGCCTGTGCAGCCGTACTCGGGATATGCTGCAAGTGCTGCCTGCATATGACCGGGGAGGTCAATCTCGGGAATGATGGTTATGTGACGTTCTGCTGCATACTTTACAATATCCTTGCACTCTTCCTGTGTGTAAAGGAACGGGCCGTAGTGAATGCCGTCGTACTCGCCTGAATTCTTGCCGATGACTGTTTCGTCGCGTTCTGCCGCAACGGTAGAGAGCTTGGGGTATTTCTTTATCTCGATGCGCCAACCCTGGTCGTCTGTAAGGTGCCAGTGGAAACGGTTGATGTTGTGCAATGCGAGAATGTCGATGAATCGTTTGATGGAATCTGTTGTGAAGAAATGACGTGAAACGTCGAGGTGTGCGCCGCGATAGGTAAAACGAGGATAGTCGTTTATCTGAACGGCAGGCATTGTAATGATTTTTGCATTGCATACAGGGAGCGACTTACGCAAGGTCTGTATTCCGTAGAATACTCCGGCAGGGGTCTTTCCTGTGATTGTAATGCCGGCATCGTCTATGCCCATGTTGTAGCCTTCGGCATTGCCAATGTGGTCGGCTGTAGCCAATGTTATAGCGTTGTCTGCCGGCTGGTCGGTTATTGACAATTCCAACGAGGTGCTTTCTTTGATGTATTCGGCAAGAAATTCAGCATTGCGCTTCATCTGCTCATTGCCGTTGTATGAAATTACAGTGTTCTTGTCGATGCGGAATGTTCCGGCTTCAATCTCTGTAATTTCGTGTGGAAGTGGAATTACTCGGTAGTTGGCTGTGTAATTGTTGTCTTTGCAAGACAAAAGTCCAATACAAGCAACGACAACTCCTAAAAATGTCTTTTTCATACGTGTAATATATTTTTTCGCGAATATAATAATTTTTACTATCTTTGCGAACATTATGAATTAAAATGTATTAACTATGAAAAGAGATAGACATATTTTTCAACTTATAGAGAGTGAATACCGTCGTCAATTGAAAGGTATTGAACTTATTGCATCGGAGAACTTCGTGAGCGACGAGGTTATGCATGCTATGGGCTCGGTGCTTACAAACAAATATGCCGAAGGTTATCCCGGCAAACGCTATTATGGCGGTTGCGAGGTTGTTGACATTGTTGAGGACATTGCACGCGAACGTCTGAAAGAACTGTTCGACGCTGAATGGGTGAACGTGCAGCCACACTCGGGAGCGCAGGCCAATGCTGCGGTGTTCCTTGCAGTACTCAACCCCGGTGACAAATTCATGGGATTGAACTTGGCTCATGGCGGACACCTTTCCCACGGCTCGGCTGTAAATACATCGGGAATACTTTATACACCATGCGAATATAACGTATGCGCTGAGACAGGTCTTGTCGATTACGACCAGATGGAGGAGGTAGCATTGCGCGAAAGACCTAAACTTATCATCGGTGGCGGTTCGGCATACTCTCGCGAATGGGATTACAAACGTATGCGTGAAATTGCCGACAAGGTCGGTGCTATCTTTATGGTCGATATGGCACACCCTGCAGGTCTTATAGCTGCCGGCTTGCTCGATAACCCTGTGAAATATGCTCATATCGTTACATCTACAACTCACAAGACATTGCGCGGTCCTCGCGGTGGTGTTATACTTATGGGTAAGGACTTCCCTAATCCTTGGGGCAAGACAACCCCAAAGGGTGAGGTGAAGATGATGTCGCAGTTGCTCGACTCGGCTGTTTTCCCCGGTATCCAGGGTGGTCCGTTGGAGCATGTGATTGCAGCAAAGGCTGTTGCTTTTGGCGAGGCTTTGCAGCCTGAATTCAAAGAGTATCAGGCTCAGGTGAAATTGAATGCTGCGACACTTGCAAAGGAACTTATGGATAGAGGATTCGGTATTGTTTCGGGCGGAACCGACAACCACTCAATGCTTGTTGACTTGCGTGGCAAATATCCCGATCTTACAGGTAAGGTGGCTGAAAAGGCTCTTGTTGAAGCTGATATCACTGCAAACAAGAATATGGTACCGTTCGATACACGTAGCGCGTTCCAGACATCGGGTATCCGCTTGGGAACTCCTGCAATTACCACACGTGGCGTGAAGGAGGACTTGATGCCTTTCATTGCAGAAATGATAGAGACAGTGCTTAACGCACCCGAAGATGAGAAGGTTATAGCTGCCGTACGCCGCAAGGTTAACGAGACTATGGCTGAATTCCCATTGTTCGCATATTGATTTCATAAAATAACATAAGAAAGGGAGCCCGTCACGGACTCCCTTTCTGTGTTAGAATATCATACCTACCGAAAAGCTTAGAATGTTGTCGCGGCGGTCGCTGCGGAATTTGCGACTTTCTATCTCCGAAACGATGTATTCCGATGCTTTGGTTATTCCCCAGTCATATACGAAGTCGAAGAATACGTGCCCGATTTTTACTCCAAGACCTATCTCCCAGTAATAGCATCTTTTTTTTAGCACCTCTTCGAGGTCGTAGTATTCGAAATGCTCGAATTCCTGCTTGCTGTGCGATGTGAATACGAACTTTGTCTTTGGGCCTGTGAACAGGCTCATCACATACTTCTTGTCGTTGATGATGTTGTAGCCGAAGACAATGGGCACCTGAAGGCATATGGTCCTCAGGTTGTATGTGATTTCGTTGGGGATTATATTCTCTTCGTCGCTTGTGCTGTTGAAGTCGAAAGAGTGTCTTGCTATGCCGAAAACACATTCTGACTGAACATAGACCCTGTTTCTGGTGAGGCGTACAAACGGTGCTATGGTGTAACCTATCTTGTTGCTGTGCAGGGTGTTGCTATCGAACTCGTAGCCGTCAATTTCGAAAACGGGGTTGTTGTATGCTATGGCCTGAAAACCGGCTTTTGCTCCATAATTGAATTTCATACGTTTCTCTTGTTCCTCTGCCTTTATACAACAGGGTACAATAAGTGCTGTCAAAAGCAATATCAAGTTACGTATGTTCATTATGAAATGTTTTTTACTTCTTTTTTACACTCCAGCCGAACTTGCCAATGAATTCGCCTGTGTGGAAGTACTTGCCGTGTGCATATACCAGCGGGTCGGCATCGGCGAGGTTCCATTCGCCTGTCTCCGGGTTGAGGAATTTGTCGTCGGCTTGTACGTTTACAACTTCGGCAATGAACATATCGTGTGAGCCGAGCGGAATAATCTGTTTGACCCTGCATTCGATGCTCAAAGGCGACTCCATGATTATTGGCGCTTTTATCTCTTTTGAGGGGCCGTAGGTAAGACCTGTCTCCTTTGCCTTGTCATACTCCTTGCCTGAACGTACTCCGCACCAGTCGGTGGCACGTGCCATGTCGGCTGTTGTCAGGTTGATGACGAACTCTCCACTCTCCTTGATAATGGGGTAGGAGTGCCTTTCGGGGCGCACCGAAATGTAACACATGGCAGGGTTGGTGCAAGTTGTTCCCACCCATGACACGGTGAACATGTTGTAATTCTCCGGGCTGTCGCCACAACTGATAAGCACAGCCGGCAACGGATATATCATTGTTCCGGGCTTCCAGCTAATCTTCATATCTTACAACAGCTTTACGTCGTTGATGTTCACCTCTTTTTCGCAATAACGGCATTTTAATGTGTGCGCGTCGCGGTTTGAAACAACGAAATGGGTAGGCATAGGCTCGTTGTTTGTTATGCAGTTGAGGTTGTTGCACTTGATGAGGTTGTGTATCTCGTTCGGCATCTTTACCTCGCGCTTTTCTACTACCTTGTAGTCGCGTATGGTGTTAAGTACAACGTTTGGGGCAACAATCGATATCTTGTTTATCTCGTCGTCGGTGAAGAAACGGTCGGCTATCTTTATAAGTCCTTTCTTGCCTAACTTCTTGCTATCGAGGTTATTGCCAATGGTAACGTTGTGTTTCATCTCGGGGATGTTCAACAGGTTTACCACTGCGAAAAGCTTGTCGGCAGGGATGTGGTCTATTACTGTTCCATTGCAGAGTGCCGAAACCTGCATGGCTAATTTCTTTTCGTTGCTCATGGTCCTATAAATTAAATTTCAATACCGAGTACGTCACAGATAATGGCTTCTCTTACGTAAAGACCGTTCTGTGCCTGTTGGAAATAGTATGCCTTTGGATTGTCATCGACATCCTGTGCTATCTCGTTCACACGTGGCAGAGGGTGGAGAATACGAAGGTTGTCCTTTGTGTTTGCCAACATCTCGTTTGTAAGACGGTAGCAGTTCTTTACCTTTTCGTATTCCATAATGTCGCTGAAACGCTCACGCTGTACGCGTGTCATGTATATGATATCGGCATTGGCTATAACCTCTTCGTTGAACTCTGTTGTTTCGGTGAACGGAATGTTGTTCTCTTTGCAGAATAGTCTGTACTCTTCAGGCATGCGTAGCTCAGACGGTGCAATGAAATGGAAAGTAGGGTTGAAGTGGCGCATCGCATGAAGCAATGAGTGAACTGTACGGCCGTACTTCAGGTCGCCCACAAGGTGTATGTTCAGCCCTTCGAGTGTGCCTTGTGTCTTTTTGATGGAATAAAGGTCGAGCATTGTCTGTGACGGGTGCTGGTTGGCTCCGTCGCCTGCATTTATGATGGGCACGGGTGATACCTCGCTTGCGTAACGTGCCGCTCCTTCGAGTTTGTGGCGCATTGCAATGACATCGGCATAGCTCGATACCATCATTATGGTGTCCTTTAACGTTTCGCCCTTTGTCGCAGAGCTTGTTGCTGCATCGCTGAATCCGATAACGCTTGCACCAAGACGGTTGGCTGCTGTTTCAAAGCTAAGACGTGTACGTGTCGATGGCTCAAAAAACAAAGAACCTACAATTTTTCCGGCAAGAACATCGCGGTTGGGATTTGCCTCGAATTTCTCTGCAACCTCAAGCAATGAGAGGATTTTCTCGCGCGAAAGGTCGTTTATTGATACAAAACTTTTACTTTTCATTGGAACCTTTATTTCTGTTTCAAAATTTCTTGTAAAGATAAATCAATAAAATTGTTAAAGCAATACATTGCTTGTAAATTTTCCATTAATAATGTTCTCTCGTGCTGATATGGGTATTTTATTACATAAACGATGAATCTGTCGGGAAATTTATTTATCTTTGCAGATACATCTTTTTCTGTTGAATAACACAACGATATTATGGTAAAGAAAATTCTTGTGGCTTTATGGGTGTGCGTTGCTGTCGTAATGCTTGGCCTGACATCGCTTTTTGTTGCAATATCTCAAGGTTGGATAGGTTATCTGCCCGATACGAGCGAACTTGAGAATCCGAATTATAAATTTGCGTCGCAGGTTCTGTCTGCCGACGGCAGGGAGATGGGTACATGGTCATATAGTAAAGAAAACCGTGTGTTTGTCGATTATAAAGATCTTTCGCCATATCTGATTGAGGCGCTTATTGCGACCGAAGATGTGCGTTTCTATGACCATTCTGGTATTGATGCCAGGTCGCTGTTGCGTGCCATAATCAAGAGCGGTATCCTCATGCAGAAGAATTCCGGTGGTGGTAGTACCATTACACAACAGCTGGCAAAACTGCTATATACCGAAGTTTCGGGCAACAAGCTCGAACGTCTTTATCAGAAACCGATAGAGTGGGTTATCGCTGTACAGCTCGAAAAGGAATATACAAAAGAGGAAATCATCACCCTCTACCTTAACAAATACGATTTCGGCTATAATGCCGTGGGTATAAAGAGTGCTGCACATGTCTATTTCGGCAAGTTGCCTAATGAATTGAATATCGAAGAGTCGGCAATGCTTGTAGGTATGTGTAAGAACTCGTCGTTGTATAATCCTCGTCGTCGTCCCGAAAAGACAAAAGACCGTCGTAACGTGGTGTTCATGCAGATGGAAAAGGCCGGCTACATAACTCCAGAAGAGAGGGATTCGTTGGCGGCTCTCGACCTTGTGATTGACTATCATCCTGCCGACCATAAAGCAGGTATCGCAACATATTTCAGAGAGTATCTGCGTCTGTATATGACTGCGAAGAAGCCTGAACGCAAGAACTATCGTGGCTGGCAAATGCAGAAGTTCTATGAGGATTCACTGAATTGGGAAAACGACCCGCTGTTCGGCTGGTGCAACAAGAACAAGAAGGCAAACGGCGACTATTATAACATTTACACCGACGGCTTGAAAATTCATACAACCATTGACTCGCGTATGCAGGGCTACCTCGAAGAGGCTGTTCAGGAGCATGTGGTTGAAACGCTGCAACCTCGTTTCTTTGAGTCAAAGAAAGGGCAGAAGACCGCTCCGTTTACAAATGAACTGACTGTTGAGGAGGTTGAAAAAATCCTTAACCGTGCCATGAAGCAAAGCGACCGCTATCGTATAATGAAGCAGGCAGGTTGCAGTGAAGACGAAATTGTAGAGGCTTTCAACACCCCTTATGAGATGGAGATATTTACCTATAAGGGCAACAAGGATACCATAATGTCGCCTATGGACTCTATACGATATTACAAATACTTCCTGCGTACAGGTGTAATGTCTATGGATCCTATAACAGGCGAGGTGAAAGCTTATGTCGGCGGTACAAACTATTATCAGTTCAAATATGACATGGCCGGAGTAGGTCGTCGTCAGGTCGGTTCTACAATCAAGCCTTATCTTTATTCGCTTGCAATGGAGAACGGATTTACTCCGTGTGACGAAACCAAGAATGTTGAACAGACTCTTGTTACTGAAGACGGTAGAAGATGGAGCCCGAGAAACTCTTCGAGAAACCGCTATGGTGAAACAGTTACTTTGCGCTGGGGACTTGCGACATCGAACAACTGGATTTCGGCTTATGTCATGAGCAAGCTCAATCCTTATTCGTTGAAAAAACTTATTCATCAGTTCGGTCTGCTCAATAAGGATATTTCTCCGACACCTTCGCTTTGTCTTGGTGTATGTGATGCGTCAGTTGCCGAAATGGTTGGTGCATACACGGCATTTGTAGGCAAGGGAATACGTACATCGCCTTTGCTTGTAACACATATCGAAGACAATGCCGGAAATGTGGTGGCTTCGTTCTCTGCAATAAAGACAGAGGTTATAAGCGAGGAAAGCTCATACAAGATGATTGAGATGTTGCGTGCTGTTGTGAACGAGGGTACAGGCGGACGTATCAGACGTGTGTATAACATTAAAGCCGATATGGGTGCAAAGACCGGTACTACACAGAACAACTCCGACGGTTGGTTCATGGGATTCACTCCGTCGCTTGTTACCGGTTGCTGGGTTGGTGGCGAAGAACGTGATATCCACTTTGACAGAATGAGTGAAGGTCAGGGTGCTGCTGTGGCATTGCCTATATACGGACTTTATATGAATAAGGTTTATGCCGACGAGTCGTTGCCTTATTCTCAAGACGAGAAATTCGATATCCCCGAAGATTTCGATCCATGCAGTACATCGCGTTACACAGGTAGTGTCGGGGCTGATGACGAAGAGATTATCGAGTCGGTTATTGAAGACATAGAATCGTACGAAGGCGGTGATGCAGGTTATTCCGAAACAGAAGAGGAAACTGTTGTTAAGTTGCCGAAGAAGAGTGGTGAGAGTGAGGTTGAAGCCGTTGATGCCTTTTTTGAGTAAGCAATGAAAAGTGCGCCTGTAATAAAACCAGTCGTTGTGGAGAAAATGGCATTGCCGGTAGAGACGGTGATGCCGAACGGCTCTTCTTTATATACTCTTTCCGGAGGTGGCAAGGATATTATCAGGCTTGAACTTCTATTCAAGGGTGGATATGCCGTTCAGGACAAACCGTTGCAGGCGACATTTACAAACCGTATGTTGCGTGAGGGAGCGGCAGGGCTGTCGTCAGAGGAAATCTCGCGAAAACTTGACTATTATGGCGCGTGGATTGAGACATATTCTTCGCAGAATTGTAACCACGTTGTCCTGTATTGTCTTCGCAAACATTCCGTTCCTTTGATAAAGTTGCTTGAGAGTATAATCAAAGCACCGCTTTTCCCTGAAGAGAATCTTGATGTCGTAAGACGCAACGGAAAGGCTCATTTCGAGGTTAATTCAAAAAGGGTTGACGTTGTTGCGCAACGTCATTTCGAAAATGCCCTGTGGGGCGAAAATCACCCGCTTGCGCATATAGTGGAGGCTGTCGATTATGACAATATAACACGTGAAGACCTCCTCTCTTATCATGCTAAAGTCTATTCAAGCAGTGGTCTTACGGTTTTTGTTTCGGGTGATGTCGATAATGTTGTTACAGAGGCTGTTAAGGACTCTTTTGGTGTTGGCGAATGGGGTAGCAGTTGTGGTTGCGATGCAGTGTTCGTTACTGCACCTTCCTCTTTGACAGGCAGACGCAATGTGAAAATTGAAGGAACTGTGCAATGTGCCGTAAAAATAGGTTTTATGGCAATGGATGTTTCTGACCCTGATTTTCATAAATTCCGTTTCCTTACAGTGTTGCTCGGTGGCTATTTCGGTAGCCGTCTTATGTCAAATATCCGCGAGGATAACGGTTATACATATCATATCTCGGCCGAAGTCGATGCATACGGCAGACGAAACGCCTTTATGATAAGCTCTGAAACGGCAAATGAGTATGTCGAGCCCTGTATAAAAGAGATTTACAAAGAAATTGAAAGGCTCTGTAACGACTCTGTTACCGAAAGCGAAGTGGAGCATGTGCGTAACTATATATTGGGCGAGATGTGCCGTGAATGTGAGGGGTTGACAGCGAAATCGGAGGTGTTTGTAAATGCTTGGCTGTCAGGACAATCGTTTGCATCGGTGAATGAATATCTTGAAGTCGTGAAAACCGTGTCGGCCAAAGAACTGAACCGTGTTGCAAAGGCCTGCTTCGCCCCAAGCAAGATGATAGAAATCGTTGTTGGCTAAACGGCGGCTACAGTCGAAGGTGTCGTGTTTTTTCTATATTGACACTTTTTGTTCTGAAAATAAATTGAACTTCATTGTCTTTTTTCAACATTTTTACTATCTTCGCATTTGACGGTGTCTGCTTTTGCTCGGACATTGTACTATAAACGATAGTAATGAAACGAATAGTACTTATAATTTCCCTATTTTTATCATTAGGCTTTATTTCTGAAGCCAAATCCGCAGTGTCTTTTGCGGACTATGCTGTATCGTCTTCCGATACACTCACTGCCAAACAGCAGAAAAAAGTACGAAAAGCAAATTTGACTCTCAAAAAGGGTGCGGTATATGTGGGAGAAGTCTATAGACACCGTCCTTATGGCGAGGGAAAGGCTGTCTATAAGAATGGCGATGTCTATGAAGGTGCTTTTGTCAAGGGAAAACGCTCCGGAAAAGGAACTATGACCTATGCAAATGGCGACAAGTACGAAGGCGAGTTCGAACAGGACTTTATCCATGGCGAAGGTAAGTATTATTATGCCGACGGACGTGTCTTTGACGGCGAATGGAACAATGGCGTCAGAGAGGATGCCGGCAGAATGGATTACACTAACGGCGATTATTATATAGGCTCGTTGGACGATGATGTACGTTCGGGATACGGTACGTATATATTTGCCAATGGCGCTTCATATATAGGCGAGTGGGAGAATAACGAATACTGCGGTGAGGGTGTCTTTGTGTGGAGTGATGGCAGCAGATATTCGGGTATGTGGCTTGCCGGCAAGAGAAACGGATATGGCGAGTTCATGGCATCGGACAGCTCGGCTTATAAAGGCGAGTGGCTCAACAACCTGTGTGAAGGAAAAGGTGTCTTTACAGGTGTTGAAGGTGACACTTACGAAGGCTCTTTCAAAGGCGGATTATGGCATGGCGAGGGCCTGTATATCAGCTCTGACAGCTCTGTCTATAAAGGCGAGTTTGTCGATGGAATGCGTCATGGCAAGGGTAGTATGCATTTTGCCAACGGTGATGTATATACCGGCGATTGGGAAAACAACAAGCGTTGCGGAAAAGGCATATATACATGGGCTAACGGTGATGTCTATGAGGGCGACTGGAAAGACGACACTATGAATGGCGCGGGTGTATTGCGTACAACCAGCGGAGTGGAATACAAGGGTGGATATTTTGACGGCAACGAGAGTGGTGCCGGTGTGGCTGTTGACAAGTATGGTGTCCGCTATGAAGGTACATTCGTCGAGGGACAACGTCACGGTAAATTCTTTATAAAGGATTCTGCCGGAAATGTCATCAAGGAGTGTGTCTATAATTTGGGAATTCAAAAAAAATAGAATATGATACTCGATTCAATTGAAAATTTCGAGAAATATGTATCTCTCAATCCTAATTTCGCAAAGGTTGTGGAGTTTTTGCAGAATACAGACCTGCAGAAGCTTCCTTTGGGCAGGAATGAGATATGTGGCGACCTTGTATATGCCAATGTGGTTGAGGTGAAACCCAAAAGCAAAGAGTGTGCGCCGATAGAGATACACCGCAGATATATCGACGTTCATGTACCGCTGTCGGGCGATGAGGTTATGGGATATACTCCGATAGGCGAATTGCCTTATGCCGAATTTGTCGAGGCTGATGATGCGGCGTTGTATCCTGTGTCGTTGCGAGCACGCGACTATTTCAATGTGAGAAAAGGCGAGTTTTCCGTATTCTTCCCACAGGACGGGCATGCTCCTGCAATAACGGACGTGCCGTTGAGAAAAATCATTATTAAAGTAGCAATGTAATAACAATCATAAATATTGAAGCCATGCTGAAATTTGTAGAACGCGACCCTTATTTGGCTCCTTATAACTTGAGTATAGAGGGCAGACATAACTATTTCTTGCAGAGGGAAAGAGAGTTGACAAAGAACGGACGACAGACATTGTCGGACTTTGCTTCGGGTTATTTATATTTCGGTCTTCATAGGACCTCCAACGGGTGGGTTTTCCGCGAATGGGCACCGAATGCGACAAAAATAGTCCTCATTGGTGACTTCTCGAATTGGGAAGAACGTCCGGAGTATGAATTGAAACAACTCGCCGGTGGTGTTTGGGAGAAAAAAATGCCACGTAAGGCTATGCAGCACGGCCAGCATTTCAAAATGAAAGTCTATTGGAAGGGCGGCTGTGGCGAACGTGTGCCGGCATGGGCACGCAGAGTGGTGCAGGACGAGGCTACAAAAATTTTCAGTGCGCAGGTATGGGCGCCCGAGGAGGAATATGTATTCAAGAACAAGAAATTTGTTCCAAAACGTACTCCGCTCCTGATATATGAGTGTCATATAGGTATGGCACAGGAGGAAGAGAAGGTGGGTACTTACCGCGAATTCCGCGAGAACATCCTTCCACGTGTGGCTGCCGACGGATATAACTGTATTCAGATAATGGCTATACAGGAACACCCATATTATGGTAGTTTCGGCTATCATGTGTCAAGCTTCTTTGCAGCATCATCGCGTTTTGGTACTCCTGAGGAGTTGAAAGAACTTATCGATGCTGCTCATGGCATGGGTATAGCTGTCATTATGGACCTTGTCCATTCGCATGCTGTAAAGAATGAGAACGAAGGATTGGGATTGCTTGATGGTGATCCTGCACAGTATTTCTATGGCGATGACAAACGCGTTCACAGTGCTTGGGATTCGCTATGTTTCGACTATGGCAAGAACGAGGTTGTCCATTTCTTGTTGTCGAACTGTAAGTATTGGCTTGAGGAGTTCAAGTTCGACGGTTTCCGTTTCGACGGTGTTACCTCAATGATATATTACAGTCATGGTCTTGGTGAGGCATTCTGTAACTATGGCGACTATTACAATTTGGGACAGAACGGTGATGCAATCTGTTATCTCACACTTGCCAACCGTCTTATCCATCAGCTTAATCCAAAGGCGATAACTATTGCCGAAGAGGTGTCAGGTATGCCTGGTCTTGCTACTCCGATAGAGGAGGGCGGTTATGGCTTTGACTACCGTATGGCCATGAATATCCCCGATTTCTGGATAAAGATAATCAAGGAACGCAAGGATGAGGATTGGAAGCCTTCGGAAATCTTCTGGGAACTTACAAACCGTCGTAAGGACGAAAAGACAATATCTTATGCCGAGAGCCACGATCAGGCACTTGTGGGCGACAAGACAATTGTTTTCCGTCTTATCGATTCCGACATGTATTGGCATTTCAACCGTGGTGACGAGACATATATGGTGTCACGCGGTATTGCCCTTCACAAGATGATACGCCTCATGACCGTTTCTACTATCAACGGTGGTTATCTGAACTTCATGGGTAACGAATTCGGACACCCCGAATGGATAGATTTCCCACGTGAGGGTAATGGTTGGAGCCATAAGTATGCCCGTCGCCAGTGGAGTCTTGTCGATAATCCTAATTACAATTATACTTTGCTTGGTGAGTTTGACAAGGCTATGATTGAGCTTGTTGGCGACGTGCGTAACTTCCAGAACCGTCCTGTTCAGGAGATATGGCATAACGACGGCGACCAGATACTTGCCTTCTCACGTAAGGATCTGATATTCGTGTTCAATTTCAGCCCTAACCGTTCGTTTACCGATTATGGTCTTCTCGTTCCTGAGGGCTCTTACGAAATTGTGCTCAATACCGATGCGAAACGTTTTGGTGGAAATGAACTTGTTGATGATACTCAAATACACTTTACGCAGTATGACAAGTTACATGCGCGTCGCAAGAAAGGTTGGTTGATGCTCTATCTGCCGGCACGTACAGCGTTGGTGTTGAAGAAGAGAAAAGAATAATAAACTATGAGAAACAAAGGGGAAAAACGGTTGCAGACTGTGGTGGCGCTATCGTGCGCCACACTCTTTGCCCTGTTCGCGTTTTTCTTTGTGGCAAAAAGCCAGGCACCACTGCTCGAACTCTTTTATGACAGAATTTCAACAGGCAAGTTGGAATACAATGCATATGTAGTTGGTGCCATAGTGTCGGCGGTGCTGACCTTGTTTGCTTTGTGGCTTAACAGGTTTACCGCTTTCAAACGTGAGTGGACAGCCTTGTCTTATCTGCCTTCGGCCTTGCTCCTGTCCTTTATGACAGACATTGACCGTTCGTTATATACCGGCGAGCATAATTATACAAAGTGGATAATCGTGTTTGCTGTAGGGGCTTTCTTTTATGCTTCGTTCTCATTTGTCCTTCGCAGGATTCTTTTTGCAAAAATCAAGAATGTAGCAATGAGTGCAAACAGGATTCTGTGGCGAAATCTGCAGATATTTGTCATTCTTTTCTGCATGGTAGGTTTTCTTGCGAATAGCGAAGAGAATTTCAAGCGCGAAGCAATGGTCGCTTCATATTATAAAAAAGGAGAGATTGACAAGGCGCTGAACGTCGGCTATCTGTCGCGTGTGGCTTCACGTCACCTGACAGCGCAACGTGCGTATATACTTGCCGAAAACGGGCTCCTTAGCGAAAAACTGTTCGAATATCCGCAAATGTATGCATCTGAAGGGCTTTTGCCAACCAAAGAGCAGGTGTCGCCTTTGTCGCGCAGTGCAGTATATTCGGCACTTGAAATAGCTCCTTTGGATAATGAAGACACGCTGGATATGCTAAGACGTGCCGTTGATGCCGATTCTTCATCTGTGGTGGCAAAAGACTATTACCTGTCGGCTTTGTTGCTCGACAGAAGTATCGTTGAGTTTGTCAATGCGGTAAGAGTGATGTATCCTGATGTTGAAATATCGGCTTTGCCAAAGCATTATCAGGAGGCTCTTCTGCTGTATGCAAGCATTGACGGTGATACAACGGTGAGTGTCGATAATGGTGAAATGAAAGAGCGTTTCGACGCGTTCAAGGCAATGGAGGCGCAGTATGATGACCCGTTTGTCCGTGGAAACTATCTGCGTCGCAAGTTCGGCCGCACCTATTGGTGGTATTTCCTTTATGGAGCAGTATGATTGATCTGATATGAAGAAACTTTTTTGTATATTGCTGTGTTCGTTTTGGACTGTATGTTCTTATGCTCAGGAACAGTTCGCTCCACAGAAGAATGATTGGAGCATATCTGTTGATGCTGCTTCCATTTTTAATTTTATAAATGGAAGTTCGTCTGAAACTACTATTTCGGGAAAGTATTTGGTGACGGATAAGATAGCTTTGGTTGGAGGTATCGGATTTGCCGGATATTCTATTACCGGAACAAACAAAGAAAATAATGGTAATGCCGGAACTTTGTCGCTCAATGTCGGAGGGCAATATTTCTTCAATACTGATAAGCGGCTTAGACCATATGCCGGAGTGAAAATAGGCTTTGCTGTTGGTGCTGCGAGAGTTGAGGATGGAGAAGAAGAAAGTATGAAAAAGATGGTTGATATTTATACCTCTCCGTTTTATGCGACATTAGGTGTTGGCGCAGAATTCTTTTTGTCTAAAAACATTTCTTTAAGTACCGATGTGGGAATTGCTTTAGCATGCTCTATGGATAGGTATTTGGAATTGGGTAATGGGGCTCAGGCTTATAAAGTGAAAAACTATAATTTCAACTTTGTTTATGCAACAGGTCTTGGTGCTTTGGACGGAAAACTCGCATTGCATTTCTATTTCTAAATTCTGATATGATAAAAAGCAAGGAGTGTCGCTATATTACAGAGCGACACTCCTTGCTTTTTTTATAAAACATTGAGAAATAATAACGATAATTGAATAATTTGTTGTAATTTTGTAAAATGTGAAAAAATATGCTCGAATGTGGGCTAATGTCGGCACGAATTTGGAAAATGTTTTTTCGCTACGATAACCTATTTTTGTAATTGAAAAAGTTGTCGGCTACCGTATGCTTGAATAGTAAAGGATATTAAAACATCATAATATAATATGGAAAACAAAATTCAGGAATTGACCGAGAAAATCTACGCTGAAGGTGTAGAAAAAGGTAAAGTAGAGGCAGAGCGTCTTGTTGAAGAGGCAAAGGCGAAGGCTGCGGATATCGTAAAGGAGGCTCAGAAGCAGGCTGAGGCAATTGTTGCCGATGCACAGAAAAAGGCTGCCGAGCTTGATGCAAACACACGTTCTGAAATCAAACTTTATGGTGCGCAGGCTGTAGGTGCTCTGAAGTCAGAGGCTACCGATATCATTACCGATTCTGTTGTTAAGGCAACAGTCAAAGAGGCTCTTGCAGGTGATACAATGAAGGCTCTTCTTGTTAAGATTGCCGAGCGTTGGAGTGCTGACGAGCAGATCGTTATCTCAACAGCAGAGGCTGATGAGTTGAAGGCATACTTTGCAAAGAATGCAAAGGCTCTTCTTGACAAGGGTGTTGAAATCAAGCAGGTAAACGGTGTCAAGACATCGTTCTCTATTGCGCCTGTCGATGGCTCTTACAAGGTTAATTTCGGTGAGGGTGAGTTTGAGGCTTTCTTCAAGGCTTTCTTGCGTCCTCAAATGGTAGAACTTCTATTCTCTTAATCAATGAGCAACTATTATTGCTTGGTTGCGGGGTTGCCCGATGTTGCTTTCGACGGCAGCAAGTCGGTTTACACCGTAGAACGTTTTAAGGAAGATATATACCCCGAGCTTTCGGTTGCCGATGCCGCTTGCGTCGATCTCTTTTTCCTTGAGCGCGACAATGCCAATATTCTCAATATCCTGCGTAACGGCGAAGATGCCGTATTGGGAGAGAGAGGCTGCTACTCGCGTGAGGAACTCGAAGAAATCATATCTTCGGCAAAAGAGGGTGATACTCCTATCAATGGCGTTCCTTCATACATTTACCGCTTCTTTGAATTCTACATTGCCAACGAAGGTAATGCAAATGTGATTTGGGAAGATGTGCTTAGCTCATACTATTACGATTATGCTACACGATGCGCCAACGGCTTTGTTGCCGACTGGTTTATATTCAATCGCAATGTGAACAACATTCTGGTGGCATTTGCGGCACGTAAATACAAGATGAGTGTTGCCGATGCCGTTATCGGTGACGGCGAGATTGCAGAGGCGCTACGTACATCGGGCGCGCGCGATTTCGGCTTGACAGGCGCACTCGACTATTTCGAGAGCGTACAGCGCATGAGCGAGAACAGCCGTCTGCAGGAGCGCGAGCGTCAGCTCGATGACCTGCGTTGGAAGTGGCTCGAAGACAATTCGGTTTTCAACTATTTTACAGTTGAAAGACTCTTTGTGTTCTTGATTAAGCTCAGTATTGTCGAGCGTTGGGCAAAGCTTGATGCCGACAAGGGTATGCTGCGCTATAATGAACTTATAGCGGAACTTAAAAGCGGTATGGACGAGAAATCCGTAGAGTTGTAAAAAATAATAAAATCATATATATATGGCGACAAAAGGAAAAGTAACCGGCGTTATAGCAAACATGGTGCTCTTGGCTGTTGACGGCCCTGTTGCACAGAATGAGATTTGTTATATCAAAACCGGTGGTGACCGCCTTATGGCTGAGGTCATCAAGATAAACGGAGCCAAGGTGTACGTTCAGGTGTTTGAGAGTACACGCCGTTTGAGAATTGGCGAAGAGGCTGAATTTACCGGTCACATGCTTGAGGTGTCATTGGCACCAGGTATGCTCTCTAAGAACTACGACGGTTTGCAGAACGACCTCGACAAGATGGAGGGTGTCTTCTTGAAGCGTGGTGACTATACCAACCCTCTCGATGAGGAAAAATTGTGGCACTTCGAGCCTATTGCAAAAGCTGGTGATGTAGTAGGTGCTGCGGCATGGTTGGGTAGTGTTGAGGAAAACCATCAGCCTTTGAAGATTATGGCTCCATTCGGCCTTAAAGGTTCATGGACTATAAAGTCAATCGTTGCTGCAGGTGAGTACAAGATTACAGATACAATTGCAGTTATCGCGAATGCCGACGGCGAGGAGCGTGAACTCAATATGATTCAGAAGTGGCCGGTACGTGTGGCTATGGACGACTACAAGGAGAAACCACGTCCGTTCAAGTTGCTTGAGACAGGTGTACGTACAATCGATACATTGAACCCTATCGTTGAGGGTGGTACAGGCTTTATCCCCGGTCCTTTCGGTACAGGTAAGACTGTGCTTCAGCATGCTATCTCAAAGCAGGCCGAGGCTGACATCGTTATTATCGCTGCTTGTGGTGAGCGTGCCAACGAGGTTGTGGAAATCTTTACCGAGTTCCCCGAACTTGTTGACCCACATACAGGTCGTAAGCTGATGGAGCGTACTATCATCATCGCCAACACATCAAACATGCCTGTTGCGGCACGTGAGGCTTCGGTTTACACAGCCATGACAATTGCCGAATACTACCGTGCAATGGGTCTTCGCGTTCTTCTTATGGCTGACTCTACATCACGTTGGGCACAGGCTTTGCGTGAGATGTCAAACCGTATGGAGGAACTTCCAGGTCCCGATGCCTTCCCAATGGATATATCATCAATCATTGCCAACTTCTATAGCCGTGCAGGTTATGTATATCTCAACAATGGCGAGGTGGGTTCAATCACATTCATCGGTACTGTATCACCTGCCGGCGGTAACCTTAAAGAGCCTGTAACAGAGAATACAAAGAAGGTAGCACGTTGTTTCTATGCTCTTGAGCAGGACCGTGCCGACAAGAAACGTTATCCTGCCGTTAACCCTATCGACTCATACTCAAAGTATATCGAGTATCCCGAATTCGAGAAATTCATCTCGGAGCGTATCGGTGACGGCTGGTTGCCAATGGTCAATGAGGCAAAGACACGCCTCTTGCGTGGTAAGGAGATTGCCGAGCAGATAAACATTCTTGGTGATGACGGTGTACCTGTTGACTATCACGTAACATTCTGGAAATCGGAGCTTATCGACTTCGTTGTTCTCCAGCAGGACGCATTTGACGAAATCGATGCCGTTACTCCGCTCGAACGTCAGCAGGAAATCCTTAGCATTGTAACAGACATCTGCCGTGCTGAATACGATTTTGACAACTTCCAGGAGGTAACAGACTTCTTCAAGAAGATAATCAACATCTGCAAGCAGATGAACTATTCTGAGTTCAAGAGCGACAAGTACAGCTCATATTATGCTGAGCTTATGCAGTTGCTTGCTACAAAACAGGTGTCTAACGATTAATGACTACAATTATGGCTACAGAAGCATTTCAGAAAATATATACAAAAATCAATTCAATTACCAAGGCTACATGTTCGTTGAAGGCTACAGGCGTAGGTTATGACGAACTCGCAACTGTAAACGGCAAGTTGGCTCAGGTTGTAAAAATCATGGGCGACGAGGTTACATTGCAGGTGTTTGAGGGTACAGGCGGTATCCCTACCGATGCCGAGGTGGTATTCATGGGTAAAGCTCCTTCGCTCAAGGTAAGCGAGCAGCTTGCAGGCCGTTTCTTCAACGCATACGGTGACCCTATCGATGGTGGTCCTGCAGTAGAGGGACAGGAAGTTGAAATCGGTGGTCCTTCGGTGAACCCTGTTCGTCGTAAACAGCCATCAGAGCTTATCGCAACAGGTATTGCAGGTATCGACCTCAACAATACTCTTGTGACAGGTCAGAAGATTCCGTTCTTCGCAGACCCTGACCAGCCTTACAACCAGGTTATGGCGAATGTTGCGATGCGTGCCGAAACTGACAAGATTATTCTTGGCGGTATGGGTATGACAAACGATGACTACCTCTATTTCAAGAACCTCTTTACAAACGCAGGTGCTCTTGATCGTATCATCTCGTTTATGAACACAACAGAAGACCCTGCCGTTGAGCGTCTGCTCATTCCCGATATGGCTCTTACTGCAGCAGAGTATTTCGCTGTAGAGAAAAATCAGAAGGTGCTTGTGCTGCTCACCGACATGACAATGTATGCCGACGCGCTTTCAATCGTGTCTAACCGTATGGACCAGATTCCTTCAAAGGACTCTATGCCGGGTTCACTATACTCTGACCTTGCTAAAATCTACGAGAAGGCAGTGCAGTTCCCTGCAGGCGGTTCAATTACAATTATTGCGGTAACAACACTTTCAGGTGGTGACATCACACACGCTGTGCCCGATAATACAGGTTATATCACCGAGGGTCAGTTGTTCTTGCGTCGTGACAGCGATATCGGTAAGGTTATCGTTGACCCATTCCGTTCATTGTCACGTTTGAAACAGCTCGTATCGGGTAAGAAGACACGTAAGGACCACCCACAGGTTATGAATGCCGCTGTACGTCTTTATGCCGACGCTGCAAATGCAAAGACAAAGATGGAGAACGGTTTCGACCTCACCGACTACGACAAACGTACTTTGTCGTTTGCGAAAGAGTATTCAGACAAACTGTTGGCTATCGACGTGAACCTCAATACAACCGAGATGCTTGACGTTACATGGGGATTGTTCTCAAAATTCTTCAAGCCCGAAGAGGTTAATATCCGTCAGGAACTTGTCGATACATACTGGAATAAGTAATAGAATTTGAGTTCAGAATATAGAAGAAAAGCATAATGATTGCATTTCAATATAATAAAACATCACTTCAGCACCTTGAGAAGCAGCTCAAGATGCGCGTGCGTACCTTGCCTATCATCAAGAGCAAGGAGAGCGCATTGCGTGTCGAGGTAAAGCGATGCAAGGCCGAGATGCAACAGCACGACGAGGAGTATGCTGCACAGTTGGAGCAGTACCGCGCCCTGTTTGCCCTTTGGAATGAGTTCGATGCTTCGCTTGTAAAGACAGGCGAGCTGCTCATCGGCAAGCAGAAGGTGGCAGGTGTGCAGGTTCCTGTGCTTGAGAAGGCTACCTTCGCTGTTGCTCCCTACAGCCTCTTTAATTCGCCAAAGTGGTTTGCCGACGGTATCGAGTTGCTGAAGGATATGGCAATGACGGCTATACGCCGCGAATTGCTTAACCGCAAACTGGTGTTGCTGGAGAATGCACGAAAAAAGACCACCCAGAAGGTGAATCTTTTCGAGAAAGTGCAGATACCCGGCTATCAGGATGCTATACGTAAGATAAAACGATTCATGGAAGACGAGGAGAACCTCTCAAAATCATCACAGAAGATTTTGAAGTCCTTGTTGGAGCAGAGAGAGGAGGTGACAGCATGATTACGAAAATGAATAAACTGACACTTCTTGTATATCATAAGGAGTATCTTAATTTCCTGCAGCGTTTACGTGACGTTGGTGTCGTACATATTGTAGAACGTAAGAGCGGTGCTGTCGAAGACCCCGAAGTCGAGAAGCAGATGGCGCTTTCAGCACGTTACATGCGTACAATCAAACGTCTTGAAAGATGTGCCGTCGAGCAGCACTCTGCGGCAGGTGATATCAAGAACGCAATGCAGGTGGTTGAAAAGTGTGAATCGCTTGTAGCCGAAACAGAACAGTTGCGCGGAGTGGTTCAGACTGTCGAAAAGGATATTGCGACAATAAAGCCTTGGGGCGATTTTGACTTTGCAACAATAGAGAAACTCGAAGCAGCCGGTTACGAGTTGCGTTTCTTTATCTCTCCTGCCAAGAACTATAAAGAGGAGTGGAACAGCGAATACAACGCAATTGTAGTTGCAGAACACTCTTCGCGTTACTATTTCGTTACTGTTACACCAGCAGGCGTAACAGTTGATATTGATGCTGAGGTTGCAAAGTTGCCCGAAGCTTCGTTGTCGGCTCTCGAAAGCGAGAAAGAACGTGTGGAACAGAGCATCGCTACTTTGTCGAAAGAACTCGATGAACTTGCTGCAAACGGTTTGAATACATTGCGTGCTGCACACGAGGCATTGATGCACGAAGTGGAGTTCATGAAGGTTGCCCTTGACGGCGAAAAGGTATCAGGCGACAAGTTGATACTTCTCGAAGGTTGGGTGCCCGAAGAGAATGTGGCAGAGCTGAAGGCAATGCTTGACGAGAGCGGTGCATTCTACGACTTGAGAGAGGCTTACCGCGATGACAAGGCTCCTGTCAAACTGAAGAACAATGCCTTTACACGAATGTATGAGGTGTTGACAAAGATGTACGGTATGCCAAGCGGTACAGACTTTGACCCTACACCTATTGTAGCTCCATTCTTCTCATTGTTCTTCGCGTTCTGTATGGGTGATGCCGGTTACGGATTGATACTTATCCTTCTCGGCTTCTTCTTGAAGAAAAAGATGGGCAAGAGCATGGCCGGTATGATGAACCTTGTAATAACACTCGGTATATTCACCACAGTGATAGGTGCATTGCTCGGTACATTCTTCGGTATAGCGCTTATAGATTCCGAAATACCACAGAATATAAAGAACTTCATCATTGCCGGAAATATAGAACTCTTCGGTTCTACATACGACAAGCAGATGGTTCTCGCTTTGGGTATCGGTGTCGTGCATATATCGCTTGCCATGACAGTGAAGGCAATAAACAGCACCGTATTCTATGGCTGGAAAGAGTCGTTGAGCGCATGGGGTTGGTGGCTTGTTGTTGTGGGCGGAGTGATACTCGGAACACTCACATTCCTCAGCGTTATCCCTGCAGAGATATCAAAATGGGCACTCATAGCAATAGGCTCACTCGGAGCATTGGGTATATATGTGCTTAACAACTTGCGTCGAAACGTATTTGCGAATATCGGTGCAGGCTTGTGGGATACATACAATATGGCATCGGGATTGCTCGGCGATATATTGTCATATATTCGTCTTTTTGCACTTGGCCTTGCCGGAGGTATGTTGGGACAGACATTCAACAGCCTTGCATTGATGCTTGTAGAAGGCAAAGAGGGCTTAGGAGCAGTTATCGGTTGGGTAGGCTTTGGTCTAATCATCATTCTCGGCCACACACTCAACATTGCAATGTCATGCCTCAGTGCCTTTGTTCACCCGTTGCGTCTGACATTCGTCGAGTATTTCAAGAATGCCGGTTACGAAGGAAAGGGAGTGGAGTACAAACCATTCAAAAATAAAGAATAAAACAAAAAATTATAAATACTAAAAACTAAAAATTATGAACGAACTATTAGGTTATTTGGGTATGGGCCTCATGTTGGCTCTTGCCGGTATCGGAAGTTGTTATGGTACATCAATCGCAGGTAATGCAGCTGAGGGCGCATTGAAGAAGGATCCTTCAAAGTCTGCAGGTTACATGATTCTTTCTGCACTTCCTGCAACACAGGGTCTTTACGGTTTCTTGGCATTCTTGCTCCACTTCAGCAAGGCTGCAGAGAACGGTCTTTTGTGGTTTGGTGTAGGTATTGGTGTAGGTCTTGTTTGCTTGTTCTCTGCAATCCGTCAGGGTCAGGTTTGTGCTAACGGTATCGTTGGTATGTCACAGGGCCACGACGTACAGACAAACACAATGATTTACGCAGCGTTCCCTGAGTTCTACGCAATTCTCGCGCTCGTTGCAACATTCTTGGTGTAATAAACAACAAGGCATTTATAGCAAAAGCTCCCAATTTTGGGAGCTTTTGCTGTTTTAAGGGGTAGGGAGTTTGTGCTCCTTATTGTTGCGTTTTCGGCGAATAATTTTATATGTTGGGTATCGGTCGGGAATCTCAGAATTGAATACTGATTTGGGGTACTGAAACAAGCAAGATTCAGTTCGTTTCATCACTCTGTAACCAAAATCATGCTTTTTTAGGCTTTTTTGCCGTTTGAGTGGTGTTTTGCAGACTCTTTGTCGCTTTTTCTATCATTTTTGGTGTTTTTAAGTTTTTTTATTATTTCGTTATTCAAAAATAATTTAGTAATTTTGTGGCAGAATAGAGGGAGGGTGCGCCTTCTCCCTATTTCTTGTTATATATGAGGTGTCCCGTGGCGGATATCCCTTTTTTATGTATTATTATTGGAGATGAAAAAAGAAATGTTGCGTCCCGACTATCTGTTTGAAATAAGTTGGGAAGTTTGTAATAAAGTTGGCGGTATTTACACTGTAGTTTCTACAAAGGCACGTACATTGTCCGATGTTGAAGGTTTGACTACTGTTTATATAGGTCCCGATTTGTGGAAGGAGAAGGAGAATCCTTTGTTTACCGAGGATAAGCGTTTGTGGAGCGCATGGCGCAAGAAGGCTTGCAACGACAAGATGACAGTACGTTGCGGTTATTGGGAAATACCCGGTCGTCCAAAGGTGGTGCTTGTCGATTATACAGGCTATATGGACGACAAAGATGCCATCTATGGCGAATTGTGGAACGACTACGGTGTTGATTCTCTGCATGGCTATGGTGACTATGACGATTCAATGATTTTCGGTTATGCTGTAGGAAAGGCTATAGAGAGTTTCTATAATACAAATATCAAGAAGGGTAGTAATGTGGTCGTTCAGGCTCACGAGTGGCAGAGCGGTAACGCAGCTCTTTATGTGAAGAAACATCTGCCAGCTGTCGGTACAGTGTTTACAACACACGCTACAAGTATCGGTCGTTCTATCGCTTCTAACGGTAAGCCACTTTACGACTATTTCGAGGGTTACAACGGTGACCAGATGGCTGCGGAGCTCAACGTACAGTCAAAGCAGTCGGTTGAGAAGGTAACAGCTGCAAATATCGACTGTTTCACCACCGTAAGTGAGATTACAGCACGCGAGTGCAAGCAGTTGCTCGAACGCGAGTGCGATGTAATTCTTGAGAATGGTTTCGAGAAGGATTTCGTGCCTGTGGGCAAGGATTTTACAGCAAAGAGAAAAATCGCACGTAAGGCGCGTCTGCGTGTTGCACAGGCTCTTACCGGCGACACAATCTCTGACGATGCAATTATAATAGGTATCGGCGGACGTATGGAAATGCGTAACAAGGGTATCGATATGTTCCTCGAGTCAATGGCACGTCTTAATGCCTGTGAGGAGCTTGACCGCGATGTTGTTGCCTTCATTGATGTTCCTGCATGGTCGGACGTTGCGCGCGAAGACCTTGTCAAACGTCTTAAATCGGACAAGGAAAGCTGGGATACTCCATTGCCTAACCCATACCTGACACATAACCTACACAATTTCTACGAGGATGCAATCGCATGCTCTATACGTAACCTCTGCATCGACAACCGCAACGGAAAGAACAAGGTGAAGGTTATTTACGTGCCTTGCTATCTCAAGGGTAACGACGGTATCTTCGACATGGAGTATTACGATGTGCTTATCGGTAACGATTTGAGCGTATATCCTTCATACTACGAGCCTTGGGGTTATACACCGCTTGAAAGTGCTGCATTCCACATACCGACAATTACAACTGAGCTTGCAGGTTTTGGCCTTTGGGTAAATTCTGTTCTTGGCCGCGAAGGCAAACTCGCTGACGGTGTGGAAGTAATATGCAGAAATGACAGTAATTATTTCGATGCAGCCGAGGTTATTACAAAAACAATTTGTACCTTTGCAAAACTTTCTGAGAAAGAGGTTTTCGATTGCCGTAAAAAGGTGGCGAAACTTGCAGAGAAGGCCTTGTGGAAGCATTTTATAAAGAACTACTACAAAGCCTACGATTTTGCTCTTTCTGCAGCAAAGGAGAGAATTTGATTTGAAATATTCATTTAATAATTAAAATATGATTGCTATTAGTAACACAAACCAACCAAGTTGGAAAACTGTTAATGTTAAATCTTACATTCCTGAGTCTTTGAAGCCTCTGGAAGAATTGGCTCGTAACCTTTGGTGGGTATGGAACGAAGATGCAAAGGAGCTCTTTGCCATGCTTGACAAAGACCTTTACAAAGCATGTTCAGGTAACCCTGTTCTTTTGCTTGAGAAATTAGGCGTTGAGAAACTTGACGAACTTTCAAAGGACAAGAAGGTTCTCGACAAACTTGCAAGCGTTTACGCAGAATTCCGCAAATATATGGACGTTAAGCCTAACGCAGAGCGTCCTTCAGTAGCATACTTCTGTATGGAGTATGGTTTGACAAGCGTTTTGAAGATCTATTCAGGTGGTCTTGGTATTCTTGCCGGTGACTATTTGAAGGAGGCTTCTGACTCTAACGTGGATATGTGTGCTGTAGGTTTCTTGTATCGTTACGGTTATTTCAGCCAGTCACTCTCAATGGACGGCTCACAGATAGCTAACTACGATGCTCAGAACTTCAACCAGCTTCCTATCGAGCGCGTTTATGAGGCTGACGGTGTTACTCCACTTGTAATACACGTTCCTTACATCGACTACTATGTTCACGCTAATGTATGGAAGGTAAATGTAGGTCGTGTGCCTCTCTACCTCCTCGATACAGACTTCGACATGAACAGCGAGTTCGACAAACCTATCACTCACAAGCTTTATGGTGGTGACTGGGAGAACCGTTTGAAGCAGGAGATTCTTCTCGGTATCGGTGGTATGATCGCGTTGGAGAAGATGGGTATCAAGAAAGAAATCTATCACTGTAACGAAGGTCACGCAGCTCTCTGCAACCTCTATCGTTTGACACAGTACATCAAGACAGGTTATACATACGAAGAGGCTCTTGAGATTGTTCGCGCAAGCAGCCTTTACACAGTTCACACTCCTGTACCTGCGGGTCACGACTACTTCGACGAGGCTCTCTTCGGCAAGTACATGAGAGGTTATGCTAACCAGCTCAACATCACTTGGGACGACTTGATGAACCTTGGTCGTATCAACGCTGGTGACAAGAACGAGCGTTTCTGTATGTCAACATTCGCTTGCAACACTTGCCAGGAAATCAACGGTGTAAGCCGTTTGCACGGTAAGGTATCTAAGTCAATGTTTGCTGAAATCTGGAAGGGTTACTATCCATCAGAGAACCACGTAGGTTATGTAACCAACGGTGTTCACTATCCAACATGGGTGGCTCCTGAGTGGGACAAGCTCTACAAGGAGAACTTCGATCCAAGCTTCATCAACGACCAGTCAAACGAAGATATCTGGCACGCAATCGACAAGATCTCTAACGAGACTATCTGGAACACACGCGTTGCACGCAAGAAGATGCTTATCGACTACATCAAGAAGGCGTTCAGCGAGGATTGGTTGAAGAACCAGGGTGACCCAATGCGTATCGTTGACGTTGTTAAGAAGATTAACCCAGATGCACTTGTTATCGGTTTCGCACGTCGTTTCGCTACTTACAAGCGTGCTCACCTTCTCTTCACAGACCTTGACCGTCTTGCTAAGTTGTTGAACAACCCGGAGCGTCCAATCCAGTTCTTGTTTGCCGGTAAGGCTCACCCACATGATGGCGCAGGTCAGGGCTTGATCAAGAAGATTATCGAGGTATCTCGCCGTCCTGAGTTCGTAGGTAAAATTATCTTCCTTGAGAACTACGATATGGACCTTGCTAAGTTGCTCGTTTCAGGTGTTGATATCTGGATGAACACTCCAACACGTCCTCTCGAGGCATCAGGTACATCAGGTGAGAAGGCTCTTATGAACGGTGTACTCAACTTCTCGGTACTCGACGGTTGGTGGTGCGAGGGTTACAAGCCGGGTGCAGGTTGGGCTTTGAAAGAGGAGCGTACATACCAGAACCAGGAGTTCCAGGATCAGCTCGATGCTGCTACTATCTACACATTGCTTGAGAACGAAATCCTCCCAATGTACTACAACCGTGGTGGTAAGGCTTATTCAGACGAATGGGTTTCTTGCATCAAGAAGTCAATCGCAGAGGTTGCTCCTCACTTCACAATGAAGCGTCAGCTCGACGACTACTACAGCAAGTTCTATTGCAAGCAGGCTAAGCGTTATCATCACCTCGTTGAGAACGATTCAAAGGTAGTTCGCGAACTTGCTAAGTGGAAGGAAGAGGTTGCTGCTAAGTGGAACGCAGTTGAGGTACTTTCAGTAGAGGGTGATCAGGAGTTCTTGAACGGCTCAATGTCAGCCGGTGAGAAGTACGACGTAACTATCAAGGTTGACGAGAAGGGTCTTGACAATGCTGTAGCTATCGAGCTCGTAGTTTTGGCTTCGGATTCTAAGGGTCAAGAGCAGGTATTTGCAACATATCCTTTGGAGGTTGTACAGCGTGAGGGTAACATCTTCACCTTCGGTGCAGAGATTGCTCCAACAAACGCAGGTGCATTCAAGATTGCATTCCGTATGTATCCTAACCATGAGGAACTTCCTCACCGTATGGACTTCGCATACGTTAAGTGGTTCGCTTAATCCAAATCACATATATAACCACAAGGCTCTTACCAACGGTGAGAGCCTTGTGTCTTTTCAACAGAGTGTAGTCCTTTTTGTCTTAAAAAAAGTGTATATAGTTTAATGTTATACAAAAAGAGTATATTCTGTTTTTTTTAGGGTATCTTTACACTATTATGAGTACAGAAACCAAGAAATATACAGTAGAAGAAGAGAGGTGGAATGCAATATCTCATGCTGTCGGCATTGTCGGTGGTGTAGTGGTAGGCTTCTTTTTCCTTAAAGAGGTTGTTGCGAATGGCGGTGATGCCCTGTCGATAGTGAGTGTGTTGCTATACCTTTTCGGTATGCTCTCGTCCTACGTCTTTTCAACCCTTTATCACTCCTGTCCACCCGATAGCAAATGGCGCAAACCTCTGCGTAAGCTCGACCATTCGGCTATATATTGGCATATCGCCGGCAGTTATTCTCCTATAACGCTTATTGCAATGCGCGATATAGGCTATTGGGGCTACGGTATATTCTTTTTCTGTTGGTTATGTGCCATTGCCGGAACAATTGTAAGCCTGTGCAGCCTGAAGAAAAAGAACAATATCATTGAAACGGTATGTTATGTGCTTATGGGCTTGACAATTATTGTAGCCATGAAGCAGTTCTACAATGCTGTGGCTCTCCCTGTTTTCCTGTGGGTGGTGGGCGAAGGTGTCGCATATATTATCGGCGCGGTGTTCTACAGTTTCCATAAGGTAAAATATATACACACCATTTTCCATTTCTTTGTTATGCTTGGAACAGTATGTCACATGATAGCCGTGTGGTATATTTTGAGCGGAATGGCTTGATTTTAAAGTTTCGTCAG
Organism: Bacteroidaceae bacterium; assembly: GCA_017647225.1. Lineage (GTDB taxonomy): Bacteria > Bacteroidota > Bacteroidia > Bacteroidales > Bacteroidaceae > HGM04593. The sequence goes on along the minus strand of JAGCLA010000046.1, from coordinate 67,107 downwards.
AATTAAATATTCCGATACTTATATCAAATTGTCTTCAAATTTTCAATTCTCGCGAGGTTACATTATATTTGCATCACAATTGCATTTTATGCACTTGTGATGCAAATTGGTTATTATGACAAAACAATATCAGGCATATCCGTTATTACCTCACAATACATTCGGCATAGAGGCTGTTGCTGCCGAGTTCGTTGAATTCTCATCTGTTGATGACGTTGTCGCTTTTTTTGCAAAAGGATACAATGGCCGTTCGCTTGTTATCGGTGGCGGAAGCAATCTTCTTTTTGTAAACGATTTCAACGGAACGGTGTTCCATTCATCGATAAAAGGAATGGATATCGTTGACGAGAACGATGACGAACTATTCTTGCGTGTCGGTAGCGGAGTGAATTGGGACGAGCTTGTGGCCTACACGGTAGAAAACGGGTGGGGTGGTTTGGAAAACCTTTCGGCCATTCCCGGCGAGGTGGGTGCGAGTGCTGTGCAGAATGTAGGAGCATACGGAGTGGAGGCCGGCGATCTTATAGTAAAGGTTGAAACGGTAAGGATAAATGATGGTGCTTGTCAAGTTTTTTTGCACGACGATTGCCAATACGCCTACCGTCACAGCATATTCAAGACAACTGAAAAAGGCAAACATATAATTACATATGTAACCTATCGTCTTTCAAAGAAACCTCTGTTCAAGCTTACTTACGGCAATTTGGCCGAAAAGGTTGAACAGCTTGGTGGAGTGACCTTGGAGAATATCCGCAAAGCGGTTTGTGAAATACGCGAAGCCAAATTGCCGAATCCCGACAAGGTTGGTAGTGCCGGTAGTTTCTTCATGAACCCTATTGTGCCGGCATCTGTGGCCAATGCTCTTTTGCTTGAATATCCCTCAATGCCAAACTATCCGTTGGTATGTGGCGATGTAAAACTTTCTGCCGGTTGGCTGATAGAGCAATGTGGCTGGAAGGACACCCCGCATGAACATGTCGGTGTTTACCGTCATCAGGCTCTTGTGGTGATAAACAGAGGTGGTGCGACAGGAAAAGAAGTGCTTGATTTTGCTTCGGCTGTCGTAGCTTCGGTAAAGGAAAAGTTCGGTGTTGAACTGAATATGGAGGTAAACGTAATAGAGTAATCCTATGAAACTCACATTTTTAGGAACAGGAACATCGACAGGAGTACCCGAAGTAGGGTGCAAATGTGAGGTCTGCACATCGACTGACCCTCGTGATGCGCGTCTGCGCTGCTCGGCGTTGCTCGAAGACGGCAACACATCAATACTCATTGACTGTGGCCCGGACTTCCGTATTCAGGCCTTACGTGCTGACATAAAGAAAATCGATGCAGTACTGATGACCCACAAGCATTACGACCACCTTGTAGGTATAGACGACCTGCGTCCTTATACACGTTCAAATGAACTGCCCATATATGCCGACCGCGAAACAGAGATGCAGATACGTTCAATGTTCCCTTACTGTTTCTATAAGGTTAAATATCCCGGTGTGGCGAACATATCGGTGCGTTCAATAGCTCCCTCTACTAAGTTTAGTGTAGGCGATATTGAAATAATACCTTTCCGTGTCTTTCATGGCATGATGTCGATAACCGCATATCGCTTTGGCAAGCTCGCGTATATAACCGATATGAGCTATATCGAGCCTTCTGAACTTGATAAACTAAATGGTGTTGAGGTGTTGGTAATGAATGCGTTACGTTTTGCTAAACCACACCAGACACACCAGACTGTGCTTGAAGCATTCAGGATAATAGAGAAGGTTAAACCGCGTAAGGTCTATTTTACTCACCTGATGCACCATATTGGCCTGCATGCCAAATTCGAGAAGTGTCTTCCCCCAGGTGTGCATTTGGCTTACGACGGTCTGGAGATAGAGATATAAAAAATGTGGAAACGAAATTTCGTTTCCACATTTTTTGTTGAATATCTTGCTTAATAAGGTTTTTGCAGTTGATTCAAGCACATGTATTTTTACAGTTTCCACTGTTGGCAGAAAATGTCAGGAAAATGCTTCTTGATATCTTCGATATTACATTCGTTCTTGAAAATTCCAAAGAATGCCGAGCCGCTTCCCGACATTGAGGCATACACCGCTCCAAGGTCATACAGATATTCTTTCACATCTTTTATGCTTGGGAATTTGGCAAACACGCTTTTCTCAAAATCGTTCTTCATCAAACCGTTCCACTCCTCAACAGGCCTCTTTATTATCTCTGCCAAAGCATTTTCGGGGTATTGAGGGTTTACGTAGGCATAAGCCTCCTTGGTTGAAACATGTACGTCGGGCTTTACAACAACCATATAATAGCCTGTAAGGTCGCATGTGATAGGGGTGAGTATATTGCCAATGCCTGTTGCGTATGAAGGCTTGTTCTTTATGAAGAAAGCGCAATCGGCACCCAAGCGGGCTGCATACTCTTCAAGTTTTTCATCGCAGAGATTCAGCTCGGCAATCTCGTTGAGCATCTTAAGGGCAAAAGCCGCGTCAGCACTTCCACCGCCCATGCCGGCACCGGTAGGGATATTCTTATATAGCGAAATTCTTACCTTTGGTATTTTATATTCTTCGGCAAGCAGGTTATATGCCTTTACCACAAGATTATCGTTGTCGCCACCTTCGAACACAGCGTTGTGCATGGTGAATGAGAATTCATCATCGCACTTGGTAATTTCCAATATGTCGTGTAGAGGAATGGGGTAGAATACCGTTTCAAGGTTATGGTAACCGTCGGGGCGTTTCTCAACAACGTCAAGCCCAAGGTTTATCTTTGCATTAGGGAATGTAATCATTTTTGATAGTGTTTTATCAACTACAAAAATACTCCTTTTTTATTGAAAAGAAAATAGTTTGATAATTAACGTTGAGAGATTAGCGTTTAACGAAAAACTCTACACTCTAAACTTTACACTCTAAACTCTACACTCTACACTCTAAACGTTGATAACTTATTGTTTTTTGTTGAAAATCAAAATCCTGTCTTATTTGATTATTAAGTCGAATGTGTGTATCTTCGCGGCACGAAATTTATGATATGGAAGAAAACACAACAGTAAAGAAACGAACACCACGTCGTCAGCAGGCGGCAGTAGCTGTTCCTAAACTAAGCGAATACGGACATGTTCAGCCTCAAGCTCTTGATATTGAAGAGGCTGTACTTGGTGCATTGATGATTGACAGCGATGCCATAGGACGTTTGGGCGGTATGCTTAAGCCAGAATCGTTCTACGACAAGCGTAACCAATTGTTGTTCGGGGCTATCCAGAAGATGGACCTCAACGACCGTCCTATCGACATTCTTACAGTTGCCGAATTCATGCGTAGCGAAGGCACACTTGAAGAGATTGGCGGTCCTGTATATATTGCACAGCTTACCAGCAAGGTCGTTTCTTCTGTAAACATCGAATACCATGCCAATATCATAGCTCAGAAGAAGCTTGCACGCGACCTTATACGCTTTACAAGCAAGACACAGGTGCAGGCTTTTGACGAGACACAGGATATCGAGGAACTCATGCAGCAGGCCGAGTCGGAGCTGTTCGAGATTTCACGTCATAACATGCAGAAGGATTATACTCAGATAAACCCTGTAATCAAGCAGGCGTATGAGCAGATTATGACTGCGTCGAAGAATACAAGCGGTATCAGCGGTTTGAGTACAGGCTATCATAGACTGGATAAGATTCTTGCCGGTTGGCAGCCTACCGACCTTATTATCCTTGCAGCACGTCCTGCGATGGGTAAGACCGCTTTTGCGCTCTCGCTTGTGCGTAACATGGCCATTGACCAGGGTATTCCTTGCGGTATGTTCTCTCTTGAAATGGGTAACACACAGCTTGTGCAGCGTCTTATCTGTAATGTTTGTGAGATACCAGGTGACAAGATACGTAGCGGTCAGCTTGAAAAATATGAATGGGCACAGCTCGACCGTAAAATTGTCGCTCTTGAGAATGCTCCGCTGTATATCGATGATACACCGCAGCTGTCGGTGTTCGAGCTACGTTCAAAGGCACGTCGTATGGTGCGTGAACATGGCGTGAAGATGATTTTCATCGACTACCTGCAGCTTATGACAGCCAACACCGGCAAGGGTAACCGTCAGGAAGAGATTAGTACCATCTCGCGTGCGTTGAAGGGTCTTGCCAAGGAGTTGAACATTCCAATCATGGCGCTCAGTCAGCTTAACCGTAACGTCGAGGGCCGTGAGGGTATCGAGGGTAAGCGTCCTCAGTTGAGCGACCTTCGTGAGTCAGGAGCCATTGAGCAGGATGCCGACATCGTAATGTTCGTTAACCGTCCCGAATACTTCCATATATACAAGGACGGCGATTTCGACTGGCGTGGTAAGGCTGAGATTATCATTGCAAAACACCGTAACGGTGGTCTTGATAATATACCTCTCCTGTTCCGTAAGGAGTATGCGCGCTTCATGAACCTTGACGATGAGAGCCTTATTACACCGCCTCCTGGTGATATGCCTGTGATGCTTGGCTCAAAGATGAACATAAACATTCCTATGGATTCAGGCAATGTACCCGACCTTCCCGATTATCTGCAGGGACAGTCGTTACCTCCCGACTTCTCGGGTGGTGGCAATTCGCCTGTACCGTTCTAAGCATAAAAAAACGAGCCATGTGGCTCGTTTTTTTATGTTATAACAGTTTCTTTACCAGTCCGAACATTCTGTATGGCATGTATCGGAACGGCAAGTCGAGCCATGTAGGTGTTGTCACCACAGAACGTTTGTGCGAGAACGCCTCGAAGCTCAATTTGCCATGATAGTGTCCCATTCCCGAATTTCCTACACCGCCGAACGGCATGTTCTCATTGGCGATGTGCATTATGGCATCGTTGATGCATGAGCCACCTGCCGATGTGAGGCGTATAACCTCTTTTGCATGCTTTGTTTTGCCAAAATAGTATAGGGCAAGAGGCTTCTCTCTCTCACGTACGAAAGTGATTACCTCGTTCAGCTCCTCGAATGGTATCATCGGCAATATAGGGCCGAATATCTCCTCGTTCATCACCGGTGCGTCCAAAGGAACGTCAGCGAGCAGGGTAGGCTCGATGAAACGCTCTGTAGCGTCGCTTGCTCCACCATATACAATGTTGCCGTCTTTCATATAGCCTTTAACGCGTTCAAAGGCCTTATCGCTCACAAGACGTACATAATGACGGCTCTGTTTGATATCCTCGCCGTGAAGCTGCTTTATGGCTTTTGCAAATTCTGTGACAAACTCGCTTATTCTGCTCTTGTGAATGAGAAGGTAGTCGGGTGCTATACATGTCTGTCCTGCATTGAGGGTCTTGCCCCAAGCCAAACGCTTTGCCGAAACCTTGATGTCGGCGTCTTTGTCGATGATACATGGGCTTTTTCCGCCGAGCTCAAGCACCACAGGAGTGAGGTTCTTTGCTGCAGCACTCATCACTGTCTTGCCTAACACTGGGCTGCCTGTGAAGAAAATTATATCAAAGCGGTTTGCAAGCAAAGCCTCGTTGACCTCTCTGTTGCCCTGTACGACAGCGATATATCGTTTGTCGAATGTCGTTGTTATCATATCCTCAATGACTTTCGATACATTGGGAACGTAGGGCGAGGGTTTAAGCAATGCTGTGCATCCCGATGATATTGCACCGACCAATGGGTTCAACAGCAGCTGTACGGGGTAGTTCCAGGGAGCAATGATAAGGGCATTGCCCAAAGGCTCGCTTACCACGCGGCTGCGCGACGGCATCATCTTCAGCGGGGTACTCACGCGACAGCTGCGCATCCAGCCGCGCAGGTGCTTGATGTGGTTCTTTATCTCACCGGCAACAATGCTTAATTCGGTGAGTATAGCCTCCTCTGACGACTTGTGCAAGTCCTTCCACAAGGCTTCGCATAGTGGCTTCTCCCATGCTTTTAGGGCATCGCGCAGTTTCTTGAGCTGTTCCTTACGGAATTTCAGGCTTAATGTAGTATTGCCTGCAAAAAAATCGCGTTGTGCAACGATGATATCGTTGATATCCTGAATTGGAGTGTTCTTTATTTTCATTTTTTACGTCCTGTGAAGTTATCCATGGCGTGGAATATTCCAACAACCTCTCCAAAAATATAATCAAAAATTGAAGTAGGCAACAATGCTTGACAAAAACGAATGAAGTGATAGCTGAAAGGCAGTCCCTTGAAGTTCTTGTTCTTCTCAATTGCTCTGATGATTTTCTTTGCTGTAGGCTCAGGCTTCAGGATAGGGAAGAAACGTGATTTTACCCCATCGAACATACCTGTGTTGATGAAGTAGGGTGCAATGGTTGTGAAACGCACCTTGCTTTTCATATACTTCAGCTCGATACGTACGCTGTCACTCCAACCGATAACTCCCCACTTGCTTGCTACATAAACCGACATTTTGGGGTTGGCCAACATTCCTGCCGCTGAAGCAATGTTACAAACATGACCATGGTTGCGTTCAATCATGGCAGGAAAGAACTGCTGTGCCACAATCATAGGGGCGATAGTGTTTATTTTTATTGTACGTTCAATCTCGTCATTGGTGAGTTTGTCAAAGGTTGCATTGCTTGTTACAATTCCGGCGCAGTTTATGACAATATCTACGTTACCACACTCTTGAATAGTCTTTTCGGCAATATCCTTTACCATTTTACTGTCCGATACATCGACTTTGTAGCCTGTTACATTGCCTATATTTTTATATTCGTTGACTGTGTTGGCTATGTTTGTTTCGTTGATGTCCCAAATAACTAATTGGCGCGCTCCTTTTTCAAGTGATATACGTCCCATGATTCGTCCAATACCCGATGCTCCACCTGTGATGAGCACGCAATTTCCTTTAATTTTGGTCATAATAAGATGTTTAATATGTTTTTTTTGTCCTAAATCGGTCGCAAAATTAGTTCAAAAAGTACAAATAGGCTGTTCTTTTTGTTCTCACTGTTGTACGTTTTGGAATGTGTTGTGTTAATAATTATTATTGGGTTGTTTGTTATAACCAAAGGCTGTTCTTTTTGTTCATTTACGTTTATCGAACTGAAATCTGAGAACTGAGAGCTGAAATCTGAAAGGTGAAAACTGTTACATGCTATACGTTTTCAACTTTGTGCAACCTTGGCTACACTCATTGAGTGTGAAAATAAATTTTCCCTCACTCGTTTGCGCAAGTTTTTACCTTACAGATTTCATTTTAAAATTCTCGTCGGTATTCCTTCGATGCGTTCTATCGGGAATTGCCCTTCGACAAGGCCGCTTATTATAGTGTCGCGCGCGCCCGACGACTGAAAAGGATAGAGTTCGAACAACGGCATTACCGACGCGAAATGTTCCATAATCTCCGATTGTATGCTCTCGTATTCGCTCCATTCGGTAGTGTTGGTAAAACAGTAGAACTGTATAGGCAACCCGTTGCCTGTCGCTTCCAATGTGCGTACCATGATAATCATATCCTTGCGTATCATGGGGTGTCGGCGCAGATAGATATCGGCATAGGCTCTGAACAGTCCTGCGTTGGTGTCTATAGTGCCGTTGGCTATGCCGTCGGGGTTGGCGGTATTGTACACAACTCCTTTCTCGAGTTGTTCGGTTTTCCTTGTTATATATTCGTTAAGGTTCTTATCCAGCTTCTTGAGTTGTTGTAACATCTTGTCGTTACACTGTTTTATGTTGTCGAGCTTGACGGTGTATCCGCGTGCTATGCGTCGGCCACCGCTTTCGCTCATGCCTCGCCAGTTGATGAAGCTCTGGTTTATAAGTGTGTAGGGTGGAATGGTGGCTATGGTGTTGTCCCAATTACGCACCTTTACAATCGTAAGCGAGATATCGAACACATTGCCGTTGATGCCTGTGCCGGGTATCTCTATCCAGTCGCCAAGACGTACCATGTCGTTCTCGAGCAACAGGAAACCGCCCACAAAGCCCATGATGCTGTCTTTGGCAATGAGCATTATCACAGCTGCGAATGCTCCCAAACCGCCAATGAGATATACAGGTGATTTGTTCGTGAGTATAGAAACAATGATTATTATTGCTATTATGAGTATTGTTATGCGGCTTATCTGGATAAAACCTTTTATTGGCCTGTCGTGGTATTTGCTGTTGGTGAATGCCGACTCGCCAAGTGTCTTGAGCAGGGTGTTTGAGGCAATTATCACGCAAACGATGAACCATATCCATGTAGCTTTCTCGACATATTGTTTTATTATTTGCTTGTCGCTGAATAAAAAGGGCAATACTGTTATAAGAAATATGGGCGGAATTACCTGTGTTATTTTTCGTACTCTTTTGCCTTTGATGAGGTTATGCAGGAACTCGTAGCGTCTGCGTTGTTCTATGCGCTTGAATAGAAACAGAGCAACCCTGTATGCTATTTCCATTGCCAGGAACGATATGGCAACCATTATGCATATTATTATGAAATTTTCAAGTCGTTGTAGTGACTCTTCGCCTATTCCTGTGTGCAATAGCCATTTTTCCAAAACTCTATGCAGCCATTCGATGATATTTTTCTCCATTGTTTTTATTTTTATAACAAACGAGAGTAGGGTTTTTCAAAATCGGCAATAAATATTTTTTCTCTTGGCTCTTTTTGCATACCTTCGCAGAAAATAAAACAGTTTTTTATATGCTTAAAGAAGGATTGGAATATACAAGCACGGTTGTTGTTGCACCGGCAAACTGTGCGTCGGCTGTAGGCTCGGGAGGTCTTGATGTGTTTGCAACACCATCAATGGTTGCACTTATGGAGAATGCGGCAATGAACTGTGTTGCATCATATTTGCCCGAAGGCTCTACAACGGTTGGAGCAGAGATAAATACCACACATATAAAGCCATCGGCTATAGGATCTACAATAAAGGCTGTAGCAAGCCTTGTTGCTGTAGAAGGACGTAAGTTGATGTTCAATGTCGAGGCCTATGACGGAGAAGAGTGTATAGGCAAGGGAACACACGTGCGTTTTATTGTCGATATTGAGCGTTTTATGGCAAAGTTAAAGTGATAGCAGATGTCAGCAATTATAAAGGAGTGTACCTCTTGGGGTGCACTCCTTTAGTGTTTATTAACAATTAAGCTCAAACAAAACGAAAACAGATGTTGTTCTATTATTGCAAGTCACCCGAAGCTGTTCATGGATATGTGAATACCTGTGCCCGGCATTCGTACCGGAGTGGTGCGACAGGTGAATGTTTGCATAGTAGTTTTGTCGTGTTTTATTTTGTGTTTGTGTTTAGGTTGCTCTCTGATGTGAATCACGGAGCAATCGTCTTTTTATGTTGTCGTGAACTGATTGGCAGGGTGGTATAATAACAAAAAAAGGAACTCATTTGAGTTCCTTTTGTGATCTCGACAGGATTCAAACCTGTAACCTTCTGATCCGTAGTCAGATGCTCTATTCAGTTGAGCTACGAGACCGTTTTTTGTATTGTTGTCGTTTGACGTGTGCAAAGGTATAGCTTTTTTTTTAACCTGCAAAGCTTTTGTAGATTTTTTTTATAAAAAGTGCATTTTTTCTGTTTTTATTCGATAAATCTCTCGTTAAACATGAACCAACCGAGCGTAATACCTGCATTTACGCTTGTCTTGTGCGAACTGAAATAGTTCACAAATGCACTGACCGAAATGTTCGACAACCTTACTGCGGCTGTTATGTCTGCAATGTATTCAAATGAGCTTAACACCTTCTTGCTGTAGCTTGCACTTCCGTCAGGGTTTTCCAATATGGTGCGGTAGGGTACAAAGGCATAGAAACTCGGACGTATCTGTATGAAACTGCTGATTTTTATTATTGGTGTAACTCCACCGGCAATGTATTGGTTTGCACGGAATTTGGGGTCGTAGTTAAACAGACTTGTCAGTGTGGGTGTGAATGCTCCGGCCTGCATCATTGTTGCCTGATAAGTCTTTGACAGTCTGCGTGTTGAATAGTATAGCTGCAAGTAAGTGCCAAGCGACAGTGATGATGCTATCTTGAAATGGTCGCGGCGTGTATAGCATATCTGCAACCACGACTGGTGCAGGGTGTTGCTCTCGACATCGGTGGCTCCTCTGTATTTCTCTCTGCCGATAAGGAAGTGCGCCGACAATGTTTCATATTTGCCCTCTGTGGGGAAAACCTTTGCATTGAGGGTGTTGCCTTCGAGTCGCAGGAAACTACTGAACAGTTCCGTGTTGTTGCGGTCGAATTCAGGGTTTTCCAAGTTGAGCATGCTCGACGGCATATATTCATCTTTTATGCCTGCAATGCCAAAACCGATCTCGGCCTTTCTCTTGTTAAGGAACGGCAATACCATCTTTATCTTGGCAAATGTTTCTCTGCTCTGGTTCAGAGCAATTGTGTTCTTTTTTGAGAAAAGGTATCTCATGTTGTAATAATCGATAGTGGAGTATGAACCTATCAACTTGAGCGAGATAGGTATCTCGCTGTGAAAATCGACGCGTCCCGACAGCTGCACGTTATTATATACCTTGCCTAATTGTCCGTCAAGGATAAACTCCTTGGAGTGGTTGTTGAGGTTTCTGTAATGCAATCCAAAATACATCTGGTTTGAAATGTCCGTAGATATTCCGGCTCCCATTCTCAATGTGAACGGCGGGCTTATCGAAACATCGAGGTCGAGTGTATATGCGCTGTCCTTTTCGTTATATATGGCACGAGGAATGACATTGTCGATGATGTCGCTTGATACAAGGCTGTAATAGCCTTTCTTGCATTTCTCATAATCGAAAGACTCGTCATTCTTCTGAAATTCTTTGGTTATGGCATTCTCCTGTTCCTTCTTTACTCCGTGCACAACAACTTTGTTGAATACAAGCTCGGGTACACGTTTCTTGAACTCGGCACGTCGCTTTGCCAGAGCCATGCTGTCCTCTCTTCTGTGAACACGCTGTTTTATGGAGTCTATCATGCTCTCGGTATTGGTGTATCCCAATCTCGTTATCTCGTCCAGCTTATGGAAATCGAGCAGGTTGACACCTTTTACCTGCATGTTTATTGTTATACCTTTTTCTTTTGGCAATGAATAGTTGCTCTGTCCCATTATGAGGTTTTCAAGCTGGCTTATTATGTCATTATCCTCGGGAACGGTAGGGTTGTCGCTTACTACACTGCCTATAATTATATCAGGGTTGAAATCGTTTACCATAACGTCGGTAGGGAAATTGTTGTATAATCCTCCGTCGTATAGCAGTATGCTGTCCACCTTTATGGGTCTGAAGAAAAACGGATAGGTCATGGAGGCGCGTACAGCGTCGCCCAAATTGCCCTCGGAGAAGATAATCTCCTTCTTGTTGTAAACGTCGGCAGCAACGCAGCGGAACGGAACCATAAGGTTGTCGAAGTCGCCTTTGCATGCAGCTGTATATCCTGCAAAAATCTCAAGAAAACCAAGATTCATTGGGGTGGCATTGATGAGGTTTGCCGATTGTGGCACAATGCGTAATGAGTCTTTGAATGAGAAGTGTATGCTGAGGAGGTCGGGAGCAGGCCTGTTCTTCTTGAAGTAGTACATGTAATCCTGGTCCATTGTTCCTGTGTACCAACGCTTGAAGTCATCGCTCTTCATTATCTGAATCATCTCGTCGGGGGTGTGTCCCATGGAGTACAGGGCCGCGACAATTGCTCCCATAGATGTTCCCGCTACATAGTCGATAGGGATATTGTTCTCTTCGAGTACTTTGATTAAACCAATATGCGCGAGTCCTCGTGCGCCACCGCCACTCATGACAAGGCCTACCTTCTGTGCGTTGAGCATAAAAGGCGTGAATGTCATAATGAATAGCAGAATGTATGACGCAACTTTTTTCATTGTATATTATCTCGGGAAACTGCAATGTTCATAACACAAAAATAACGATATATTTTTATAAAAGAGATTCTAAAAAAGCATATTTAATATCCATTTATTACTTTTATGTCAATTTCAAGGAGTTTTGCCTTGTTTGTGGTGGTACGTTTTGCGATTTATGGCATATCGATAACATCATTTTACCCTTTTTTTATTATATTCGCAAAATATTTGAGATAACATAACAATTAAATTATATGGCAACAGTTGACGATAAGAAAATTATCTTTTCGATGGTTGACTTGAGTAAGACTATCAAGCAGACCAACAAGCAGATTCTTAAAAACATTTACCTCTCATTCTTCTATGGTGCTAAAATCGGTATCGTAGGTATGAACGGTGCGGGTAAATCAACTCTCATGAAAATCATTGCCGGTATAGATAATGATTTTCAAGGTAACGTGGTGTGGTCACCTGGATATTCTGTAGGCTATCTGCCACAGGACCCACAGCTTCAGGACGGTAAAACCGTTATGGATTGTGTGAAAGAGGGTGTACAGGCTACTGTTGATGCTCTTGCCGAGTATGAGGAAATAAACATGAAGTTCGGATTGCCCGAATACTATGAGGACGAAGACAAGATGAACCAGCTCTTTGCCCGTCAGGCTGAACTTCAGGATATCATCGACGCTACCGATGCGTGGAACCTTGAAAGCAAACTCGAACGTGCCATGGCAGCTCTCCGCTGTCCGGCTCCTGACGAACTTGTTGACCACCTGTCGGGTGGTGAGCGTCGTCGTGTGGCTCTTTGCCGTCTGTTGTTGCAGAAGCCCGATGTGCTTCTTCTTGACGAGCCTACCAACCACCTTGATGCCGAAAGTATCGATTGGCTTGAACAGCACCTCAACCAGTATGAGGGTACTGTAATCGCTGTAACCCACGACCGTTACTTCCTCGATGATGTGGCCGGCTGGATTCTTGAACTTGACCGTGGCGAGGGTATTCCCTGGCAGGGTAACTACTCTTCATGGCTCGACCAGAAGACAAAGCGTATGGAGCAGGAAGAGAAGAGTGCAAGCAAGCGTCGTAAGACTCTTGAGCGCGAGCTTGAATGGGTGCGTATGTCGCCTAAGGCACGTCAGGCAAAGGGTAAGGCACGTCTTAACTCATACGAGCGCATGCTTAACGAAGACCAGAAAGAACGTGAAGAGAAACTTGAGATATTTATTCCTAACGGTCCACGTCTTGGTAACAAGGTTATCAATGCCGAGAATATAGGTAAGTCGTTCGGAAGCAAGCATCTTTTCAGCAACCTCAACTTTATGCTTCCTCCTAACGGCATTGTAGGTGTTATTGGTCCTAACGGTGCCGGTAAGACAACTCTTTTCCGTATGATTATGGGACTTGAGACTGCCGATGAGGGTACATTCGAGGTTGGTGAAACAGTAAAAATCGCATACGTTGACCAGAACCACAAAGATATCGTTGCCGACAAAACCGTATATGAGGTTATGAGCCAGGGTAACGAGCTCATGCGTCTTGGTGGCAAAGAGGTGAATGTACGTGCATATCTTTCACGCTTTAACTTTACAGGTGCTGACCAGGAAAAGAAATGTGGTGTCCTCTCCGGTGGTGAGCGTAACCGCCTGCATCTTGCTATGGCTCTTAAAGAGGGTGGTAATGTGCTTCTCCTCGACGAGCCTACCAATGATATCGACGTAAATACTCTTCGTGCTCTCGAAGAAGGTCTTGAGAACTTTGCAGGATGTGCTGTAGTTATCAGCCACGACCGTTGGTTCCTTGACCGTATATGTACCCATATCATCGCATTCGAAGGCGACGGAAACGTATTCTCATTCGAAGGCTCATATTCAGACTACGAAGAGAACAAGATGCGTCGTCTTGGAATTGAGGAGCCGAAGAAGGTTAGGTATCGTAAGTTGATGGAAGACTGATGATAATTATCAAAAGCATTATTACTGCGTTATGCAGTGCTAAAAAATCCTCATTTAGGTAACTAAACTCCGGTTTTTTATATCACTGCAAGCCTTGTTCTAATGCTTTTGAGTAAATATCATATAAATTATTGCCAAACAGCTTTATTGTTGGCTTTTGAGTAAATGTCACGATGTTGTTGATTCCCTGTTGGAATGTAGATAAAAGATAGATGTTATGATACCCTTACTATTATTTATTCTGTACAAGAAAAAGGGAAAGAATATAACTAAGGCTGCAAAGAAAATGCTCAGTAAGGCCAAGACGAGAAGAATGCTCCGTAAGGCCGAAAAAGAGAGAAACCCTAAGAGAAATGTGTATCGTAAGTTCAGAAATCGTAGATTCAATCGTAAGAGAGCTCGAAATTGAGGATATTCGCTCTGCGTCAATTCGTCAAATTGGAGCGGTGGTGCGTGCTGTGGAGGCGCGTACAGGTATTGAATATATTCATTTTGAAATGGGTGTTCCGGGTTTGCCTCCTTCGGCTGTGGGTGTCAAGGCTGAATGTGAGGCTTTGCAACGTGGAGTAGCGTCGGTCTATCCAATAATTGATGGTATTCCTGAAGTCAAGGAACAGGCTTCGCGTTTTATCAAGGCGTTTGTCAATGCCGATATAAATCCGCAAGGCTGTATCCCTACTGTCGGTTCAATGCAGGCTTCGTTTGCTTCGTTGATGATTGCTTCACAACTCGATGAAAAACGCGATACGGTGCTTTATATCGACCCGGGATTTCCTGTTCAGAAACAACAGGCAAAGGTTGTAGGGGTTAATATAGCATCATTCGATATTGCTTCATATCGCGGTAAGGCTCTTGAAGTCAAGCTTGAAGAGCTATATTCAAAGGGGAATATCTGTGCGGTGCTTTATTCGACACCGAACAATCCGACATGGATGACGTTGACCGATGAGGAACTTGAAATTATTGGTCGTTTGTCAGCTAAATACGATGTGATTGTTATTGAGGATCTTGCGTATATGACTATGGATTTCCGTCGTGACATGAGCCGTCCGTTTGAGCCGCCTTACCAACCGAGCGTGTATAAATATACCGATAATTATATCATTCTGTTGAGTGCGTCAAAGATATTCAGCTACGCAGGGCAGAGAATAGCTCTTGCCTGTATTTCGGACAAACTTTTTGTGCGTCATTACGATTCGTTGAAGGAAAGGTATGGTATGCCACGCTTTGGTGCTGCTTTTGCTTATGCTTTTCTTTATTCATTCTCTTCGGGTGTTTCGCATTCGGCACAGTGCGCTATGGCTGCTATGCTTAAAGCTGCATGTGACGGTGAATACAATTTCGTTGAGGATATAAAGGAATATGCCTTGCGTACTGCACGCATAAAGGATATTTTGCAACGCAACGGTTTCAACGTGGTGTACGACACTGACGGCGAAGAGCCTGTAAGCGATGGATTCTTCTTTACGATAGGGTACAAGGATATGCCGGGTGGGGAACTGCTTAAAGAATTGCTATATTATGGAATAAGTGGCATAGACCTTGCAACAACCGGCGCTACACGTAACGGAATACGTGCCTGTTCTTCAAATATCAAGCCACACCATTATGCAATGCTTGAGGAGAGACTGCGTTTGTTTAATGAGAAACATTAATTTATAATCTTTTATAGTTATGAAAAGAATAGTCTTTACACTGCTGTTGTTTCTGTGCGTTTCACTGCAAGCTCAAGAGATTTCCATCATACCAAAACCTGCCGAAATGTACTTAGAGGAGGGTGAGTTTTCTTTTAATGGCAAGGTGGTAATTTGCTATCCCGAAATAAAGGATGGTTGCGTTGATGCTGTCGTGGACAATTTTGTCGAGAATATAAAGAAAACAACCGGTGTAAAGCTTGTCAAGGATAGGCTTAAGGATGGTCTGTTCCTTGGCTGGGATGTGCAAGAAGTCGCCAAGAAGGGAGATGCACATATTGTGTTGTATGTTGATGAATATATGGGCAAAGAGGCTTATAGACTATCTGTTACCCCGAAAAGAATAAATATCGCAGCAGCAACACCCGCAGGTTTCTTCTATGCGTTCCAGACACTGAAGCAACTTATGCCGCGCAATGTGATGGCGGGAGTGTGTGATGAGAATGTTAAGGAGTGGAGTATTCCCTGCGTCTTTATTGTAGATGAACCGCGTTTCTCATGGCGCGGATTCATGCTTGACGAGGGCCGTCATTTTTATGGCAAAGAGGAGATAAAGAAAATTATCAATGTGATGTCTGCCTATAAGATGAACCGTTTCCATTGGCATCTCACAGAGGATCAGGGCTGGCGTATAGAGATAAAGAAATATCCGAAACTTACCGAAGTTGGTGCTTGGCGCGACAGTAAGGTTTGTGCTTGGGGTGATGTTAAGCCTGACGGTATCCGTTATGGCGGTTACTATACTCACGAAGATATTAAAGAGGTTGTGGAGTATGCCAAAGAACGTTTTGTGGAGATAGTACCCGAAGTGGATATACCTGGACACTCACAGGCTGCTGTAGCTTCATATCCCGAATTCCTTGCTTGTGACCCTGAAAACAAGCACGATGTATGGTTGTGGCAAGGTGTGTCGAACGATGTGATAAATGTTGCCAATCCTCTTGCTGTGCAGTTTGCCAAAGACGTTATAGACGAACTTACAGAACTTTTCCCATTCGGTTATATACACCTCGGCGGTGATGAGTGCCCCACACATAAATGGGAGCATAACAGCGACTGTCAGGCGTTGCTCAAAGAGATTGGTTCTACCAATTACCGCGACTTGCAGATACATTTCTATAAGCAGTTGAAGGATCATATAGCAAAGAAACCCGCTGAGCAGCAACGTAAGCTTATATTCTGGAACGAAGTGTTACATGGCAATACAGAGCCTCTTGGTAATGATATAACCATTATGGCGTGGATTTATGCCGATGGCGCTGCAAAGGATGCTGCCAAAAGAGGTATGAATACAATTCTGTCGCCTCAAATTCCTTATTATATAAACCGCAAGCAGTCCGATTTGCCTACCGAGCCTCATTCACAGGGCTATGGTACCGAAACTGTAGAACGTGTATATGACTATAAGCCGATGAACGATGTTCCCGATGAATTGCAGGGCAAATATATGGGTGTGCAGGCTAATTTCTGGACAGAATGGGTAGTGGAGCCTGAGGTGGTGCAGTATCTCATGTTGCCACGTCTGGCGGCTGTTGCAGAGGCCGGTTGGAGTAATGCCGAAAGACGTGATTATAAGAGCTTCCTGGAGCGTTTGCAGGGCGAACAGGTATATTATCGTCTGTTAGGTGTTGATTACGGAAAACACGTGTTTAAGTAAACCGATTGATTTTGTTTGTATATTTATCCAACGGGTTCAGGCTCGTTGGATTTTTTTGTCTGCAGTGAAGTGGTGGAGTGAGTTGCATAAATTTGTAGGGCGTAACTTTTGGGAGCAGCCAACCTTTATTTGTTTTTTCTATCAGGAT
The DNA here is from genome assembly GCA_017647225.1 of Bacteroidaceae bacterium. GTDB lineage: Bacteria > Bacteroidota > Bacteroidia > Bacteroidales > Bacteroidaceae > HGM04593. The sequence goes on along the minus strand of JAGCLA010000046.1, from coordinate 49,870 downwards.
ACACAACTTAACTTTGATAATCCTCGATTGTATAGTCGTTTTTGCGTTAATGCAAGACGATAGCTTGGGTTACTACAAACATAGCAGATACCAAAGTAGTGATCTTTGCCCGTTTTTCCAATAACCCCCTGTTTTTCCCGTAATTTTTCTATTTTACAACTTCTGTTATTCTGCATTTTAGCACCTATAGTGCAGTATATCAACATTTTACTTCGTTTTTAAGCTCGCGAGAATCGAAAAAAATCCATTATTCCCTGTAATGGTGCGTTTTTTTAGAAAATTTGATTCAGTGAGAGGGTTGTTCTCCTTTTTACAACTGTTTTGCGGCTTTACAAAAGTTACTTTTTATAAATATGCACATTGCTTGGATGATTTTGTCTTTGTTTTTGTAAATACAAATGTATATTCGTGTATGACAGTGCTGTTTGTGTTTGTAAATAGTGTATAGTTGCTCAAATTTTTAATCCGCATTGCTATACAAATGTAATGGAGCGGTGTCGCTTTTACAGTTATCCCCTTCAGGTTATCAACAACGGGTTATCAACAGTGTTTATAATGATATTCGGTTTTTATACAAAAATTTAACAACAACATAACTCTATAAAAACCAACGATTTAGCGCTATTTTATTATCGTGTGGATTTAATGTTTTTCTTGGTTTTGCACCATTGGTAGTTATAATATGAATAAAAATCACCATTGTTTCCCTATAATACCGCATATATCAATAATTTACGTGTGAAATATGCAGTTGATTATAGCATGGTGTGCTCCTGGGCTGCTTTGGTTTCTCTCTGTTTCTGGTGGTGTTCTGCTTGTTTTTGTATTGCATGTGTGTTATTTTGTATAGTGTTACAATTGTAATTTGTTCTAAATTTCTGTTGCAAAAATAATCCGTTTGTTTTGTTTGTTTGTTTTTGGTTTTATGATTAACTTTGTATAGTCTATTATTAAAACATTTGTAATTTACATAAACTGCATATTTATGAACGAGCGTGATAGGATTGAATTGTTGATGAAAAGCTACAATTTGTCGCCTTCGCAATTTGCCGACAAAACAGGAATACAGCGCGCATCTGTGTCGCATATTTTAAGTGGTAGAAATAAACCGAGTCTTGAGGTAATGCTTAAGATATATGAGGCTTTCCCTGGGTTGAGCATGGAATGGCTTATGGCCGGCGTGGGTGAAGGGCCCGGAAATAGCGCGTCTGATGTGTTTGAAACAGTATCAGAACCAGTGCTGCAACCTCAGTCGGCAGGTCTGTTCGGTGGCTTTGACGGCGATTCTGCCGAAAATAACGGTCGTTTGCCATTTGTTGATCCTTCTGCCATTGAGCCTATGCAACCGGTGGTAAAAAAGCCACGTATCAATCCTGTTGCTCCGCGTCAAGCCGATGTTGTTGCTCCGCAACCAGAAAAACGTAAGGTAGCGCAGTCGCGTCAGGTGGCTCAACCGTCTGTTGTGCAGCGTAAAATAAAGGAAATACGTATTTTCTATACAGACGGTACTTATGAAACGTTGGTTCCTGAAAAATAAGGTTTGAGAACTCTGTCAGTGATTTGCATCGATTTTTCAGCCTTTTATAATTCGCATATATGGGCAATCCCTCGGGGTTGTCCATATTTTATTGTCTGCGGTGTAATTTATACCTTTTTCTGTTTTGTTTGTAGTTAAAAAATGTGTTATCTTCGCAATAATTGAATAAGGTAATATACATAACGGATATTTTATGAAAAAAGTTCTTGTCGATTTGACAGTTAAAGAGGTGCTGCATGTCAATGCCAACTGTGTTCTGTTGGTTATGCATAGCGAGGAGCCTCTGCCTATGACACTTCCCGGACAGTTTGCCGAGCTGCGTGTCGATAACACCCCTTCTGTGGTATTGCGTCGTCCTATCTCTGTGCATAGTTTTGATGCAGAAAAGAACGAAATCGGTTTTCTGGTACAGGTTGTCGGAGATGGTACACGCTGGCTCGCTTCGTTGAAGGAGGGTGATAAGGTGAATACTCTCATGCCACTCGGAAATGGCTTTACCATGCCTGAGAAAAGTGGCAAACGCTATCTGCTTGTAGGTGGCGGTGTAGGTTCTGCGCCTTTGTACTATCTTGCTCAGGAGTTGAAGGAAATAGGTTGTGACTTTGCATTGCTTATAGGAGCGCGTTCTGCAAAGGATCTCTATCGTCGTGATGCTTATGAGGCTCTCGGAAGAGTTGAATATACAACAGAGGACGGTTCGCTCGGTGAGAGGGGTTATGTAACCAACCATTCGATGCTTGCAGAAAAATTCGATAGAATATACACTTGCGGTCCAAAGCCCATGATGCTCGCTGTAGCCAAATATGCGCGCGAGAATGGTATTGAATGTGAGGTGTCGCTCGAAAATAAGATGGCGTGCGGTCTTGGTGCGTGCCTTTGCTGTGTCGAAGATACAAAAGAGGGACACAGGTGTGTTTGTACAGATGGTCCGGTTTTCTCAATTGATGAACTAAAATGGTAAAGACTAATGTAAAAATAGGTGGTTTGGAACTGAAGAATCCGGTTCTTACCGCATCGGGAACTTTCGGCTATGGCCTTGAATTTGCCGATTTTGTTGACTTGAACAAGTTGGGTGGTTTTATTGTAAAGGGAACGACCTTGAATCATCGCGAAGGTAATGCCTACCCACGTAGTGCTGAAACTCCTATGGGTATGCTCAATGCTGTAGGTTTGCAGAACAAGGGTGTCGATTACTTTGCACAGAACATATATCCACAGTTGAAGGACTTGGATACAAATGTAATTGTGAATGTATCGGGTGCCTGCATCGAGGATTACGTGGCTTGCGCCGAGAAGGTTGCTGCGCTTGACAAGATACCTGCTATTGAGTTGAACATATCATGTCCTAACGTAAAGCAGGGCGGTATGGCTTTCGGTGTTATGCCGGCTTCGGCGGCTGAAGTCGTTTCGGCTGTGCGCAAGGCTTATCCAAAGACTCTGATTGTCAAGCTCTCGCCGAATGTTACGGATATTGCTGAGATTGCACGTGCCGTAGAGGGTGCAGGTGCCGACAGCGTTTCGTTGATTAATACTCTTTTGGGTATGGCTATCGATTCGGAAAAACGTCGCCCGATTCTTTCTACAATTACAGGCGGTATGAGTGGTCCTGCTGTCAAGCCGATAGCTTTGCGTATGGTATGGCAGGTTGCTAAAGCTGTCAAGATTCCTGTTGTTGGTATTGGTGGTATCACAAACGGTGCCGATGCTGTTGAATTCCTGCTTGCCGGTGCAAGTGCCATTGAGGTTGGTACAGCAAACTTTATGAATCCGGCTGTGACAGGCGAGATTGTTGATTATATCGAGAACTATCTCGTGCGTCATAACATGAGTTCTGTTGATGAGCTTATCGGTGCATTGCAGGTGTAACAGAATTTTGAGTATATAAAAAAGTGAGCCTTTAAGGCTCACTTTTTTTGTGCAATATACTTTTGTTTCTGTTGTTACAAATGTATATACAAATGTAATCTGTAAATAATTTTCTTTATTTAAGAAGGTCGGGGCGAAGGCGCTTTGTGCGTTCGAGCGATTGCTCAAATTCCCATTGGCGTATCTTGGCTTCGTGTCCTGACAAGAGCACATCGGGAACTTTCCAGCCGTTGTATTCTGCCGGGCGAGTGTAAACCGGTGCTGCAAGCAGATTGTCCTGGAAAGAGTCGCTTAGAGCCGATGTTTCGTCCGAAATTACCCCCGGAATTAGGCGAATGACTGCGTCGCAAATTACCTCAACAGCCAATTCGCCACCTGTCAAAACGTAGTCGCCAATACTTATCTCTTTGGTAATCAAGTGTTCGCGTATTCTATGGTCGATTCCTTTGTAATGACCGCACAAAAATATCAAATTTTGCTTCATAGAGAGCGAATTTGCCATTGGCTGGTCAAAAACTTGTCCGTCAGGGCTTGTGTAAATGACCTCGTCGTACTCTCTTTGTGCTTTAAGGTGTTTTATACAGTTGTCAATTGGTTCTATCTTCATTACCAATCCTGCGCATCCACCAAATGGATAATCGTCGGTTTTGCGGTGTTTGTCGGTTGTATAATCTCGTAAATTATGTAAACAAATTTCGGCATAGCCGTTACGCTGTGCGCGACCCATTATTGATGAATTGAAGAAGCTTTCCATCATTTCTGGGAATGTTGTTATGATATCTACACGCATGATGTTTTCGTTTTTATTGTAAATGGTGTATTCTTCTTGTTTTCGAAATCTTTTGCGAAGATAAGTATTTTATTTCAGAAACTCTTTGGATTTTATCTCGAGTTTGTTTCCGAGGTTTTTATTGTCGCTGATAAAACGCAATGGCTCTAAAAGGCAATATAACGCGTTTTTAGAGGTTTTTGCCTTAAAACGCGAATAAATGGCCTTTAAGGGGTTAATAAAAATGAAAATACTTGCCTGTTTCGATAAAATTATGTAATTTAGCATAGTCTTATATTAAATAAGGTATATAATATAAGGGCATTGAATAATACTAATTTTATAATATCTGAATTAAATGATTGAGAACGACAGAATTATTAAAGTCAATGTTGAAGAGGAAATGAAATCATCTTACATTGACTACTCTATGTCGGTAATTGTGGCACGTGCCTTACCTGATGTCAGAGATGGTTTGAAGCCTGTTCACCGTCGTATCCTTTACGGTATGATGGAGCTTGGCAATACTTCGGACAAGGCGTACAAGAAGTCGGCACGTACAGTCGGTGATGTACTTGGTAAGTATCACCCTCACGGCGACTCATCGGTTTATGGTGCACTTGTGCGTATGGCTCAGGATTGGGTTATGCGTTATCCTCTTATCGATGGCCAGGGTAACTTCGGTTCTATTGACGGTGACTCTCCTGCTGCGATGCGTTATACCGAAGCGCGTTTGCACAAGATTGGTGAGGAGCTTGCTCAGGACCTTTACAAGGAGACCGTTGACTTCCAGCCCAACTACAACGACGAGTTTGTTGAGCCTACAGTAATGCCTACACGTATTCCTAACCTGCTTGTTAACGGTTCGTCAGGTATCGCTGTCGGTATGGCTACAAATATCCCGACACATAACTTGAGCGAGGTGCTTGATGCTTGTGTGGCATACATTGACAACCCCGAAATCGACACCGATGGTTTGATGGAGTATGTAAAGGCTCCCGATTTCCCTACAGGTTGCGATATCTTTGGACTTAACGGTGTTCGCGAGGCTTATGAAACAGGCCGTGGCCGTGTCATAATGCGTGCGGTTGCCGAAATCGAATCGGGTACACACGACAAGATTATCGTTACAGCAATTCCTTACAATGTAAACAAGGAGGAACTTATCAAGGATATAGCTTCAATGGTCAATGAAAAGAAGATTGAAGGTATTTCAAACATCAACGATGAGTCTGACCAGTCAGGTATGCGTATTGTTATTGACGTTAAGCGTGATGCCAATGCAAATGTAATACTCAACAAGCTTTATAAGATGAGTTCTTTGCAGACATCATTCAGCGTCAACTGTATTGCTCTTGTAAATGGTCGTCCAAAGCTCCTGACACTCAAGGATTGTATCTCTTGCTTCGTAGAGCACCGTCACGATGTCGTTATACGTCGTACAAAGTATGAACTTCGCAAGGCCGAAGAGCGTGCGCACATTGTAGAAGGCTTGATTATTGCTTCTGACAACATCGACGAGGTTGTACGTCTTATCAAGGCTGCCAAGTCGCCTGCCGATGCGCGAGTTGCTCTTATGGAGCGTTTTGGCTTGACCGAAGTACAGGCTGCAGCAATTGTGGAAATGCGTCTTGGTCAGCTTACAGGTATTCAGCAGGATAAATTGCATGCTGAATATGAAGAACTTATGCGTAAGATTGAGTACTATAATGCAATTCTTACCGATGATGAACTCTGCAAGCAGGTTATCAAGGACGAATTGTATGAAATCAAAGAGAAATATGGTGATGAGCGTCGTTGTAGAATCGACTATAGCGGTTCAAGCGATTTCAATCCTGAGGACTTCTATGCCGACGACGAAATGGTTATCACAATCTCGCATCTTGGTTATATCAAGCGTACTCCTCTTACCGAATACCGCAGCCAGAACAGAGGTGGCGTAGGTTCAAAGGGAAGCGATACACGTGACAGCGACTTTATCGAGTACATATATACCGCCACCATGCACAACACAATGTTGTTCTTCACACAGCGTGGCAAGTGCTACTGGCTCAAGGTATATGAGATACCCGAAGGCAACAAGAACTCAAAGGGTCGTGCAATACAGAACATGCTCAATATCGATGCCGACGATGCAGTCAATGCATTTGTACGCGTGACAACACTTGCCGACAAGAACTTTATCGAGAGCCATAATATCGTATTCTGTACAAAGAACGGTATTATCAAGAAGACAAGCCTTGAGCAGTATTCACGTCCTCGTACAAACGGTATTATCGCTATCAGCATACGTGAGGATGACCGCGTGATTTCTGTAGCTCTTACCGACGGCGATTGCGATATCATCATGGCTAACAGAGGCGGTAAGGCTGTACGCTTCCACGAGAGCAAGGTACGTGCCATGGGACGTACGGCAACCGGTGTCAAGGGTATGGAACTCGAGGAGAACGACGAGGTTGTAGGCATGGTAGTATTGCCAAAGAACGATGACGTTAAGCACAGCTTGCTTGTTCTTTCGGAGCAGGGTGTCGGCAAACGTTCTGAGGTTGATGAATATCCTACTGTAAGCCGTGGTTGTAAGGGTGTCAAGACATTGCAGGTAACAGAAAAGACCGGTGCACTTGTTGCAATCATGGATGTCAACGACGACAACGACCTTATGATTATCAACAAGTCGGGTATTACAATACGTACTTCTGTTGACCAGATACCTGTTCAGGGACGTGCTACACAGGGCGTACGCATCATTAACCTCGGCAAGAAGAATGACTGTATCGGTTCTGTTTGTAAAGTCAGCAAGTCCGAAGAAGAGGCTGAACTTGTAGAAGGTGCAGAGGAGGGTGCAGTTGTAAATGAAACCAACGATATTCAGAACAATGAATAATTAATAACTTAACCTATAATGTTATGAAAAAATTAGTAATTTCCATCGCTTTTGTTCTTGGTGCAACATTTGCATTCGGCCAGGAACTTACAAAAGAGGAGTTGAAACAGCAGCAGAGAGAAATCAAGGCTCTTGTAAACATTGCAAAAGATGCTGAAATTAACCTGTTGACAGACCCTGTTTCTGCAGTTAATGCAATGAAGCCGGTCATTTCAAATCCATTGGTAAAGACAAATCCATATATATGGTATGTAAGTGTAAGTGCAAAGAAAGCTGCTATCGATGAAGAAAACCGTAAGCGTGCCGAAGGTGCCGACTTCAATGAGGCATTGTTGTATGATTATACTTACGAACTTGGTAAGGAACTTGTAAACTGTGAAAAGTATGACAATCAGCCTGATGCTAAGGGTAAAATCAAGCCTAAATATACAGACTTCATCAAAACTACTTATGCACAGGAATTTGCACAGTTCTATAACGCAGGTGCCTATTACTATGGTAATGACAATTATGAGAGATCATATGACCTTTTCAAGATGTTTATAGATGCATCGGACAAGTTGTACGAGGTAGGCATGTTGCCAAAGGATACTGTAAACGTTCCTGTTGCTGCTTATAACATGTCACTCAGCGGTATGCAGCTCAAAGATTATGAGAAGGTGTTGTCACACGTTGATTTGGCTATGACAAATCCTCAGATGGCTCCATCGGCATTCCGTTACAAGGCTGTTGCACACCTTGAACTTGGTGATACTGCAACATGGGTTAACGACTGTCTTGAGGGTGCAAAGAGATTCCCTGAAGATGCTTATTTCTATCAGTCATTGATTCAGTACTATGACAGCAGAAACGAAAGCGACAAGTTGAATGCTCTTGCAGACGAACTGATTGCTTCTGATGCATCAAACCCATTCTTCGTATATTTGAAGGGTTATATTGCACACCAGAAAGAGGATGTTGACACTGCTATCGAGTGGTATGAGAAGACCTTGGAGGTTGATTCTAATTATGAGTCAGCTCTTAACAACCTCAGCCGTTGCTACTTGTTCAAGGCTCAGGAATATGCTGCAGCACAGTCTTCAACAAAGGTGACAGACAAGAAAAAGCTTGCAAAGGATAAGGAAATCCTCAACGGTTATTACAACAAGGCTCTTCCTCTTCTTGAGAAGTTGCGTCAGTTGAAGCCTGATGCACACGAGATGTGGTTGGCAAACCTTACAAACTGCTACTACAACTTGAACATGACAGCTAAGCTCAAGGAAATTGAGAAGCTTCAGGAGTCACTCGGATATTAATCCTTTGATATATGACAATAAAAAATCCGTAATCGTTTGATTACGGATTTTTTATTGTCTGTTATTGATTGATTTTATAGTTCAACACGTCCGGGGTACTGTTCCAAAGCCTTACCAAGCAGGAATATGGCACGTTTAAGGTCGGCTTTGTCAATTGCATATGCGATACGTACCTCGTTCTTGCCATAGCCCTCTTCGCTGTAGAATCCCGATGCAGGAGCCATCATAATTGTTTCTCCTTCATACTCGAAGTCGGTCAAACACCATTCGCAGAACTTGTCGCTGTCATCGATAGGCAAGCGTGCAACAGTGTAGAACGCACCCATAGGGATAGGGGAGTACACTCCCGGCAATTTGTTGAGTTCATCGACAAGGCAGTTGCGTCTTTCGATGTATTGCTCGTAAGTGTTTATAGCGTATGAACGTGGAGCATCTATTGATGCCTCTGCAATTACCTGGCCTAACAAAGGAGGGCTCAAGCGTGCCTGACAGAACTTCATTACAGCTTGACGTACTGCGGTATTTTTGGTGATTAGGGCACCAATTCTAATTCCACACTCCGAATAACGCTTTGATACAGAGTCTATTAGAACTACATTTTCTTCAATACCTTCAAGGTGGCAAGCCGAAATGTAAGGTGAGCCTGTATAAATGAATTCGCGATATACCTCGTCAGAGAAAAGGAAAAGATTGTACTTCTTGACAAGGTCGCGTATGCGGTTCATTTCGTTACGGGTATATAGGTAACCAGTAGGGTTGTTCGGGTTGCAGATAAGAATACCGCGTGTGCGTTCATTTATGAGCTCCTCGAAACGCTCCATAGGAGGCAATGCAAAGGATTCCTCAATTGTTGAACGAATCGGGCGTATAACAGCACCCGCAGATATGGCAAACGCCATATAATTGGCGTATGCAGGCTCCGGAACGATAATTTCATCACCGGGGTTCAGACATGTGAGGAATGCAAAAAGCACAGCCTCTGAGCCACCTGATGTAACGATAATATCATCGGGAGTCAGTTTAATCTGGTATTGGTCGTAATAGCCGACAAGTTTCTCACGGAGAGAAAGAAAACCGTCACTTGGGCTATATTCAAGAATTTTCTGATCGAACTTCTTTATTGCCTCGATAGCAACCTCGGGAGAGTTCAAGTCGGGCTGGCCGATATTCAAGTGATAGACTTTCAAGCCACGAGCCTTAGCCGCATTTGCAAACGGCGCCAATTTACGAATTGGCGATGAAGGCATGAGAATGGCTCTTTCTGAAAGATTAGGCATAGTATAATTTGTTTTTTTTGTTTTTGCGAGTTGCAAAGATATAATATTTCCTTTAAATAAATAAGGAGTATCAAGATATTGAATAAAAATCTTTCTTTTTAATCTCCTTCAACTTCTGGAAATATGGCAGAATCTCACAAAATCACCTCCACCGAATAACACCGTCGTTTTGAATGATAATGAGTATTATGTTTAATATGATTTTAAAATTCGTATACTATCTGTGTAATTGGTCTGATTTTTGGATTTTTGAGGATTTTTGTAAAACGTCTGACTTAAACATAAACACTTGTCTTATGTTTAATATGATTTTAAAATTTGTGCACTATCTGTGTAATTGGTCAGATTTTTGGATTTTTGAAGGCTTATAAAAATTGCGTGATTAAACATCGATGTTTCTCACACTTTTGATTCTGTTCTGAAATTTGTGCAATTTTGGTTTATGGGTTTTGCTTTGTCGTGATTACAGATTGTGCAAGCTCATGTACTTTATTGTTGATTGATTAAATCAGAAATTTGAGTTAATCATATTATTTTATTACATTTGAGTGTTTTGATATTCCGCTTTTCATAAAAAGAGATTTTTACCATGAAAATATATTCAGCTCCATTGCAGGGATTTACCGAGGCTGTCTGGCGTAATGTGCACAATGAGGTCTTCGGTGGTATTGACGACTATTACACACCGTTTTTACGCTATGAGCATAGCGAGATACGCAGCAAGGATATTCGCGATGTCGAACGCAGGAACAACGCTGTTGAAAACCTTGTGCCACAGATAATTGCTGCAACTCCCGAGGAGATGCGTCCACTGCTCGAATTGATAAGGAATGAGGGCTATAAGCGTGTTGATATCAATATGGGTTGTTCGTTCCCTTTGCAGGCACGTAAAAAGCATGGCGCAGGAATTCTTCCTCACTCTGATTTAGTTGCCGGGATTCTCGAAGAGGTAAAGCGCAACGATGATATTGTTTTCTCTATCAAGATGCGTCTTGGCTGGAACGACAAACATGAGTGGCAAGCACTTATGGAAATGATAAACGATACTCCCCTATCCCATGTTACGATGCATCCTCGTCTGGGTGTCGAACAATACAAGAAACCCGTTGATATAGATGCATTTAGAGAGTTTTATGATGCTTGCAAACACCCGGTTGTGTATAATGGCGACTTGCTTACGCTCCAGGATATCCAACGGGTGGAAAATGAATTCCCTGAGTTGGACGGTATAATGCTTGGACGCGGATTGCTTGCAAATCCGGCACTCGGTTTGGAGTATTCTGCCGGTAAGGAAATGTCAAATAAGGAGCTTGCCATATCGGTGCGTAAAATGCACGATAAAATGCATGATGTAATGGCTCAACGTCTGCAGGGTAACACGCAGTATCTCAATAAGTTAAAACCTTATTGGGAATACCTCTTGCCCGATATGCAAAAGCGTGATAAAAAAGCAATTCTAAAGGCTGCCACTATTGAAAAATATATGTATGCAGTGAATGATGGATTGGCAAATTATTGATATGCATGATATATAAAAATTGAGTTCAAAATCCTATGGGATCTTGAACTCAATTTTTGATGCAAGCTCATAACCTTCGTTATATAAAGCTGTCAGTTTGTCTATATCGCGTTCCATTCGCCCTACCTCAATAGGCTTCTCTGGGCGAATAACTGTTATCATACCTTCGTCTTCGAGCTTTTCAACAAGTTCAATCTCGCGGTTGTATATCATGTTGCGCTGTCTTATAGCCTCTTTCACTCTTGGATACTTGCGGTAGAACATAAAAGGAACTTTTGTGCCTTTTGTCGGTTTTCGGTAGCCTTTGTTGCGTGTCAGAACTACAACATTGTTGTAATAACCTTGTGATATGGCACGTTCAAGAGGTATTGAATCGGCTATTCCGCCGTCGAGCATAGGCTCGCCGTCAACATGTGAAATTGGGCAGACAAACGGCAGGCTACTCGAAGCCTTTACAATATCTATAACGCGTTTAGGGTCGTTCTTCTCGCTCAAATAACATGCTTTACCTGTTCTGCAACTTGTTGTTACAGCTTCGTATATGCTTGTATTTGTAGCTAACGCAGGATAGTCGTATGGGTATATCTTCTCCGGCAGTTCATGGAAAAGGAGGTCGAAATCCATTATGTTACGCTTGGTAAAGAGAAATTTCAGACCAATATAATTCTGTTGTCTGAGCAGGTCGGTGTTTATGAATTTTGCGCGTCCTCGCTGTCCTGAAAGGTATGAGAGCGCATTGCAAGCTCCTGCACTAACACCAATTATATAGGGAAACTTCAGACCTCTGTCCATAAAGTTGTCAAGCACTCCGTTGGTGAATATACCACGCATGCCTCCGCCTTCAAGTATAAGTCCCGATTTGTCGGTAATGTTTACTATTCTCTTTTTCATGGTGCAAAGCTACAAATAAAATTGAAGAAAATGAACAACAAAAACGCCTCAAATTATTACATTTTGCATTCTTGCTGTAAGTTTATGTAATACAATTATCGGATTTGAACTTCTTATAATAAATCACAATAATCTCTAAATCATAACTGTTTGTCTTTCTCTTTTCTCTGTTTTTTACTAATTTCGAGGTTGTAATTTCACTTATTTACTATGAACAGAAAATTCTTTATATTGTTTTTATTCCTATTGGTTACAAGGGCCGTTGTGTTTGCTCAAGATAACGAGAATCTTATGGTCTACGAGAATGAGTATATTGTCAAAGTTGGCGACATGGCTCCTGATTTCACATTGGAATTGACCGATGGCACGGAATTTACTTTGTCGGAGCAACGCGGAAAGGTTGTAATGCTACAGTTTACAGCCGGTTGGTGCGGTGTCTGCCGTAAGGAGATGCCTTTTATTGAACGTGATATATGGCAGCGTCATAAAGAAAATGACGGGTTTGTGCTTGTCGGTATCGATCGCGAAGAGACAAAAGAAGAAATTGAGGCTTTCATCAAAAAGGTCGGCACAACCTACCCCATTGCCATGGATGTAAATGCCGATGTGTTTGCGAGCTATGCTTTACGCAATTCTGGTATAACGCGTAATGTTCTTATCGACCGCGACGGAAAAATTGTGATGCTGACACGCCTCTTCAACGAAAATGAGTTTGCTTCGCTTGTCGAATGTATCGACAGGATGCTTGCCGAATAATTGTCAGCATAGTGGTGTTATAAGGCTTATCAGCCATCCGCAAAAACGTCGCCACCACCCTCTTTGCTTATAAATATCTTTTGTCAACGGATAGGACTTGCCGACATCTTTTTTCAATAAATTGTAAAGCTCCTCTGCATCTTCTTCTCCGAAAACAAAGATATTTGTTTCGTAGTCGTAACGGAGGCTTCTACTATTCATGTTTGCCGAGCCGACAGTACAATACTTGCCGTCAATACACATTGCTTTGGCATGGTTGAATCCGTTTGTGAACATATAGACTTCTGCTCCGCGTTTCATAAGTTGATAACCAACGCGCCATACACCGTCCGGAATCATCGGTATATCTCCTTTTTCCGATAGTATGATAGTCACTTTTACACTGTCGTCAATAGCCTTTTCCAAAGCCTTTTTTATAATTGGCATAGGCATAAAATAAGGGTTGACAAGTATAATACTGTCTTTTGCTGAATGTATGGCATTTGCATACGCTTGACGCATACGTTTTGGAGTCTTGTGTGGGCATCTGTCTACCACTGCTACCTCTGCGTTGCCTTTCTTTGGTTGTTCGGGAAGGTATGCCTCTCCACCTATATCTTGTTTGGTTTCTTTATTCCACATGTCAAGGAATATCTGTTGCAGGACGTTGACGGCAGCACCCTCTATCTTTGAATGTATATCGCGCCATTCTCCTATACCTTCGAGTCCTTCGAGATAATAATCTGCAACATTTATACCTCCTGTATATGCAACCTTTCCGTCAATTATCACAATTTTCCTATGGTCACGTGAAAATGCGTGGTTTATCCAAGGGAAACAGAATGGGTCGAACTTCTCGATCTGAATGCCCGTAGCGCGTATATCTTCTATATTTTTAAGTGGCTGGTTGTTCGAGAGGTTGCCGAATGCATCGAAAAGGGCTCTTACCTCAACCCCTTCTTTTGCTTTTTGTGCAAGAAGTGTCAGCAACAACTCGTTTATTGAATCGTTGCGAAAATTGAAGTATTCAAGGTGAATGTGGTGTTCAGCCTTGCGGATATCGTTAAAAAGACTGTCGAATTTCTCTTGCGCTCCATCAAGCATTGTAACCTTATTACCTTGAGTATAAGGTATATCCTCTGCTTTTATGTATTTTACAAAAGCAGTATCGGAACATGAAAAATCATTTCGTTCTATTGCAATGAAACTACTGCATGACGACAACTGAATTGTAAAAAAGATAATAGAACAATATATGTAAAAAAACTTTGACTTCATTAAAAATAGTTCTTGTTTGCAAAATTACACAAAAAACAGACAATTGATAATGTGCTGATAAGAATTAAAAATATATCCCATTATCGTCGGGCATTATAAAATAATGTGTATCTTCGCAGAAAGATTAATTTGACAATTATGGTATATAATGAAAGAGATGCTCGTCATGAGCATGTTATCGAGTGTGCAAAGCAGATGATGACTGCTGCCCGTACAGCACCAAAAGCTAAGGGTGTTGACCTTATCGAGATAATGATGATTACCGATGATGACGTAGTTGCATTGAGCAATGCGTTGCATCAGATAGGTGAGAATATGGGTCGTGGTGGCCTTATGCGCGATGCTGACAATCTTATGTCTGCAGAAGCTGTTGTCCTTATTGGTACACGCGAAGAACCTATGTTGCTGAACTGTGCGTATTGTGGCTATGCAACATGCGGTGAGCGTCCCGAAGGAGTTCCTTGCGCCATGAACACCATAGACGTGGGTATTGCTGTGGGTTCAGCATGTGCTACAGCTGCCGATTTGCGTCTTGACACTCGTGTAATGTACTCTGTCGGATATGCAGCCGGCAAACTTGGCTGGATGCCCGGATGTAAATATATCATAGGTATTCCTGTAAGCGCAAGTTCAAAGAATCCGTTCTTCGACCGTAAACGTAAGGTGCAGTAATGGAGTTGCAGAAACGAAATCTTTTCATGCCTGCCGAATGGCATAAGCAGCAGATGGTACAGCTCACATGGCCACATGAGGGCACCGACTGGAATTATATGCTTGAGGAGGTTGAAGCGTGCTTTGTAGAGCTCGCAAAGGCTATATGTGCGCGTGAGCGTCTTCTGATTGTAGCCCCCGATGTAAACAAGGTACGCAATATGCTTGCCAAGGCCAGCGCTGACATGCCGAATGTAACACTGTTTGAGTGTGAGACAAACGACACATGGGCACGCGACCACGCCTTTATAACTTTGTTGGGTGACAATGTTCCGCATTATGTCGATTTCTGTTTCAACGGTTGGGGACGTAAGTTCGAAGCATCTCTTGACAATGCCATAAACGGCAAACTATATGACGCCGGCATTGTTAAAGGTGAATATGAGGATTGCACAAGCTTTGTTCTTGAAGGTGGCTCTATTGAGAGTGACGGAAAGGGAACATTGCTTACTACAAGCCAATGTCTTTTGGCTCCTCATCGTAACCAGCCTATGGAACGCGAGGATATTGAACGTTGCCTGAAGAATATGCTTCACGTTGAGCGTGTGCTGTGGCTTGATTATGGTAATCTTATAGGTGATGATACCGATGGCCATGTCGATACGGTGGCTCGTCTTGCTCCAAATGATACAATTGTCTATATGCAGTGTCAGGACAAGAACGATGAACAGTATGCCGACCTTTCTGCAATGGAAGAACAGATAAAGGAACTGCGTACTGCTGACGGCAAGCCTTATCGCATGTTGCCTCTGCCCTCTCCTGCTCCTATATATGATGAGGATGGTGAGCGCCTGCCTGCCACATACGCTAATTTCCTTATAATGAACAATGCTGTGCTTTATCCTACATACGCGCAATCTGATAACGACAGACTTGCCGCCGAAGTGCTTTCAAAGGCATTCCCGGGTTATGAGATTGTTGGAATAGATTGCAGGGCTTTGATTAAGCAGCATGGCTCATTGCATTGTGTCACAATGCAATATCCCAAAAATGACAAATACTGATATGAAGAAAATGGATACAATAAAGGTCGGAATAATACAACAGAGTATTGGTGCTGATGTTGAGCAGAACAAGCAGAAGCTTGCCTCTTGCATACGTGATGTTGCCGCAAAGGGTGCGCAGCTTGTGGTGCTTCAAGAACTTCACAATTCGCCCTACTTCTGCCAGGTAGAATCAACCGAGAATTTCTCTTATGCCGAGCCTATCCCCGGTCCTTCAACCGATTTTTATGGCAGAATTGCCGCAGAATGTAAAATTGTTCTTGTGACATCGCTCTTCGAAGCACGTGCAAAGGGACTTTATCACAATACAGCTGTTGTCTTTGACAGTGACGGTAGCATTGCCGGCAAATATCGCAAGATGCACATTCCCGATGACCCTGCATATTACGAGAAGTTTTATTTTACTCCAGGTGATATTGGTTTTCGCCCTATAAAGACATCGTTGGGTACACTTGGTGTTCAGGTATGTTGGGACCAGTGGTATCCCGAGGGTGCACGTCTTATGGCATTGCGTGGTGCCGACCTTCTCATCTACCCTACCGCCATCGGTTGGGAGAGCAGCGACACTGCTGAAGAGAAGGAACGTCAGCTTGGCGCATGGCAAACAGTACAGCGAGGACATGCAGTAGCGAATGGCTTGCCTGTGATAGCTGTCAACCGCTGCGGACATGAGCCCGACCCTTCGGGAATGACAAACGGTATCCAATTCTGGGGACATAGCTTTATTGCAGGCCCTCAGGGTGAGTTTGTAGCGCATTTTGGCGAACAGGAACAGTGTGAGGTTGTTGAGGTTAGCCTAAAGCGTAGCGAAACTGTGCGTCAATGGTGGCCGTTCTTGCGTGACCGCCGTATTGAGGAGTTTGGTGCGCTCGCAAAGCGTTATCTTGACGAGGAATAATTGCAATTATTGATATTTATTGTAAATAGTGGATAATAATCAATTTTATTCGATGCCATTATTATAAAAATTATTAATTTTGCAGACGGAAATCAGTTCATTAATTAAGTTTTGTGAATTATGAAATTGGCTATAGCCACAAAACCTACTTTCTTCATTGAGGAAGACAAGATAATCACTCGCCTTTTTGACGAGGGACTCGATTATCTGTTTCTTTATAAGGAATACCCACATCCTCAATTTATAGAGAGATTGCTGAATCTTATTCCAAAGAAATATCACAAACGTATATATTCCTGCAACAGCAGACTCATGAGGGAGTATAAGCTTGCAGGTACCCTATTCCCTCTTGGTTCAAATCCTCCCATGGGTAATGAAAAGGGAAAGGTCGTAGGTTATGCAAGCAACCTGACACATCTTAAGGAGTTGCGTAAAACATACGACATTGTTTGCTTTGGTCCACTTGGCCGTACATTCCATCAGAGTGCCGAACTCAATGAGATTGGCAAGAAAATGATAAACAGGAATACTTGGGCATTCGGAAATATTGACGAGGCAAACCTGAAACGTTTGACAAACTACGGCTTTGGCGGTGTTATTCTTGAAGAACTGATATGGGAAAACTTTGATTCATGTCGTTCTACAGATTATACAGAACTGATAAACCGTTTCAAGAGAATAAAAAGAAGTGTTGACAAATTGTAGGCACAAAAGAATAAACAGATAACAAACCTAAATAAATATATTATTATGAACAATACTCCTTACATGGTGTTCGCAGGTACAAAGTCACGTTACCTTGCTGAAGAGATTTGTAAAGAACTCGGTTGTGAACTCGGTCAGATGAATACAACCTATTTTGCCGATGGCGAGTTTGCTGTTTCTTACGAAGAGTCTATTCGTGGTAAGAATGTTTTCCTTGTTCAGTCAACATTCCCCACTTCTGACAACTTGATGGAACTTTTGCTTATGGTTGATGCTGCAAAGCGTGCTTCTGCAAAGAGCATTATCGCAGTTATGCCTTACTTCGGTTGGGCTCGTCAGGACCGCAAGGACAAGCCACGTGTTTCAATCGGTGCAAAGCTTGTTGCTGACCTTTTGAGCGTAGCAGGTGTAAATCGCGTTATCACTATGGACCTTCATGCAGACCAGATCCAGGGCTTCTTTGATATTCCTGTTGACCACTTGTATGCATCAATGGTATTTATCCCATATATCAACTCTCTCAACCTCGAAGACCTTGTAATTGCAACACCTGACGTTGGTGGTTCAAAACGTGCCAGCGCTTATGCAAAATGTCTTGGTGTTCCCCTTGTACTTTGCCACAAGACACGTGCAAAGGCAAACGTTGTTGAGTCTATGCAGATTATCGGTGACGTTCAGGGTAAGAATGTCGTTTTGGTTGACGATATCGTTGACACAGCAGGTACAATCTCTAAGGCTGCCGATTTGATGATGGACAATGGTGCCAAGTCAGTTCGTGCAATCGCTTCACACTGTATCATGTCAGGTAATGCTTCAGAGCGCGTTCGTGAGTCTAAGATGACAGAAATTGTATTTACAAACAGTATTCCTTACAATAAGGGTTGCTCTAAGGTAAAACAGCTTTCTGTTGCAAGCGGCTTCGCAGAGGCTATCAAATGTGTGCTTGACAACCAGTCAATCAGTTCACACTATATTTGCTAATACGCAGATAAAAACATATAAAAAACACCTTCAAACAAAAGTTTGAAGGTGTTTTTTATATACTAAAATTTTAGTACTGCTCTTTTTCGTTAGGGAAATCACACGATTTAACATCGCTTACATAACTGCCTACTGCATCGGTCATTATTGTGTGCAGGTCGGCATAACGGCGAAGGAAACGTGGGGCGAAATCGGCTGTCATGCCAAGCATGTCGGCATATACAAGAATCTGTCCGTCAACAGCACTGCCTGCACCAATGCCGATAACGGGAATAGTAAGGCTCTTTGCAACCTCCTCGCCAAGTTTTGAAGGTATCTTTTCAAGTACAAGTGCAAAACAGCCTGCCTCTTCGAGAAGCTTTGCATCACGGCGAAGCTTTTCAGCCTCTGCGTCGTCCTTTGCGCGTACAGCGTATGTTCCGAACTTGTTTATACTCTGTGGTGTCAATCCAAGATGTGCCATAATGGGAATACCGGCATCAAGGATTTTGCGTACCGAAGGGAGTATCTCTTCACCACCCTCCAGTTTCAATGCATCAGCATGAGTCTCCTTCATTATGCGGATAGCATTCTTTACAGCCTCGTCTGCGTTTACCTGATATGTACCGAATGGCATGTCAACAACAACAAGCGCGCGTTTTACACCACGCACAACGCCTTTAGCATGATAAATCATCTGGTCGAGTGTGATGGGAAGTGTTGTGACATTACCCGCCATGACATTTGATGCCGAGTCACCTACAAGCAATGCGTCAATACCGGCATTGTCAAGGATTGATGCTGTTGTATAATCGTATGCGGTGAGCATTGCTATCTTCTCACCTTTGCGCTTCATTTCAATAAAACGGTGCGTAGTAACCTTACGTGTGTCTTCAACTAAATATTTTGACATGTTCAGTAACTGTTTTTTAATGTGTTTTTAATAATCGTCGCAAAGATACAAAATTTGGGCTATTAAAGTGCAAAAAGCAGTGATAAAAAGAGCTATATATAATTAATAGGACACGATTGGCGCGAATATGGCATATTTTCACTATCTTCGCATGATAACAATCCGATAAAATAATGAAACGATTAATCTATTCACTTTTTACACTAACAATTATGTTGACACAGGTTGCCTGTACATCAAATGGCGAAACAAACAGTATTCTGAAGGAGAGTAAAGCTCCATTTGGTGCGCCAGAGTTCGAGAATTTCAAGATAGAGGATTATAAGGAGGCTTTCGACAAAGGTTTTGCCGAAAAACGTGCCGATATCAAAGCGGTGATTGACAATACCGATGCTCCTACATTTGAAAACACAATCGATGCGCTTGAATTGAGCGGACGTACACTCGACAAGGTAAGTGCGATATTCTTTAATCTGAACGAGAGTGAGAATACTCCCGAAATGACAAAAATTGAAGAATACGTCATTCCGAAATTGACAGAGCTCAGCGGTTTCGTATATATGAACGACACCCTCTTCAACCGCATACGTACTTTATATGATAATAAGGAGAATCTGGGATTGACCGAGGAACAGAGCATTGTTCTCGAAAACTATTATAGCAGTTTTGTTCGTGGCGGTGCCTTGTTGAATGATGAGGATAAGGCTACTCTGCTCGACCTTGATACCAAAATAGGTCTTGCGCAGGTGAAATTCGGTGCAAACCTGCTTGCCGACAACAAAGCTTTCAAGTTGGTCATTACTGACAAGGCCGACCTCGCAGGCTTGCCACAGGGTGTGGTTGATGCTGCAAAAGCAGAAGATGGCACATGGGTGTTCACACTTGACAAGCCAAGCTGTATCCCCTTCCTGCAGTATGCCGATAACCGCGAACTTCGTGAAAAGGTCTATAAGGCTTATTATGGCAGAGGCGACAACAACAACGAAAACGACAACAAGGCCATTATCAAGGAGATTCTGCAATTACGTCAGCAGAAGGCCAAGCTGCTTGGTTATGACAGCTTTGCTCACTTTGTACTCGATGAGAAGATGGCTAAGACTCCTGAAGCTGCTCTCGACTTGCTTAATAGTATTTGGGAACCTGCCGTAAAACGTGCCAAAGAGGAGAAAGAGGCTTTGCAGGAGATTGCTGACCGTGAAGGTGCAGGAATAAAAATCGAAGGTTGGGACTGGTTCTACTACACCGAAAAGCTGCGTAAAGAGAAGTATGCTTTGAATGATGAAGCTATAAAACCATATTTTAAGCTTGAAAACGTTCTTGCTGGTGCATTTGACTGTGCAACAAAATTGTATGGAGTGCAGTTTGTCGAGCGTAAGGATGTTCCTGTATATAATAAAGAGGTAAGCACTTATGAGGTGCTCGATGCAGACGGTAACCATTTGAGTATTTTCTATACCGATTTCTTCCCACGTGACAGCAAACGTCAGGGTGCATGGATGACGAACTTTGTGAACCAGAGAAATATCGGCGGTGAGAATGTACGTCCTATGGTCGTTAATGTATGCAACTTCACAGCTCCTCAGGGCGATGTTCCTGCATTATTGAATATAGATGAAACACGTACACTGTTCCACGAGTTTGGTCATGGATTGCACGGAATGCTGACACAGACTCACTACCCCAGCGTCAGCGGTACAAGCGTAAAGCACGATTTTGTTGAGTTATTCTCTCAAATCAATGAGAAATGGTCTGTTCACCCCGAGGTGTTGCCTACATACGCAAAGAATTATTTGACAGGTGAGGCAATTCCTGATAGTTTGATTGCAAAGATGCAGAAGAGCGCTCATTTCAACCTTGGATTTGAAACAACAGAGCTTGTTGCTGCTGCTTTGCTCGATATGAAGATGCACCTTGTCGATGATTATACCAATTTCGACTGTAATGAGTATGAGAAAGAGTTGCGTAAGGAACTCGGTTTTATCGATGAGATAGAATATCGTTATCGCAGTACTAATTTCGCCCATGTCTTTGGTGGCGGATATGCTGTCGGATATTATGCTTATCTATGGGCCGAAGTCCTTGACTGTGACGCTTTTGAGTTGTTCCTTGAGAAAGGCTTGTTTGACAAGGAAACTGCTGCAAGCTTCAAACAGTTGCTTGAAATGGGTGGCGCTAAAGACCCTATGCGCGAATATCGTCGTTTCCGTGGTGCAGACCCTAACCCCGATGCTTTGTTACGTGCGCGTGGCCTTATATAATTAAAAACTGATATTATGGAAGATAGAATAGAGAAAGCAGTAAATTTATTCAAAGAGGGATACAATTGCAGTCAGTCTGTTGTTGCAGCTTTTGCCGACCTTTACGGTTTTACCAATGAACAGGCGCTTAAAATGTCGGCATCGTTTGGCGGTGGTATAGGACGTATGCGACAGACTTGTGGCGCTGCGTGTGGTCTGTTTCTGCTTGCAGGTCTTGAAAC
The DNA here is from genome assembly GCA_017647225.1 of Bacteroidaceae bacterium. Lineage (GTDB taxonomy): Bacteria > Bacteroidota > Bacteroidia > Bacteroidales > Bacteroidaceae > HGM04593. The sequence continues at coordinate 28,149 of JAGCLA010000046.1, read as the reverse complement.
CGGTTCTACAGAAGGAAAAGACCGCGAAGGTAAAGAGGCAAACTATAAGGTTGTGCAGCAGCTTGCCGAAGAATTCCGCAAACGTAACGGCTCTTTGATATGTGCTGAATTGCTTGGTCTTTCAAAAAGCGCTCCAACTCCTGCGACTCCCGAAGAGCGTACAAATGAGTACTACAAGAAGCGTCCTTGCGTGAAAATGGTTGAAGAGGCAGCCAGTATTTGGTGTGAATATCTTTCGACAAAAAGTAACGAAAATTACGAAAATAACTGTGATGAATAATTAAAATTATTGAAAACCACTGCATTTTGTTTTTTTTCTTAATTAATTGTAGTACCTTTGCACCCGAATTTGAAATAAGGGCATGGCAGGTTATGGATTATGCTTTTGTTTGAAACAATTATTATAAGTTGAATTTTTATATTAAGGATTATGATTGAGAATGCTGGTACATTTGCAGGCCGTATCTGGACTGCTTTGAACGAGACAGAAGGTCTTACTCTTAAAGAGATCAAGACAAAGGCTAAATTGAAAGAGAAGGAACTTTACCTTGGTTTGGGTTGGTTGCTTCGTGAGGACAAAATCTTCTCTTGCGTTGCAGGTGACGAGGAAATCTTCGCTCTTAAGTAATTACTATTTGTATAGTTGAACAAAAAATGCTTAACCGTTTGGTTAAGCATTTTTTGTTTGATTTATTCTTCGAATCCGTTAGGGTTGTTCTTCTGCCAGTTCCAGCTGTCGCGGCACATCTCTTCGATGCCGAATTCAGCTTTCCAACCCAACTCCGCTTCTGCTTTTGCAGGGTTGCAGTAGCATGTAGCAATATCTCCCGGACGGCGTGGCTTGATTGAATAAGGAACGGGAACACCGTTAGCCTTTTCAAATGCCTTTACAACGTCCAGAACAGAATATCCATGACCTGTACCTATGTTGTAGATTGCGATACCCTTCTTCTCTACAATGGCCTTCAATGCTGCTACGTGAGCGCGAGCGAGGTCAACAACGTGAATGTAGTCGCGTACACCTGTACCGTCGTGTGTGTCGTAGTCGTCACCGAATACACCGAGTTCAGCACGTTTACCAACAGCTGTCTGTGTTATATATGGCATCAGGTTGTTAGGAATACCATTGGGGTTTTCACCGATTGTACCGCTCTTGTGAGCACCGATAGGGTTGAAATAGCGGAGAAGTACAATGTTCCACTCGTTGTCGGCTTTCTGGATATCCATAAGCACCTCTTCGAGCATTGACTTTGTCTGTCCGTATGGGTTTGTGCAGTGGCCTTTAGGGCACTCCTCTGTAATAGGAATTATTGCAGGGTCGCCATATACGGTAGCACTTGAAGAGAATATCATGTTCTTACAACCGTTCTTGCGCATAACGTCAGCAAGTACGAATGTACCGTTCATGTTGTTCTCGTAGTATTCAAGAGGTTTTGCACAGCTCTCGCCTACTGCCTTCAAGCCTGCAAAGTGGATACAAGCATCGAATTTGTGCTCGTCGAACACTTTCTGCAAACCTTCGCGATCACGGATATCAACCTTGTAGAAAGGTACATCTTTGCCAATGATTTTGGCAACACGCTTCAAAGAGATTGGAGATGAGTTGTCCAAGTTGTCAACTACTACAGCCTCATGACCGGCTTCGGTAAGTTCAATCAAGGTGTGGCTTCCGATAAAGCCTGCACCACCGGTTAGTAAAATTTTCATTTTTGTAAGTTTGTTATGGTGTTTGTTAAAATTGTTACAAATCCTGCATAATGCCTTTAGGCATAACATATCGCAAATTTAATACATTTTATCCAACAGCAAAATAAATCACAAAAATTATTAAACATATTGAAATTTTGACATTCGATATGCGTATAATCATTCTTCAATCCCCTATCGGGCGGTAATTTACCCTTTTGTCATGACATTTTACACAAAATAGATGCCGTTATCGAAAATAATTGCCGGAAAACAAGTGTATTACACAAAAAAGTATTACTTTTGCACCGCTTATACGAGATATAGGCTAACTCAAATCATTAACCATTAAAAAACAAACAAAAAATGGCAACAAAAATCAGACTCCAGAGAAGAGGTCGTAAGCACTACGCATTCTACTCTATCGTGATTGCAGATTCGAGATCTCCACGTGATGGAAAGTTTACTGAGAAGATCGGTACTTACAATCCTAACACAAACCCTGCTTCAGTTGAAATCAACTTCGAGCGTGCTTTGTGGTGGGTAAACAACGGTGCTATCCCAACTGACACAGTTCGTAACATTCTTTCTCGCGAGGGCGTTTACATGATGAAACACCTCCAGGGCGGTGTTAAGAAGGGTGCATTTGACGAGGCTGCTGCTCAGGCAAAATTCGATGCTTGGAAGACAGCTAAGGTAAATGCTCTCAACGGTGTTAAGAGCGCTGAAGAGCAGGCTAAGCGTGACGACAAGAAGGCACGTTTGGAGGCAGAAAAAGAGGTTAACGCAGCTATTGCAAAGAAGGTTGCTGACAAGAAGGCTGCCGAGGCTCTTGCAAAGGCTGAGGCAGAGGCTGCAGCTGCTGAAGCTCCTGCTGAGGAGGCAACAGAGGCTCCTGCAGAGGCTTAATAAACCTTTTACCCCTTGTGGGTTTGCAGTAATGCTCAAGATAAAGACCGACAATTTTGTCGGTCTTTTATTTTATACCATTCCTTGCTTTGTATTTAAGGTATAATGGATTATTTTTGCATTGCACTAAAAAACGGTATAAGAAAATGAGAAACAGCATATTTGTATTAATTACCCTGACACTCTTGACTTTTGTTTCGTGTGGCGAAGACAGAACACATGAATTTTTCGAACAGACAAAGGAGAATCAGTGGATTTACAGTACGATGAAGAGCCATTACCTGTGGAGTGATAAAATCAAACCGCAGGAGCGTTCAAAATTCTTTGTTCCCCCAATGAATTTCTTCTCTTCATTGTTGTATAAGGACGATAAGGCATCATATTTCACCGATGTCGTGTATAAAGGCGACTATGGAATGGAATTTGTTCTCAAACGCGACCCTATCCTCGTTAATCCAAGTCAGGTGTATGCTCTTGTATTGTATGTTGAGCCAAATTCTCCTGCAGCCCTTGCCGGCATTAAACGAGGAACATGGATATCGGCTGTAAACAAAAAGAGATTGACCACATCAAGCACTTCACAGCTTCAAGCTGGAGATGAAATAAAAGTGGCAACAGAATACATCGAAGTTGATGATGCCGAAAATAAAAAATTCTGGGTGCATGGCGATACTCTGACTATTGGTGCATCGGTTCCTTATGATTTGCGTGACATTATAATTGATAGTGTCTATACTGAACGTGACAAGAATATCGGATATATTCTGTGTAACAGGTTCAACAACGACGATTTTGTAAAGAATATCGATGAAATATGTGCAAGTTTCATTGCACAGAATGTGACTGATGTAATTGTCGATTTACGATATAACACTGAAGGCACGATATCAAACGCGGCATACTTGGCAAGTGCTCTTGTACCGACAAATTTGATAGGCACTCCGTTCTGTACCTTACAGAAAAGTGAAAATGAGACAGACACCACATACAATTATCTTCAGCCACAATACACACTGAGTGACAAGAAGGTCTATTTCATTACAGGCACTGCAACAAAAGGTGTTGCAGAGTTGCTCATAAGCTCCGTAAACGCTTCAAGAGGTGCTTACGAGGTAATGACTATAGGAGAAAACAGTGCCGGGTCAAATGTTATGGTAAAGAACATGCAGTCGCCTTACGGCTTTTCCATAAATCCTGCAATAGCCTATGCCTATTCTTCTGACGGCAACATCGTTTCAGATAAAGGCATACTACCCGATTACTGTGTTGACGAACTCGGTCAAATCGATTTCATATATCCGTTGGGCAATACACAGGAGTATCTGTTGTATAATACTAATTATATAATCTCCAACGGCACATTGCCCATGTGATTATCCCAATACCGGTTTATAGCATAATGAATACGACGGACAATTTTCTGTCGTATTCATTTTTTTATTGATGTTCAAAACCGTCATACGCCTTTTTGTGTTATTTCACTAAATAACCAAAAAAACTAATACAATGAAAAAAATTATTTTATTGGTGGCTATGATTGCTACATTTCTTTTCTCGTCTTGCAATTCGTGCAACAGTAACAAACCCGAAGGCGTGGTAATTGAAACAGACAGTATCTATTGGATCAATGATTCTACTTTAGGCGATGTGCAGACTTTTGTCTTTGAAGGCACAACTCCTATGCAGAACAATTCCATGGCCGATGTGATTCTTACCGTAAGCACCATTAACCTGAATAGCGATGGAACATATTCTATCACAACGGATTATATCGATGAAGGCATCGCTACCCAAACCGACAATGGCGAGGCCATATTCCTTATAGATACAGACAATGACAGTACTGCAACTGTTATAGAACTTGTGTCGGCTAACGACTACCCTTCAATGAGTTTCATGATGCTTGAAGACAGTTCTTTGGTTAAGGTCGGTAATGACGGCAAGGCAAAGGACATGCACAAGAATCATCGTTTGAAAATTAGAAGATAAAACGTTGTTGTCAAGACTCGTTGTAGCTCATCTGTTTTTGAAAGAGCGTAAATAGTATGTTCAAATGATTAAAAAAGAGTGTGTATGAAAAGGAGTATTATTCTATATATCATTGCCGTTTGTGCAGTTTTTGCGGCATGCCAAAAGAGTCCTGATATCGACAGGTTGGACAACGATTACCTCGTTTACACCAACTATGACACAGGTACAGACTTCAAGTCCATAAATACCTTCCACGTCATTGACAGTATTCTCATCATAGGCAATGACGAAAAGGCTTCGTACTGGAACAACAGCAATTCTTTGAAGATTGTGAATGCTTATCGTGCTGGGCTTGAGAGCGCCGGATATACCCCGGTAGCTGATGGTGAAGAACCCGATGTTGTCCTGCAGCTGAGTTACATCAACACCACCTATTATTACAGTATGTACGATAACGGGCCTTGGTGGAACTTCTATCCCGGATATTGGAACTGGGGCGGATGGGGTTGGTATTATCCATATTCATTCACTTACAGCTATAGTACAGGTTCTATTATCGGTGAACTTGTCAATGTGAATGCCCCTACTCCGCAGAATGACAAGCTTACGGTTATATGGAACTCGTATATCTGTGGACTCTTGAACGGCAACAGCTTGAGTCTTACGCGTACATTCGATGCGATAGAACAGGCTTTTGCACAGTCGCCATATTTAACTAAAAAATAGTAACCCTTAGAAACTTATGTTTATGAAAAGTGTACGTTATTCATTTTTTATAGCGCTGTTTGGCTTGGCAGTACTCATGCCTTCAGCTGTTAAGGCGCAGATATCTCTCGACAGTTATTACAATATCGATTGGCAGTTCAATATACCTATAAGCAATACTTTCTCGAACAAGGCAAGTGGCTGGGGTATGAATTTTGAGGGCGGATATTATGTTCACCGTAATATAGCTGTAGGAGCTTTTATAAGTTTTCATACCAACAATGAATATATTCCACGTAAGACATTGCATCTCTCGAATACGCTTGCCTTGAATACCGACCAGCAGCACCAAATGTTTGCTCTGCCATTTGGCGCACTTGTCCGTTACAGGTTCGTTGAAAGGGATTTCCAGCCATACGTGGGTTTGAAACTTGGAGCCTGTTACTCCGAATTCAACAACTATTATTACGTCTTTACCAAAGTACAGGACCGTTGGGGATTCTTTCTCTCGCCCGAGGTGGGATTCAATTGGTATCCATGGCCCAACAGTGTAGGTTTCCACATGTCAATATATTATAACTATGCCACCAATAAGCATGATATAATGACCTATTCGCAGAATGGATTGAACAATGTGGGATTCAGGCTTGGTCTGGCTTTTTAAGAGATAATGTATATAAACAATCAAGCGGTTGAGCATTGCTCAACCGCTTGATTGTTATTGGAATAAAGGATTATTCAGCCGGTACCATACTTACCTCGATGAAGTTACCGAGTGAAATGATGTATTCGGCCAATTCGCGAACATCTTCTTTTGTGATACTGTTGACAACCGATTCGAAAGTGTCGTGGTTGTCTTCGCCATCAATGTAGAAGTTGTGCAACCAGTTCATCCATGCACTGTTCTTTCTCTGGCTCTCCTCAAAGTTCTTGAGGATATAGCTGCGAACCTTTTCTACGTGCTCGCTTGCAGGGCCCTCTTCAGACATCTTCTTGAATTCGCGTACAATAATGTTTGCAAGTTCTTCGCGACGCTCAGGTGCCATATTGAAGTTTACTGTAAGCGAGAATTCACCTGGGTTGCGTACAACGCTTCCGCTGACACCTACACCGTATGTACCGCCCTCTTTCTCACGTACCTCTTCGGTATATACAATCTGAAGAATCTGAGAAAGGAAACTCATTGTGAGTCTGTTCTTCAATGTCGGCTCAATTTCACCAGAATAATAGATGATTTCAGTACCGGTAGGGTTCTCCATCTTGTTCTTGAAATTGTTTCTGTATACACCTTTGCGTGTCTTTACAGATGTCATTATAAGCTCTTCGTTACGTCCGTTGCAAGGCAATGCACCGATGTACTGTTCAACAAGAGGCTTGATGCTTTCAAGATCAACGTTTCCTACAATGAAGAATACATATCCTGTCGCATCGCTTGTTCTCTCCTTGTATATCTCAAGAACTCTGTCATAGTCAATCTTGTCAACATCTTCGGCAAGCATAGGCAATGCACGTGGGTGGTTGTTGTAAAGTGCAAGTACAAGTGTGTCGCTCAGAGCGGTGTTGGGGTTCAGATTTCTGTCCTTAAGACCGTTCTTCATGCGTGTTGTCAACGACTCGAAAGCCTTCACATCCTTTCGTGGTGATGTGTATTTGAGATACATCAGCTGGAACATCTCCTCAGCGTCTTTTGTTGAGCAGCTACCGTTGATAACATCATACATCTGGCCGCTTCCGATATTTGCGTTGGCTGTGCTTCCTGCCAACTTCTTGCTTAGCTGTGTTGCATCGAATGCACCAAAACCGCCGACACCCGAGAGTGAACCCAACATTGATATGTTTATTCTTTCGCTGTCGTCATAACGGTTTGTACCACCGATTTTGTATCCTGCAAGAGTGATGTTGTCCGACTGGAAATCAGTTGATTTAACCACTACTTTAATTCCGTTTGAAAGTGTCCAGATTGTTGTACCCCATTTGCCTTCCTCTGTTGAAACGACTTTGCCTCCCTGTGGCAACTCTGCAAGCAATGGAGCATCTACTGTGTCGTCCTCGTATGGAGCGATGTTGCGTGCTGCTGCAATCATATCGAGCAACATCTCGATATCCTCTTTGCCCGGATAAATCGCATTCTCCTTTTCAGGCGCGTACGAAACAACAACGCGGTTATCCTTGCGGTGCAATGACGGAATGACTGCATTCACTTCGTCAAGTGTGATAGAGTTTATGATCTCTTTGCTCAACTCATATTCCACTTCGGGTGACATCATGCTTGCTTCGTCAAGGAAATGACGTATGCAGTTTTCTGCATGGTATCCATTGGTGCGTTTATCGCGCTCGGCATACCAGGATTCGATACCCGAGAACATACTCTCTTTTATTCTCTTCAGCTCTGATTCAGTGAAGCCGTAACGACGTGCACGTTCAACCTCTGTAAATACCATCGGTATAGCCTCCATTATCTGTTCCTCCTTGCATGTAACAGAGACGTTGAATGATTTCTTTGTCATTGATGTACCATAGTCGCTGTAACCTACACCTGCACGGAGGTAAGGAGGATTCTCCTTTGACATGATTTCAGAGAAACGCGTATTAAGCAAACTCATAGCCAAACTGCGAACAGTATTGTTGCGAATTTCGCCTTTGGTGTTGCGTAGTTCGCGAGGAGCGGCATCGTGCTTGTACATGAGTTGCAGTACATAGTTCTGCTGCTCCTTGTCAATCTGCTGCGAGAATATCATCTCTTCGTTATCCTCTACAGGATAATATACGCGTTCTGCAGGGTTCTTGGCTTTTTCAAGGCTCTTGAAGACTTTCTTCACTTTCTTTTCCATCTTGTTGACATCGATGTCGCCGACAATGATGATACCCTGAAGGTCGGGACGATACCATTTCTCGTAATAGTCGCGCAAAGCCTGGTAAGGGAAGAAATCGACAACCTCCATAATACCTATAGGAAGGCGTGTACCATATTTATTACCGGGGAAAATGTCGGCAAGCATACGTTCTTGCATACGCATCATGGCAGTGTTGCGTCCACGCCACTCTTCGTGTATTACGCCACGTTCTTTGTCAATCTCTTCAGGGTCGAGTGTAAGACCGTCAGCCCAGTCACGGAGAATCCACAAGCATGAATCGATTGCGCCTTCGATGTTTACGGGAACATTGTCAATGTTGTAAACAGTCTCGTCAATCGATGTGTATGCATTGAGGTCTGCACCGAATTTTACTCCGATACCCTCAAGATAATTGATAATGCCTTTTCCTGGGAAATGATCTGTTCCGTTGAAACACATGTGTTCGAGGAAGTGAGCAAGACCACGCTGATCTTCCTCTTCTTGTATTGAACCGACCTTCTGTGCAATGTAGAAGTTTACAAGATTTTTTGGGTTTTCGTTGTGTCTGATGTAATAGGTCAACCCATTCTTAAGTTTACCCATTCTAACTGTCTTGTCGACAGGAAGTTGCTTGTTTTCTTCATTTGCTGTTGCAACAGTTGTTGCAAATAGTGCCATAAAACACACCAACAGCATTTTTAAATTAAATTTCATATTAATAGTTTTAAATTAAAATTTTCATTATATCATGCAAAATTAAGCAAAAAGCATTATAAAAATTACAAATTGTATGTTAATTAATGGTAATAACGCTAAAGTAAATTAATTGAAATCGTTTTTGAAAGAGAACGTTCGTGTGCTTGAAAAACAGATTGACAACAAAAAGATTCTTATCCGCACTCGTTGTAAAATATTCAAGTGTGCTTGATATTATTTTTGCTCATTTGTCACTATATTTGTCGTCAGAAACAGAATTTTATAGGTATGAATACAATCTGGATTGTGATGCCTATCCTTATTGTGCTTATGTTCCTATTGGGAATGGAACTTAACAAGGATGCATTTATAAATGTGGCAAGACATCCCAAAGCACTTGTCCTGGGAATGACAGGACAAATAATTTTATTACCGTTCATTGCTTTTATTCTTGCCTGGGTGCTGAATTTGCCACCGGTATATTTTATGGGCTTTGTACTTGTTGCATGTTGTCCGGGTGGCAGTTCGTCAAATGTGTTTTCAATGCTTGCAAAAGGCGACACGGCACTGTCAGTCACGCTTACAGCTGTGAGTAGCATTATAACCCTTTTTACACTCCCTGTTATAATGGAGTTTACCTCATACTATGTCTCACACAATGCGGGAATAAGTATAGAACTACCCATAGGCAAGTTGTTGATGCAGAATATAGTATTATTCTTTATCCCTATGTTGGCCGGTATGTTTCTCCGATACAAAAGCCCGACACGTGCAGCCAAAGTAAGCAGTGTGTTAAACAAGGTCGCCTTCCCTGCACTAATGTTACTTGCATTCCTGTTCTTTTTGCAATATTCACAAGAGATTATGGACAACTTTCGTATTATAGGTTTCGCTTGCGGCATGCTCATTGTGACAAGCATGCTATGCAGTTCGTTACTTTCACGGATGGGAAAACTCACAAATGCGGTTCGCCACACAATAGTAATAGAGGTGGGAATGCAGAATGCGGCTCAGGCAATAGCAATAGCTACATCACCATTTATTTTCAATAGTGGCGAAATGGCGATACCGGCTATCATCTATGCACTGCTGATGAATGTATTGCTATTGTTGTACATCGTTAAATTAAAGTACTGAAGACCACTAAATATAGACAAGAGGTGGCGTAAAAACTGTACACGAGATGTCGATAGCGACTCCTCCTTACTATATCCGACACGGCATGTGGCATGTATGTTGGTCTAAAATAATGGTAAATCGACTATGATAAAAAAATGGATAGAAGCAATGCGCCTGCGTACACTTCCGGTGAGTCTCGCCGGAGTTCTGGCAGGCTGTGGATGTGCTGTATGGCAAGGTAGCTTTTCTTTGGCACCGGCTCTCTTATGTTTCTTCTTCGCACTGTCGGCACAGATAGCATCGAATTTTGGAAATGAATACTACGATTTCAAGAATGGCGTAGATCGCAAGGGGCGCGATGGTTTCCGTCGTGGTGTAACCGAAGGTGACATTTCCCCCAAGAGTATGAAGTATGCTACCTTTATTATGCTCGGGATTGCATCCATCATTGGTTGCTCTATGCTTCTGTACGGAGGCATATGGCTCATCCCTATAGGCTGCACAATATTACTCTTCGCACTTGCATATAGCACCGGCCCCTACCCACTCTCCCATCATGGACTTGGCGAAGCTACAGTAATTCTCTTTTTTGGAGTTGTACCGGTAACACTTACTTGCTATTTACAAACAGGCAGTTGGAGTAACTTGCCGATACTTATATGTACGGCTGTTTCTATAGGAATACTTGCTGCAAACGTCCTTGTAGTGAACAATTATAGGGATATGAACGATGATAAAGCTGTCGGCAAACGTACAACTGTAGTGATCTTCGGACAGCATGTGATGGGATATGTATATTTCCTGTCCGGAGTATTCGCCATGGCAATAATGATACCCATTTGGAAACTGTTACCTTTATGGGCACTTGTTGTCCCGCTCATATATCTATCTCTCCACACTGCTACATGGTATAAGATGATACATAGCAATGGTGCAAAGTTGAACCCGATATTGGGTAGAACAGCCATTAATTTATTACTGTTCACTATATTATTGCTCACAACATTTATCCTTGATAGTAATAATGCCATTCAGAGTATATAAACAGATTGTATATAGTCATGCGGGAATAATTTTACTACTATTGTAAATAGCAATAGACTTTTACTTTTTATTACATAATCTTTAATCATACCTCGTAAACGGCTTGCGTCGTTGTTCAGAAATCGCTATATTAGCAGAAGTTTTAAATTATTAAGCAACAACTTCTGTTATGCGCATAATTCACACTGCCGATTGGCATCTTGGACTATGCACTGGAGAGGTTGCAGAGTCAAGGACGTCAGATTGGTGTCATCTCGCATTTGGGAGAAATGCTTGAGCAGATACCTGTGAAAATTGTTGTGCAGAAACAGAATTCCGGCAAAAGCCGTATCGAAATAATTGAAGATTGATGGAAAACACACTGAAGGTATATAGAGCATCGGCAGGTTCGGGAAAGACATTTACCCTTGCTCTTGAATACATGAAGCTCTTGGTAGAGAATCCATATTCCTACCGTAACATTCTTGCCGTAACCTTCACAAAGAAGGCTACAGGTGAGATGAAAGAGCGTATATTGGGAAAACTGTACGGTGTAGCAAACGGTTTGGAGAGTGCGCGTGATTACCTTGACAAAATTGTTGAACAGCTACCCCATTTGGACAAGGATACAATAATAAGAAATGCAGGTCTGGCCCTTAACCTCATTCTTCACGATTATGGGCATTTTCGAATACAGACAATAGATGCATTCTTTCAGACTGTACTGCGCAGTCTTGCAAAGGAGCTTGACCTTAACGGAGATATGGAAATATCTCTCGATGGAGAGACACTGCTCGAAGACGCCGTTGACAGTTATATACGCAACCTTGAGCCGGAGGCTGGACAGATAGCACCGATTATCGATTTTATTGAAGACAAAATCGTTGCCGGAAACGATTGGCATGTAGGTAAGGACTTGAAGGATTTTGCAAAGAACATTCTGAGTGAGGAATACCAGCAACGTGGTGAATCATTACGTAAGAAGATTGAAGAGGATAACGGCAGGATTCTCAAGGATTTCTATAATCTTGTGTCGGAGAAACGTAAAGCGGTCATAAAAACAGCTGAGAGCATCGGAGAACGTTTCTTTGTTATTGCCGACGGATACACCGAAGATGATTTCAGCGGCAAGAAACGTGGTATATGGGGATTCTTCAACAAACTGAAGAACGGTGAAATTCCGGTCGTCTCTGCCACTAACATGAAGCTGATTGAGAACCCGCAAAAGATATCTTCGGTATGTGGTAATGTCGAGGAAATTGCTGAACTTATCAAAAAGGCAATACCCCTATATCGTGAGAAGAACAATTGCGATTTGTCGCTGAAACATTATCACCAGCTCGGTATGCTTAACAGCATAGCAAAGACTCTGAAAGAAGAGAACGAGAAAGAGAACCGTTTCCTGCTCGCCGAAACGACTCATCTTTTAAGTAGTATGATAAAAGAGAATGCGACTTTCATTTTTGAAAAGATAGGAACGGAAATAGACCATATATTCATTGATGAATTTCAGGATACATCGCAATTGCAATGGAACTGTTTCAAGGTGTTGCTCGAAGAGGTGCTTGGAAGAGAAAGTTCCAACCTGATAGTCGGTGATGTAAAACAGTCGATATATCGCTGGAGAAACAGTGACTGGAACATCATGAACAACATCGGGAACGAATTCCGCAAGGACCAGATAACCTTTGCCGACCAGAGTGTCATAAACGCTGATAAAACATTCCACTCTACCAATTTCCGTAGCGACAGCAATATCGTAACATTCAACAATGCTTTGTTCCGTACAGCCGTAGATAAATACATTGCAGGCAAGAGAGAGGTGCTCGGAGACAAGCTTGAAGAACTCTTTACGGCTTACGAAGATGTTGAGCAGGCATTGCCGGCATGGCGTAAACCCGACTGTGGATATGTCGAATTGCGCATGCTTGCCAAGAACGACAAAAAAGAAAAGCTCAACGGTTATGCCATAAAGCAACTGATGAGTACTCTACACATGCTTCTTGAGGAGAAGAATATCGCTCCGGGAAAAATCACAATCCTTTTGAGAACCAAGAGTGCGATGAAAGAGATTGTCGATGCCTTCAATGTCGAATTCCCTGATATAAAAATCGTTTCGGACGAAGCGTATAGACTTTCTGCCTCTCTCACCTTGCAGCTTGTTGTATGCGCGATGCGTTATATTGCCTCGCCCGAAGACCGTGTAAACGTTGCAAACCTTGTAAAGTTATACAACAAGGTTGTAAACAAGCATGACGAGGCTTTTGCCGACTATAAGTCGTACGATGAATTGATAGAAATCCTACCGTTGGAATTTCGTGAGAGGCTTACCACCCTTCGCAAGTTGCCGGTATATGAACTTATCGAACAACTGTTGCAGGAATTCGGAATGTCAAATGACAAAGACGAGGAAGCATACGTCTATGCATTCCTTGATTATGCAACACAGTACCTCGCAAACAGAACATCGGACCTGAATGGATTTATCAATGCATGGGATAATGAGATTTGCGAAAAATCCATTCCCGCCGAGGAGGTGAACAGTGTGCGTCTTATGACCATACACAAATCCAAAGGACTTGAATTCCACACAGTCATCATACCGCTTTGCGACTGGTATTTGAGTGGTGACAGCCGTGGTGCCTTGTGGTGTAATCCAAAGGAAGCTCCTTACAACACATTAAGTCTGTTGTCTGTACCGTTGAAAAAGGATATGCTCGATTCGATATACAGCGAGGATTATAACAAAGAACAGTTGTATCAGATTGTCGATAATCTCAATATCCTATATGTGGCAACGACAAGAGCCAAAACCAATCTCTTTATTTTTGGTGACAAGACCGGTGGAAACGGAGAAACTGTTTCCAAGATGGTGAACGAAATAATAGGAGAACTCACACTCGACGGCTCTACCCTAAAGGACGATGTATATACTTATGGAACTCTTGTAAATGCAAAAGAGCCGGAAAAAGAGAAAAAGGATTCTGCAAAAACGCCGGATAACCCGTTTGAGGCAAAGCCTGAGAATGTAAGACAGCCGTTTGTATATCATAAGAACAGAATCTCTTTCCGTCAGTCAAGGGACTTGGAGCGTTTTATAACTTCGGACCATGAGAAAGAAAAACAGCTCAAGCATATTGCCGAAGGTGAACTGTTACACTTGGTAATGTCCGGAATAAACAATGCCGATGACGTGGAAAAGGCTCTGGACAAACTTACCGTTGAGGGTTTGATTGCTACCGAAGAACGATACAATAAGATAAAAAGACTTATTGAGGGTGCTATTGCTAATCCCAAAGCAAAAGATTGGTTTGCCGGTAAATACAAGTTGTATAATGAATGTGCAATTCTTGTCGGTGACAGCAACTCGGCAACACGTCGCCCCGACCGTGTAATGATAAGAGGCAACGAGGCTGTTGTTGTCGATTACAAATTCGGTAATAGAAGTGAAGAATATAATAAACAGGTACAGCGTTACATGGCCCTACTCTCACAGATGGGATATGAGAACGTCAAAGGTTACTTGTGGTATGTATATAAAAATGTTATAGAGGAGGTATAATATAATGACACCATTCTTAAAACTTGTTGCTGATGATGTTTATAGGCGTTTCAATGGACGCCTTGAGAATGTTGCGGTTGTTTTTCCAAATAAACGTGCCGCTTTGTTCTTCAACAAATATCTTCTCGAGAACAACAACAATGCTCCGATGTGGAGCCCTCATTACATGACAATCAGTGAGCTTTTCCAAAAGGGAAGCGACCTCACCATTGGCGACCCCATACTGCTTGTCAGTAAGTTGTATAAAGAATATATAGCTCCGTTCGGGAACAACAAGAGTGTTGAAACACTTGACAATTTCTACTATTGGGGCGAGATGCTTGTAAGGGATTTCGACGATATCGACAAGAACCTTGCCGATGCCAAGATGCTCTTTTCCAATATCAAGGAATTACGCGAATTGGGCAATGCAAAGGATACTTTAACCGAGAAACAGGCAGAGTCGATAGAACAATTCTTCAAGAATTTCAATCCTGAAAAAGAGAGCGATGTCAAAAAGCACTTTCAGGATATATGGGAAAGGCTTTACACGATATATGTAAATTTCAAGGAGTCGTTACGTAAGGATAAAATTGCATACGAGGGTATGCTCTATCGCGACGTGATAGAGAATGACAGACTGAATGAACAAGAGCTCGACAAATATGTGTTTGTTGGCTTTAATGCTCTTAATGGCGTTGAAAGAAAGCTGTTCAAGATGTTCAACGACTGTGGCAAGGCTCTCTTTTACTGGGATTACGACGACCATTATGTAAAGGCTAATTTCCATGAGGCCGGGCATTTTATGCGCAAGAACCTTGAAGCCTTCCCCAACGCGCTCAAAGGCGAGAAGTACGATAATTTGAGTAAGAACAAAAATGTGAACATTGTGTCGGCAAGCAGCGATGGCATACAGGCTCGCTACCTTTCGCAATGGCTCGACAACAACATGTCGGAACAGGAGATTGAAACAGCCGTTGTCCTGTGTAACGAAACCATGCTTGAGCCAATCCTGCACACAATACCCGAAACAGCCAACGGTCATCCTCTCGAATACCTCAACGTGACCATGGGATACCCAATATCAAGTACTCCCATTTTCAGCCTGATAAAACACCTTGTGGAATTGCAGTTGCGTGGTTGGAGCGAAAAGCGTTCGGCATTCAGCCTTTTAAGTGTGTGCGAGGTATTGAAGCACCCTTATGTCATCAGCGGTAGCAGCAATAGCGTTGTACTTTATGAAAAGCTGTTGAAGGAGAAACGTTTCTTCCCTACATTCGAGGAGTTGCACGCCGATGATTTCCTCAAACATATATTCACACGTCACACCGACAACAAAGAATGGATGGAGAGCCTTGCGACATTGGTTTTTGATATTGCCCGCATTGTTTCAAAGAATGACGAAGGTGGCGAGGAACTGTATAACAAGCTGTTCAGCGAAGCAACATTGAAGGTATATACTCAGATACAGCGTCTTATACATCTTTTTGAGGGCGGAGAATTACAGGTGGAACAGCGCACTGCCGGCCGTTTGCTTGTCAAGGCATTGTCTATGCAGAGTATGCCTTTCCATGGCGAGCCTGTTGTAGGATTGCAAGTTATGGGCTTGTTGGAGACTAGAAATCTTGACTTCAAGAATATAATCATGCTGTCGGTCAATGAAGGAGATCTTCCCAAGAGCAATGGCGAGAATTCATACATTCCATATAACTTGCGACGCGCCTTTGGACTCACATTGAGCGAACACCGCGACTCTATTTATGCCTATAACTTTTACCGTCTGCTGCAACGTGCCGAGAATGTTACTTTGGTATATAACAGCTCAACCGACAGTAAAAGTGGCGGAGAGTGCTCGAGGTATATCCTTCAACTTTTCGGCAGCAAGCTATACGATGTGAAGCACTACTCGTTGAGTGCAGAACAAGGTGGCAAGAGCTTATCCAACAGCAGTGTGTATAAGACAGATGCCATGCTTGACATTCTACACAAACGTTTCAACAAACGCGTCAACCCCAATGCAAAGCTGCTTACTCCGAGTGCCATAAACAAATATCTCAAGTGCAAATTGAGTTTCTTCTACTATTATATTCTCGGACTCAAACCGGTTGAAGAGGTTGATACAGAGATGCGCCCCACCGATTTCGGTATTGTGTTCCACAAGGCGGCTGAAGAACTCTACAAGAGCATAACAAAGGATGGCAATGTGATTGATACTGATAGTATCGAACGTTACCTCAAACACCCGCAGCACCTTGACAGTATCATCGATTTGGCCTTTCAGGAAACATTCTTCAAAGGCGGAATACCCATATACAACGGAGAACAGTTTATAAACCGAGGAATGTTGAAACAGTTCCTTTTCCATCTCTTGAAGATAGACAAAACGGCTACTCCATTATATTACATCTGCGGAGAAGGAGAAGTCGGCATGCCATATTCCGTTGATTGTAACGGCAATACCATAGATTTGGAGATTGGCGGAACAATTGACCGAATAGATGTAAAAGCCGATACCGTAAACATCATCGACTACAAAACCGGAGGCGGCGGACGTGATACAAAGACCTCGTTGGACGATATTTTTGCTCACGAAGGCAAATCATCGGGGTATCGTCTGCAGTCGTTCCTCTATTCTATTGTCATTGATGAATTCCTGGCAGGAAACCCCGTCAAAATAAAAGGTGGCGGATGCGCATGGGGTGATATCCTCAAACCGCTGAAGCCGACAAAGGTATCACCGAATCTCTTTTATGTGCACAAGAACTGCGAAGGAGTTGACAGACGTGACTTTGTTGTTGACGTAAAGGACCAGCCAATAACAGACATAAGTACCATAAAACAGGATTTCCTTGAAAGGCTGAATGCTGTACTTGTTGAAATTTTTGACCGTAACATTCCGTTCTCGCCTACCGAAGAGGCCAAACGATGTGAGTTCTGCGATTACAAGAACATTTGTGGTAAATAATTGTGTTTATAAAAGACGGTGAAAAGGCTCTGTTCTTGGAATGAATAAAACCACGCCAAGGGGAGTGACGTGGTTTTGGTTCCGAGCAAACGCTTTTGCCCGTTCGGGTATCGACTTTCACAAGCAGATACTACCGTTAAATCTATTACTATGAAAAACACAATAATAGAACAGCCGTACAAATGATATTGTTCGGCATCCATGTGTTAATAATTGTTATTTAATAGAATACAATAATAGCGAGCTTGTAAGGCTCGCTATATAGGATTTATTCGGTCTTATTCTGCAACTATATGCATCTGACACTCTTTGCAGTCGAATTTCAGTCTGAAGCGTCTGCCGTCGCTTGAAACAAGGTAGAACGGCTCGGCATACGGAGCTTTCTCTCCCTTTTTGCTACACCAGCCCATTGCAAACTTTATGCAATGTTTACAGAACATTACTGTCGCTCCCTCTGTTGGCTGCAATTCAAATGCCGGGGCTATTTCCTTTACGCCATGAGATGCATAAAAGGCTTGTGCATGTCTGTTGCCCACATTTCCTTTATAGTCGAGTGTCGTGTGGGTAAACGTTACACCCTTTTCTTCTAAAGGCGTATCGGTGCGGCTGTTGTTCTTACGGCAGGCTTCGGTCAGCTTGTCGCAAAGAGAACGGCGCATTTCGGACAGCAATGACGATGGCACGAACCAATTTTCGTTAAATTCAACGGTTACATTCTCAACCTCAAACGGAGTGTTTCCCCATTTCTTCAGCTGTGTTATTATATTCTCTTTCTGTGGCGAACGTGCCTCTTCTTTGTTGAACGGCTGTTCTATACTGCATTTCAATCCTTCGCTGTCGGTTGCAGTGAGCGTGAAACCGTCGGCATTTTCGGCAAAAGAGAGTGTTATCGCAATGCGTCGTGCTATATCATGGCGTGACAATTCGCGTTCAAAGGCACAGTCATAATTACGGTAAAGTTCGCATCCACTCTCTATGCGTGGCATAGTCTGTGGAAATATTCTGTTTCCTTCAACCTTGTTGATGCGAAAACCGCAAAGCTTGCCGTTGTCGGCAATGAAACAGGCACCGTCGCCGTTATTGAAATCCTTGCCTACTACGGTAAAGAAATTGCGCGAAACGAATTTTACACGTCCCATATATTCACCCATTGACTTTGGAGTATCGAATGAAGCCATATTCTCCTTCCCGTTCTTCAGCATATAGTCAGTAAAGCCACGACTGAAACTCTTCTCGGGCGAGGGAGTGAACTGCGGAAATGTCTTGCCTGCCGACGCACGTGCATACTCTTTGCGACGCGCAAACAGACTGTCAAGTTTTGAACGGTAATATGCAGTTATATTCTTTACATATGATTCGTCTTTCAGACGTCCCTCAATTTTCAATGATGTAACACCTGCATCAAGCATCTCTTCGAGATAATCGCTGCGGTTCATATCCTTCAACGACAACAGATGTTTCTCCTTGACAATCACATTATCGTCTGCATCGACAAGGTCGAACGGCAAGCGGCAGAACTGCGCACACGCTCCCCTGTTGGCACTACGCCCGAAGCAGTGCTGCGATGCATAACATTGACCGCTGTAGCTGACACATAAGGCACCATGCACAAAAACCTCCAATTCTGTTTCGGGGTTAGCCTTGTGTATATCATTTATCTCTTCCAATGTCAATTCTCGGGCAAGAACAACACGTGGGAAACCTATGTCTGAAAGGAATTTAACCTTTTCCTTTGTGCGGTTATCCATCTGTGTGCTTGCATGCAGAGGTATAGGCGGGATATTCATACGCAGAATACCCATATCCTGCACAATAAGCGCATCGACACCTATCTCATAGAGTTCAGTAATCAGTTTTTCTGCCTCAGGAATCTCCTCGTCATATATTATGGTGTTGAGTGTCACATATACCTTTACACCGAAAATATGTGCATATTCAACGAGCTTTGCTATCTCTTCGACACTGTTTCCGGCAGCTTGTCTTGCGCCAAATTTTCCGGCACCTATATATATGGCATCAGCGCCATGGTTGATGGCTGTAATACCTGTCTGCAGGTTTTTGGCAGGAGCGAGAAGCTCTATTTTGCGTTGGTGTTGCATCTGATATGAATTTTCTGCGAAGATAGTGAATTATATTCATTAGATAAGAGATTTTTATTAAAACGGATTGTCACTACGCATTTTTTTCTTAAATTTGCTTCGTGGAAAATTTGATC
Organism: Bacteroidaceae bacterium; assembly: GCA_017647225.1. Taxonomy (GTDB): domain Bacteria; phylum Bacteroidota; class Bacteroidia; order Bacteroidales; family Bacteroidaceae; genus HGM04593. Next base: position 8,485 of record JAGCLA010000046.1, on the reverse strand, counting down.
AGACATATAACAAAGCTGTTGTCGCGCCATAACTGCGTGATACTCCCCGGTATAGGCGCTTTCTTGGCACATAAGGTACCTGCAATGTACCTTACAAAAGAGAAGGTCTTTATGCCTCCGCACCGTGAATTGGGATTCAACCCTAATGTCATGGTCGATGATGCTTTGTTGCTTTCGGAATATGTTACAGCAGAGAATACCACATACGACAAGGCAGAGAAGAACTTGTCACGCGACATTGCATCACTCCGCAGAGTGTTGTCAAGCAAAGGCGTATGTTGTTTTGGCGAGCTTGGAACATTCCACATGAACATTAATGGCGAAATATCTTTCGTTCCGAACGAGAATGCCATTGATGACCCCGAAAATTACGGTCTTGAGCCATTGGCAATTCCTCTTTTGAGCCAATGCCAGGAGAAGACAATCGTTATAAAACAACGCGATTTCAGCAGATATATAGCTGTTGCCGCAGCCGTTATTCTTGCATTCTTTTTTGTGATGCCTGTAAGCGACAGCGCATACGAACAAAGCATGCAGGCTTCAATAGCCCAATTGGCAGTAAAGGCTCCTGCAGTTGAAGAAATTGTTGTAGAACAAGAGGCGTACAGCATTTCGCCAATAGCAGATACCGTTACCGAAAACATATATACCGAACCACAGGAAATTGTTGCAGAGGTTACTGAAACAGTCGTTGAAGAACCTATGCAGGAGGTTGTGGAAGAGGTAGTTCCGCAAAATACATACTCTATAATTGTGGCAAGCCTGCCCAATGCACAGAAAGCCCAGTTGGCTATAACGGAACTTTCCAGAAAGATGAAAACCGAATACACCGTTGTTGTAGGTGATGGCAGACATCGTATATCTGTTGCAGACTACAGCAGTGAGGCCGAAGCGAACGAAGCACTTTCTGCAATACAATCAACATTCCCCGATGCGTGGGTTTTGACACATTGATTATTCCATGAGTAAAATTATTTGTCCCAAGTGCGACCATGCAATTGATTTTGATGCCTCAAGTTACAAAACCGGGCAATCACTTGTTTTTGAATGTGACAAATGTCGCAAGAGTTTTACCATTCGCATTGGTGAGAGCAAAGACGATATACAGACCGAGGATTTTGGTCATGTAGTTGTCATTGAGAACACATTCTGTTTCAAGCAGGTCATTCCTTTGTGCGAGGGCGACAACATGCTCGGCCGATACAACAAGGGAACAGTAATTTCCCACCCCATTGAAACAAGCGACCCGAGCATGGACCGCCGTCATTGTATAATCAACGTCAAACGCGACTATTTTGGAGGCTTGAAATATACAATTCGCGACAACCAGAGTGTTACAGGAACATTTGTAATGAATAAAATCCTCGGGAACAAGGAACGCCTCCTCATTGAAGATGGAGCAATAATAACTCTCGGAGCAACGACACTTATCCTGCACACTCCCGATGGAGAAGAATAATATAAAATCCCAAAGTTCAAGACTTTGGGATTTTTGTTATAACAGGTGTGAAACGTCGCTTTATATGGCGCAACATGCTTCTTTGAGGAATTGCAGGTCGTCGCCTTCGAGATATGGCGACAGAGAGTCGTAAACCTTCGCATGGTAGGCGTTGAGGTATTCACGCGCGTCATTGCCAAGCAGTTCTGGAATAATAGGTGTCTTGTCTATAGGACATAAAGTCAATGGCGACAACTCATAGAACAAGCCGAATTCACTCTCGCAATAGTGCTTTACCACCATTGTATTTTCAATGCGTATGCCATGACGGCCGGCCTTGTATAGTCCTGGCTCATTTGTCACAGTCATTCCCGGTACAAGGTGTGTCGGAACATTATTCATTCGTATCTGGTGTGGTCCTTCATGCACATTGAGAAAATGCCCTACTCCATGACCTGTACCATGTAGATAGTTCTCACCGGCTTGCCATAGCCACTGACGTGCAAGCACATCAAGCTGTGTGCCGCAAGTTCCTTTGGGGAATTTTGCCATTGCGAGCGATATATGTCCGCGAAGGACACGTGTGTAATCGGCTTTTTCCTCGTCGCTGAGCACGCCTAATGCTATTGTGCGTGTAACGTCTGTTGTGCCGTATATGTATTGTCCGCCACAATCAAGCAAAAGAAACCCTTTAGGCTCAATTGTCGCATTCTCTGCCGGTGTCGGTTCATAATGCACAATTGCTCCGTTTGCGCCATACGCTGCTATTGTTGCAAAACTTAGTCCACGGAATGCCGGGTCTGCACTGCGTAGCTCGGTCAGCTTTGCATCGACATCAAGTTCGGTAATGCCTCCTTGCTCTACAGCCGGTTTGAGCCAGTTTAGCAGCTTGACCATTGCAACACCCTCGCTGAGCATGGCACGTTCAAAGCCTTTTATCTCAACGTCATTCTTTACGGCTTTCATCAAGGCAACAGGCGAATCGCGGAATACCGCTTTGCTTCCAACGGCAAAACTTACAGCAGCATTACATCTGCTCGGTTGCAACAGCAATGTTTCTTTGTCAAAATCCTGCAATGCCTGCCATATATATTCATAAGGTGCGGTAGCTATACCTTGCGACAGCAAATACTCCGAAACGTCACTTGTCAGCTTGCGCTCATCGATATACAAAACGGCTTCATTGCTTGTCACCAACATATATGACACCAATACAGGATTGTATTCCACATCGTTGCCACGCAGGTTAGTGAGCCATGCGATTTCGTCAAGCATGGTAATGACCATACCATCGATGTTGTCGTTTTTCAGTATCTCGCGCAGACGTGCCAGCTTTGATGCCGAACTTTCTCCCGAGATGTCTTCGGGCATAAGCTCTGCTACTGACAAGGGAACAGAAGGACGTTCTTCCCACAATTCATCAAAAGGGTCATTGACGCTTTCAACGGCAATGCCACAAGATGCGAGAGGCGTATGCCATGCGTTGAATTCCACAACCGTACAAACAGTTGCATCAACACCCACGACATCACCTGTGACAAGGTTCTTGCTCAGCCATTCTGTTATTGAAGGCGTTTCGGCGAGGCCGTCTTTCATCAGCTCAAATCCTGTGCCGGCAAGCAACTTTTCTGCTGCAAGCCAGTAACGCGAATCGGTCCACAGCAATGCCTTGTCGGCTGTTATAACCACAGTACCGGCAGAGCCGTCAAAGCCTGATACCCATTCGCGGCATTTCCATCTGTCGGCAACATATTCGCTGCTATGTGGGTCGCTGCTGACAACAACAAATGCGTTCAACCCCTTCTCATGCATATATGAGCGGAATTTCTCAACTCGGCTGATTATGATATTCTTTTCCATACTCTTTTGTTTGTTACGAAGATAATCAATCTATTTGATATATTCCTTCTATTTTTTCATTCTTGTATATTATGGCCGACACCGTATATCTGCTTTCGGGTGTAATTGGCGATAATTCGATATATCCACCTGTTATTTTCCCGTTTTCTATTTTCAGAGGGAATGAATCCTTGTTTGCCATGTGCATGGCGTATGCCTCACCCGCTTTCTTGAAGAATGCGACCTCGAATTTCCCTGTGCATTCTTCGGCCACATATCTGTCAAAGAATATACGCGCAGTCATGCCCATATTCATTCGCAGATTAAGTTCCATGCAGGGGTTAAGGCGGTTTGTGCCATTATCGTCATAAATCATCATGTCAATGCCGAAATAGCCTGTATAACCGCTGTTGCACAGCATGGATTTCAATATGTCGGGAAGTGTTTCCTTGATTTCACACAGTTGCTCCTGTGGAATGAATCGGGTAAGGAATGTTTCAATATCGTCGTTGCTTGCAAGCACATTGCCTGAATACGACCCTTTGAATGAATTGAAAAGAGAGTATCCGGCAAATGTCACATTGTTGTTCTCTGTAAAGAACTCCATTGCAAATTCCACCTTGCTGTTAAGGAATTCTTCGCATATTACGCCTCCCTGACGTCTTATGACTCCTTTGTAGAAATGCTCCATTGGTGGCTCTACGCGCCCTATGCCCCATGCGATACCTTTTCCGCTACCCGACCAAGGTGCTTTTATCACACAACGTGGACGGCTGTTTATGAACGCAGCAACATCATCTGCATTTGTATAATACATGGGTAATGCAGGTGTGTCTATTCCGGAATTGCGTAAGGCTGTTAATATCTTTATTGAACTTTGACGGTTTGAGAGTTCTCTAATAGATGTTATCTCATCGTCTGTTGGCATAATTGTGCTTAACCCCATAACGCTCAGTCTGCGTTTGATTTGTGCGCTCCAACCCCAAGGCATGCACAATGATATATCGTTGCACATACTGTTTTCGTATGGTGCTGCAACAGGAAACAGTGATGACATGCATTTGTGATATTCGCAGTGTGTGTTGTCCGGCAATAGCACTTTGTCGTCTTTGTCGGCAAACCATAATGGCAACGATGCGAGATTCTGCGCTATCAGCGTGGCTGCAGGTGTCGGGCAATAGTTTGCCCCACCGTCGGCAAGTGCAAGGTCGTTTTCCGGGTTGAATATATGGAGTTTCATCTGTTTTACCTTTTCTTCTTTGCGTTTTTCAAGATTGGCTGCGCCCATCCCTTTGGGGATATCTTGCTCAAGAAATTATTAAACAACTTAACGTTGTTTACTCCTAATTTTGTTTTTTATGTCTAATTCCCTATTATCGGGATTGGCTTCGCCTATCCCTTTGGGGAATTCCTGTTCAAGAAATTATTAAACAACTTACGTTGTTTACTCCTAATTTTGTAGTCTTATTGGGATTGGCTGCGCCCATCCCTTTGGGTAATCTTGCTCAAGAAATTATTAAACAACTTACGTTGTTTACTCCTAATTTTGTTTTCATTTAGCAATTAAGCAAGCTTATTGCACATAAAAACAAAATTAGGAAACAGAATCTGTTTCCTAATTTCTTGGGTGGTTGATGGGATTCGAACCCACGACATTCAGAACCACAATCTGACGCTCTAACCAGCTGAACTACAACCACCATGTCTCTTTGATTTCTCAAAGTGTTGCAAAGGTATAACAAATTCAGATACTATGCAAATTTTTCAGAGCTTTTTTGCATCAAACACAAAAAAGCTCTGAAAAAATAGCTCTTATTATTCAGCCTTTGCTGCGCGGCGGATACCACGACGCTTTGGAGCCTGAGTTTCTGCCGGCTTCTCCTGCTGTACGCCTGCAAGTTCTGGGTCAATCATGATACGTCCGCAGTTCTCACAAACGATGATTTTCTTTCTCATACGAATATCCATCTGACGCTGTGGTGGAATTTTGCTGAAGCAACCTGCACAAGCATCACGCTCTACATAAACGATACCAAGACCGTTACGTGAGTTCTTACGGATTCTCTTGAATGATGTCAAAAGACGTGGCTCGATGTTAAGTTCGAGGTCACGAGCCTGCTCGCGGAGCTTCTCCTCTTCTGCCTTTGTCTCAGAAACGATGTCTTCCAACTCTGCCTTCTTCATTTCAAGGTCTTTTCTGCGCTCGTCGAGCATAACGGTAGCCTTTTCAAGCTCTTCGTTCTTCTGTTGCTCCTGTCTTTTAGCATCGTTGATTTTCTTCTCATCGTGCTCGATAACAAGACGGTTATACTCGATTTCCTTGTTCAGAAGGTCGAACTCGCGGTTGTTGCGAACATTGTTCTGGTCTTCGGTATATTTATCGATGTTTCTCTTAGCCTGCTCCATCTCTTCGCGGAAAGCAACCATATTCTCGCGAATGTTCTTGATGTCGTTGTTGATGTTCTCAAGACGAGTGGTAAGACCGACGATTTCGTCTTCAAGGTCTTTCACTTCAAGTGGAAGTTCACCACGAAGAATCTTTATCTTGTCAATCTCTGAAAGAATTGTCTGAAGCTCATAAAGGGTCTTCAACTTCTCTTCTACTGTGTACTCTGCAGGATCTTTCTTTGCCATTTTTATATAATTTAAAGTTAGTATTATTATAGATAATTTATCGGATTTGTGTCTATTGTTGTCTTTTTAACCTCTACTTCGGGATATGCTCTGCTTATTATATCCTTGAATATATCCATTGTAAACTGTTCGCTCTCGTAATGTCCTATTACAGCCAAAAGAATTTTGTTTTCGTAATTGAACATTTCGTGATAACGTGCTTCGCCTGTAATGTAAACCTGCGCTCCTGCCGATATGGCCGCATTGGCAAACGATGCACCCGAGCCACCGCAAAGCGCTACCCTCTTGACCTTTTTACCTGTAAAGGCGGTATGCTGCACACAGCCGACATTGAATTTACTCTTGACCTCGTTCAAGAAATCCTTTTCGTCGCGTTCGCAAGGCAAATCACCAACAACGCCAAGGCCGGCACCTTCCCAGCTGTTCTTCAACGGGTAGATGTCAAATGCAGGCTCTTCGTAAGGGTGAACAGAAAGCAATGATGCAATAACCTTGCTCTTTATATATGCAGGCATTACGGTTTCTATGCGTACTTCCTCTTCCTTGTGCAGCTTGCCAATTTCTCCACAGAACGGATTGCACTCTTCTGAAGCCTTGAACGTGCCGAAGCCGTTTATATTGTAGCTGCACGAATCGTAGTTGCCTATATGTCCGCATCCGGCATCGAAAAGAGCCTTGCGAACAGCATCGGCATGCGACAGCGGTACATAAACAGCCAATTTAAGCAATGAATCCTCTTTTGGAACGAGTATTCTCACATTCTGCAATCCAAGAATTTCTGCTATGCGATAATTGACACCGCCACGAGCACTATCTATGTTCGTGTGTGCCGAATATATAGCTATGCCGTTCTGTAAAGCCTTGATGACACAACGTTCAACCTCGTTGCGTCCTGTAATTTTCTTTAATGGAGAGAATATCAGCGGGTGATGCGATACAATGAGATTGCACCCTGATGCAATGGCTTCGTCAACGACCTTTTCCGTCACATCAAGACACAATAAAACCCCTGCAACTTCCGCTTCTGTTAATCCAACTTGCAAACCGGCATTATCATATCCTTCTTGCAACGGCAGAGGCGCGAACATTTCAAGGGCATTCGCTATATCCTTTATCTTAACCAAAATTGATATAAGGTTATTTTCTTTTGCAAAGATAGCAAAAAAAAGCAATATAACAACTTAGTCTTTGTGAAAAATATAGTTTACACGAAGTGAAAGGTGAGAACGGAGAACTGAGAACTGAAAGCTTGTGCAAGCGAGTGAGTGAAAATTCGTTTTCACACGCAACGAGCGAAGCCAAATTTGCACGAAGTGAAAGCTTGTGCAAGCGAGTGAGTGAAAATTTATTTTCACACGCAACGAGCGCAGCCAAGGTTGCACGAAGTGAGAGTTTGTGCAAGCGAGTGGGTGAAAGTTCATTTTTACACGCAACGAGCGCAGCCAAGGTTGCACGAAGTGAAAGCTTGTGCAAGCGAGTGTGTGAAAATTCTTTTTCACACACAACGAGCGTAGCCAAGGTTGCACGAAGTGAAAGCTGAAAACGGAGATCTGAGAACGGAGATCTGAGAAGTAAAAGCTTGTGCAAGCGAGTGAGTGAAATTATAAATCCCAACGGACCGTTGGGATTTATAATTGTGTCGGCAAATTACTTTACCAATTTTTTCTTACCGTTGATGATGTAAATACCCTTTGTCGGGGTTTCTACCTTGCGGCCTTGCAGGTCGTAAACAACTTCCACATTTTCGTCTTCACCTTTTACCTCGTCAATGCCTGTATAGTCCATTTCAAGAATATAGAAATTTTTCCAAGGCGATGTCTTTTCGTATGCAAATTTTCGGCCTGACGGAACATATAAGCAGGCATTGTTGTATACTATTTTATTAAAGATGTCCTCGCTTGCTTCAATAGCTATTTTTGCACCTATCTTAATTTCCAGTATTTTGTTACAATTGGCAAAAGCTTTTGCACCAATGCTTTCTATTGTATTACTTATACAAAGAGTTTCAAGATTACTACAGCTGTCAAATGCATTGTTGCCGACATTAGTAACATTGTCAGGGATTATTACAGTTGTAAGATTGGAGCAACCCTTGAACGCATATGCTGGAATTTTTTTCACATTTTCACCAAATGTTAGTGTTGACAATGATGTACAATCCGCAAATACAAGAGAAGAAGAACTACCCATACTTGTACAATTCTCTGCATTAAATTCAACACTTATAAGTTCGGCACAACCATTGAACGCACCATTCCCAATGCTTGTAACGCTGTTAGGGATTGTTATGCTTGTAAGGCCGGTGCAACCCTCGAACGCAGAACTTCCAATGCTTGTAACGCTGTTAGGGATTATTATGCTTGTAAGGCCGGAGCAATTACGGAACGCAGCTTCTCCAATGCTTGTAACGCTGGTAGGGATTTCTATACTTGTAAGACCGGAGCAATTACGGAACGCATTTTCACCAATTACATAGTTCTCGTTTTTGTAATTATCTGGCAAGACCAAATCGACAGCATTACCTATATATTCAGAAAGGATGTTTACACCGTCAACAACCTTGAACACAAAGTC
>JAGCLA010000045.1 GCA_017647225.1 Bacteroidaceae bacterium | reverse complement strand
CGCAAAATGCAGCGATAGCACCGTCAAGAACGCGGAGTGAACGCTCTACCTCAGCGGTAAAGTCAACGTGTCCCGGAGTATCGATAAGTGTGATCTGGTGCTTACGCCAGAATGCTGAAGTAGCAGCAGAACCGATTGTGATACCACGCTCCTGCTCCATCCAGTCCATGGTTGCAGCACCGTCATGTACCTCACCAATCTTGTGTGAAAGACCAGTATAGAACAAAATACGCTCTGATGTAGTAGTCTTACCAGCATCGATGTGAGCACTAATACCGATATTACGGGTAAATTTTAGTTCGTTTGCCATTTTCTTATGCTGTTAGGATTAGAAACGGAAATGTGCAAATGCACGGTTAGCCTCAGCCATACGGTGCATATCCTCCTTACGTTTGAAAGCACCACCCTGATTGTTGAATGCGTCCATAATCTCTGCGCAGAGCTTCTCTGACATAGACTTGCCACCACGTTTGCGAGCGAACAAAATCATATTCTTCATTGAGATAGACTCTTTACGGTCTGCACGGATTTCAGTAGGAACCTGGAATGTAGCACCACCGATACGACGAGATTTAACCTCTACCTTTGGAGTAATGTTCTCCAAAGCCTGCTTCCAAATCTCAAGTGGAGTTTTATCCTCGCTCTTCATCTTGTTACCAACAAGCTCGAGAGCACCATAGAAAATTGTGTATGAAACGTTTTTCTTTCCGTCATACATCAGGTGGTTAACGAATTTAGAAACCATCTGATCGTTGAAAACGGGATCCGGAAGGATCACACGCTTTTTTGGTTTTGCTTTTCTCATTTTCTCTTACGAAAATTAATGTTTTGTTTGGCTGCGTTATTTTAATTCTTCAACGCTTCCACTGAAGCATTTACTCAACCTTATATAACTTCCAAAAACCAAAACTAGTTAAATAATAAAATTAAACGAGTCATATTCCTGATTCAACAAGCCGGAATCACTCAACTACCGCTTGATTACAAGAAGATTACTTCTTAGCTTTAGGACGTTTTGCACCGTATTTTGAACGACGCTGTGTACGGTTTGCTACACCTGCAGTATCAAGAGTACCGCGAACGATGTGATAACGTACACCAGGGAGGTCCTTAACACGACCACCACGTACCAAAACGATTGAGTGCTCCTGCAAGTTGTGACCTTCACCTGGGATGTAAGAGTTAACCTCTTTCTGGTTTGTCAAACGCACACGAGCAACCTTTCTCATAGCAGAGTTAGGCTTCTTAGGAGTAGTAGTGTAAACACGTACACATACACCACGACGCTGAGGACAGTTGTCGAGTGCAGGTGACTTACTCTTCTCCACGATCACCTCTCTGCCTTTTCTTACTAATTGCTGAATTGTAGGCATTTTGTTAAATTTTTAATTATTATTATATTGTTTTAAATATTTTCGTTGCTGTGGGACCACAAAACACTATAGTCCATTTTGGACTGCAAAGGTAAAAATTATTTTTCTAATAAAAAAGCATTTATTCCTTTTTTAAGCCCACACTTAGAAATATCACTAAAAAAGCACCCTGAAAGGCGTCAAAAAAGGTCATTTTACGTGTTAAAAAATCTTAAATCTTTATTTTAACTCTATTTTTTTAACACAAACAAGGAAAAACAGTAAAAAAAAAGAACTCCCCGACCTGTTTCAAGAGAACAAGTCGGGAAGCCAATACCTTATATAATATATAATACGCCTATGAAGCTAAAACCGAGGTCAGGGAAAGAAGCCGCAAACAGTGATTAAGCAACTTGCATACCCCCGAGGAGCGCTGTAATCAAGGCTGTGTTTTACTCTTCATCGAAATCAAATTCGTCATAACCGAGTTCCTCGTCCAATTCATCATCGTCGGTATATTCAAAATCATCTTCCCAGTCGGCAAAATCGGCAGCCAACATCTTTCTGTCGTAGTTACGATGAACAAGCTCTTCGCGCTTAACAGCTGCCAAGCGGTTTGCTTCGCTGTTGAGTTCACCCCAAAGAATATCCTTGAGTTCCTGTATTCCCTCGCCTGTCGCTGCCGAAATGAATACATGAGGTATATCCTCAGGCAAGTTTTCCGAAAGCATCTCTTTCAGTTCTTCATCAATAAGGTCGCATTTTGTTATTGCCAGAACTCGTTGTTTGTCGAGCATTTCAGGGTTGAATGTGGCAAGTTCGTTAAGCAACACCTCGTACTCCTTTTTAATATCGTCAGCCTCAGCCGGCACCATAAAAAGAAGCAACGAGTTTCGCTCGATGTGACGCAAGAAACGGAGTCCCAAGCCCTTACCTTGGCTCGCACCTTCAATAATTCCTGGAATATCGGCCATCACGAACGACTTATTGTCGCGATATGACACAATTCCGAGGTTCGGCTCAAGGGTTGTAAACGGATAGTTGGCAATTTTGGGCTTTGCTGCAGACACCGATGACAACAATGTCGATTTTCCGGCATTCGGGAAGCCTACCAATCCGACATCGGCAAGCAGTTTCAACTCCAAAGTAACAGTCATCTCCTGCATAGGCTCGCCGGGCTGGGCAAAGCGCGGCGCCTGACGTGTAGGAGTAGCAAAGTGAACGTTGCCAAGACCGCCACGACCACCTTTCAAGAGAGTCACAAGCTGACCGTCCTCCATAACATCACAGAGGAACTCACCTGTTTCGGCATTGTATGCAACAGTACCGCAGGGCACATCAACTATCTTGCTTTCACCGTCCGCACCTGTACTTTTATTTATACCGCCGTTTTGTCCGTTTCCGGCAAAAATATGACGCTGATACTTCAAGTGAAGCAATGTCCAGTAGTTTCTGTTTCCACGCAGTATTATATCGCCACCTTTTCCACCGTCGCCACCGTCGGGGCCACCGTTGGGAATATATTTTGCACGATGAAGGTGCGCCATACCACGACCACCACGTCCGGAACGACACACAATCTTTACATAATCTATGAAATTCGATTCTGCCATATTAAACTTTATAATAATAACAATGAAAACAGTGAAAGTTGCCACCGGAACGGCAACAACTTACATTCCTGTAATAACCGCAAACAGATTTATCAGATTCTGGAATCTATTGCAGCTACAATATCGGCAAAGATACGGTCCAAATCGCCAAGGCCGTTGATATAACAGTGCTTGCCGTCGTTCTTGTACCAATCCTTAAGAGGTGCTGTCTGCTCGGCATATACAACCAAACGCTTTTTGATTGTCTCCTCGTTGTCATCTGCTCTACCCGACTCCTCGCCACGCTTCAGCAGACGTGTCATAAGCTCCGCTTCGGGAACATCAAGTTCTATCATTGCAGTCACGTCCTGACCTCTTGAATTAAGCATCTGCTTCAATGCTTCGGCCTGCGCTATTGTACGGGGGAATCCGTCAAAGATAACACCCTTGCACTCGCCAAAGGCATCGAGCTTTGCCGCAAGTATTTCAATCATAAGAGCATCGGGTATAAGCTGACCGTTGTCGATAAGAGCCTTAGCAGTCTTGCCGAGTTCTGTTCCTGCAGCTATCTCTCCACGAAGGACCTCACCGGTAGAAATATGGTTAAGACCATACTTTTCCACTATTCTCTCACTCTGGGTTCCTTTACCACTACCCGGTGCACCAAAAATTACGATATTAAGCATAATATAATATTTTTGACGATTATTCAACTACATCATAAACATCGGGGAGGTTTCGGCCAAGACCGTCATAATCAAGACCAAATCCCACGATAAAACGATCGGGAATTGTAAACACACTGTACTTTACGTCAACAGGCACTTTCAGGCGGGCCGGTTTGAGGAAGAGAGAAGCTATCTCCATTGAAGCCGGATTACGTGTGCCGAGAGTCTCAAGCAAACGCTGCATTGTAAGACCTGTATCTACAATATCCTCAAGTATAATTACATCACGACCGGCTATCGATTCCGACAGACCCAGAACCTCTCTGACAACACCGGTTGTCGCTGTACCCTGATAAGAAGAGAGCTTGATGAACGAGATTTCACATTCGATATCGAGATTCTTCATCAATTCCGAAACGAACATGAAACAACCATTCAGCACACCCAACAAAAGAGGGCGCTTGCCGGCATAGTCATGATTTATTCTGTCCGCAAGTTTCTTTATCTCATTGCAAATCTCCTCATTGGGAATTGTCTTTGAGAAAACCTTGTCGTGAATTTTTACAGTATTCATACTTTATAGTATAAAAATGATTACAAAAATAAGACAAAGTTCTGAAAACGCATAAACACTGTACATTTTTTTATCATTAAAATGGAATTAGTGCCATATAGTCATCATATTTAGGGAAGTTAAAAAGAAATTTCAACAGAAAATAGAAAACTATTTACTATCTTCGCGACAAATTAGCGGTTTTATACATATATGCGAACCCTAAACATTCTGTATATGAAGAGATTCTTGTTTTTATTGACGGTATTGACATCGTTGCCACTTCTTGCGCAGACCGAGGTGAATTCATTCTTTTCGGGAGCAAACGAAGGGGTTACATACTACTTGCCCGATACCGAGATAGAGATTAAGGTAAACGCTACATGCATCAACCGTACTCCGGGAGAATTCAACCGTTATGCCGAAAGATACCTGCGTATAAACGACGTAATGACAACTGCCGAGAATTACTGGGAGATGACAGATATACAGGTAACGACAAACGGCAAGCCGAATGTCAACAAGATGTACACAATAAAGTTGAACGGCAGTACAGCCGGCAACATCAGCCTTTGCAAGAACGGCATAATAAGAGGCATAAACATCACCGGCAACGACACCGAAGAGCCCGAAAACAAACAACAGGCAAGCAACCGCAAGCCGATTGACGCATCACAATACATGACCGAAGAGATGCTTCAAGCCACATCAACAGCAAAGCTTGCAGAGCTAACGGCAAAGGAAATCTTCGCCATAAGGGAGAGCAAGCTTGCCATAACAAGAGGCTTGTCCGAAAGCATGCCGAAAGACGGTCAGTCAATGCAATTGATTCTCGACGAGCTGACAAAGCAGGAAGAGGCCTTGACTGCGCTTTTCATAGGACATTCCGACACTACATATTACAGTTGCACCTACAAGATAGAGCCTACATTCGGAAATGACACCACCAAAGCGGTGCTGTTCCGTTTCTCGCGCAAGCTTGGCTTTGTCGATAAGGACGACCTCGCAGGAGAGCCTGTCTATTACACCCTGCGCGACATGAAGACAGTACATATACCCACACCCGAAGAGATTGAAAAAAAGAAAATACTCAAGAAAGAGGGTGTGTGCTACAATATCCCCGGCAAAGCAGAATTCGTTATTTTCACAAGAAACAAGAAAATAACCAGCAACGAACTTGGCATAGCGCAGTTCGGAGTTACCGAGATTCTGTCAAAAGACCTGTTCAACAAAAGAGCAGAGACAAAAGTCACTTTTGACACCGCCACAGGAGGCATTTTAAGTATAGAGAAATAGTAATAAAAAATATAAGAATATGTTTGAAAACCTAAGCGAGCGCCTTGAACGCTCATTTAAGATACTTAAGGGTGAAGGCAGAATTACCGAAGTAAACGTTGCCGAGACACTTAAGGATGTACGCAAAGCCCTGCTCGATGCCGACGTAAACTACAAGGTCGCAAAATCATTCACCGACACTGTAAAGAACAAGGCTATCGGCCAGAACGTGCTCACATCAATTCATCCGAGCCAGTTGATGGTAAAGATAGTACACGATGAATTGACAACCCTCATGGGTGGCGAAACAGCCGAAATAAATTACGAAGGCCACCCAGCAGTGATACTTATGTCAGGTCTTCAGGGTAGCGGTAAGACAACATTCTCGTCAAAACTTGCGAACTACCTCAAGAAGAAGAAAAACCGCAATCCGTTGTTGGTTGCCTGCGACGTGTATCGCCCTGCAGCCATTGACCAGTTGAAGGTTCTTGGAGAGCAAATTGAGATACCTGTATATAGCGAGCCCGAGAGCAAAGACCCCGTTCAGATTGCGCTGAATGCCATAAAAGAGGCTAAGACAAAGAACTACAACCTTGTCATAATAGATACCGCCGGACGACTTGCTGTCGATGAAGAGATGATGAATGAGATTGCAGCCATCAAAGAGGCTGTAAACCCGACAGAAACACTCTTTGTCGTTGACTCAATGACAGGTCAGGACGCGGTAAACACAGCCAAAGAGTTCAACGACCGTCTTGATTTCACCGGTGTTATCCTGACCAAGCTTGACGGTGATACCCGTGGTGGTGCCGCATTGTCTATCCGCACTGTCGTAACAAAGCCTATCAAGTTCATTGGTACAGGCGAGAAGATGGAGGCTATAGACCAGTTCCACCCAAGCCGTATGGCCGACCGTATCTTGGGCATGGGCGACGTTGTTTCACTCGTTGAACGCGCACAGGAGCAGTTCAACGAAGAAGAGGCCAAGAAGCTGCAACGCAAACTCGCACGTAACCAGTTCGATTTCAATGACTTCCTCAACCAAATCGAGCAGATCAAGAAGATGGGTAACATCAAAGACCTCATGGCAATGATTCCAGGCTTGGGCAAGGCTGTGAAAGACCTTGATATCGATGACAACGCATTCAAGGGCGTAGAGGCCATTATCCGTTCAATGACACCAAAAGAACGTGCTAACCCGGATATCATAAACAACTCACGCAAAGAGCGAATCGCACGAGGTAGCGGTACAACAATGCAAGAGGTAAACCGCCTGATGAAACAGTTTGAGCAGATACGCAAGACCATGAAGAATGTTGCCGGTGGCAAAATGGGCAACATGATGAACATGATGCCAAAGTTCAGACGTTAATAACAGAAACTCCGTACATAAACATAAAACCCAAAAACCATGCAACTTATTGACGGAAAGGCTGTTGCAACGCAGATAAAGAAAGAGATTGCCGAAGAGGTCGAAAGAATAATCGCAGAGGGTGGCAAGCGTCCACACCTCGCAGCAATCCTTGTCGGACACGACGGCGGCAGTGAAACATACGTAGCCAACAAAGTGAAATCGTGCGAAGAGTGTGGATTCACCTCGACATTGATACGTTACGAGGCCGACATAACCGAAGAGGAGCTGCTCAAAAAAGTCGAAGAATTAAACAACGACCCTGAAGTTGACGGTTTCATAGTACAGTTGCCATTGCCAAGACACATCGACGAGCAGAAGGTAACAGAAGCTATCGATTACCGCAAGGATGTCGATGGTTTCCACCCGATAAATGTCGGACGCCTTTCTATCGGACTGCCATGCTTCCTTTCGGCAACCCCTAATGGAATTATGGAATTGCTTGCACGCTACAACATTGACACCAAAGGCAAAAAATGTGTAGTGCTTGGCCGCAGCAACATCGTCGGCAAGCCTATGGCGAACCTGATGATGCAGAAGAGCACACCGGGCGATGCTACCGTAACTGTATGCCACAGTCATACAGAAAACATCGCCGAAGAGTGCCGACAAGCCGATATCATAATTGCAGCACTCGGTCAGCCTCACTTTGTAAAAGCCGACATGGTAAAAGAGGGTGCAGTTGTAATAGATGTGGGAACAACACGTGTTCCCGACCCTACACGCAAGTCGGGTTTCCGTCTTTGCGGTGATGTCGATTTTGAAAATGTCGCACCAAAATGTTCTTACATCACACCTGTCCCCGGTGGCGTAGGCCCTATGACAATAGTGTCGCTGATGAAGAACACCCTGCTTGCAGGCAAACGTGAAATTTACAAATAAGACCTTGAACACAAGAGTTTTTATAATGACATTGCTGTTTTGCACGGTACCGCACATGGTATCAGCGCAAGACAGCAATACTTTTTTCCAAAAGACAAGACTCATTTTCGCGGGCGACGTCATGCAGCACAAGCTACAGCTTGACGAAGCAAAAAGAGATGACGGCACATACAGCTATTCCCATTGGTATCGCCATATAACGGAAGAGGTAAAAAAGGCTGACATAGCCATAGCCAACCTCGAAACACCCATATATAAAGAGGGTTTCAACGGTTACCCTTCGTTCTGCGCCCCCGACAGTTTCCTTTATGCCATACGTGACGCAGGCTTCAACACCATACTTTTCGCAAACAACCACTGTCTTGACAAAGGCAAAAGAGGTGCATTGCACACCTTGAACCTTCTGGACTCTTTGGGAATATCACATTGCGGAGTATATCGCAATATCGAGGAGAGAGAGGAACGCTATCCGCTTATCATAGATAGCAACGGAGTAAAAGTGGCCATACTTAACTACACATACGGCACAAACGGCAACAGCATACCCGCTCCTATTGTTGTAAACCTTATTGACAAGCCAACCATCGAGGAAGATATATTCAAAGCAAAGAGCAAGGGAGCCGATGTGATAATTGCCTGCATGCACTGGGGTGACGAATATGTAAGAATTGCACCCAAGAGAGTACATGAACTTAGTCAATGGCTGATAGAACAAGGAGTTGACCATATTATAGGCAACCACCCTCACATAATACAACCCATAGAGATAAGAGAGGACACCGACACTCCCGACAAGCACGCAGTAGCCTACTCTACCGGCAACCTTGTTTCAAACATGTCATTACGCGGCACCGACGGAGGGTTGATGATAAGAATGGAACTAAAAAAGATACTCAACTACACACGTATATCCTCATTCGAATACTTTCTTACATGGATAGCCCCAAAGAAGGGTGACGGGTCAAGAGATTTCACAATACTCCCGGCATCATCGACAAGGTTCATCAATAACAGCAATGCCGAAAAGAGGTTAAGACAGTTCCTTGATGACACCAAAGAACTATTCCTGAAACATAACAGAGGGGATATAAAGGAGTTTATAAGCGACTCGGTGGTTGTCACTCCATGATAAAGCGTGTCCCGTTCCAACGATAGAGAATATCACGCAGCAAAGGACGTACCTTCTGCGCATCTTCGCTATTCATATATCCGGGCATGGTGTATTCTGCAACAAGAGTATTTTCGGCAGGGTCAAGTTTCAATGACACAAGATACATATCACACATATCGAGAATCTTGTTGTCATCGCCTGTTAAAAAATCCTTTATCCTTGGGAAGACAAAACGGTGTTCCGTTTTAAGTCTTTTCCAATTACTGTCAAAAAAAGCGACACGGCTGTCCGCAACCTCCGCAAAGACCGTATTCACCACACATATAACGAAATCGTCACCGCTCGGAAGCAGTTTCATCTCAACAGTTGAAGCACCGCTGCTCTGCAACAACAGATAATCGTCGCTCAATTTCTTGAGGACAGACTTTCCACTGAGGAGGTTCGATACAGGATATTCCATATTTGCATCGGCAAAATCCACACAGTCCTCGCGTGCATTACGTGGCAACAGAGGAAGCACCGAATCGGGAGCCTCCACAAAGAGTGTGCGTATATTCTGTGCAGGCAGTGCAGCCACCAACCCACAGCACATCAACAATATCAGTATAAACCTTCTCATTTTGAGCCCAAATATAGGAAGAATAATCCGATTAAAATCAAAACAATGTCGAAAGCTTTCTGTTTAAGATTCTTTTCATGGAGCAACAATGCACCAAAAGCAAAAGAGACGACAACACTGCCACGTCTTATCATCGACACCACAGCAATGAGGGCGCCCTCGTGTGCCAATGACGAGAAATAACAGAAGTCGGCCAAGCCCAAGAAGAGCGATATGAACGGTATGGCCCAGCTCCAGTGGAATTTCTTTTCACGTTGAGCCGGTGAGAATATGTTAAGCAACAGCCCCAAACAGCCCATCAAAGCGCACTGATATATGTTAAACCAAGACTGCACCAATATAGGTTCAAGCGAGCGCATCAGATATTTGTCATACAAGGCACTTACCGCACCGAACAATGCCGCCAACGCAACAAAGAAGACCCAACGGTTCGATGTAAAATCTATTCCTTCGCGCTTTCCGCTACGGCTAAGCAAGAAGACTGATACCACGGCTATGACGACACCTATCCACTGATATACATTCAACGCCTCGCCAAAGAGCAACAAAGCACCAAGAAGAACAAGGACAGGACGTGTCGATTGTATCGGCGACACGATTGTTATCGGCAGATGCTTGATACCTATATAACCACACAACCACGAAGAAAGGACTATCACAGCCTTGAGTATAAGCAATAGGTGGGTTCGCAAACCGGCTTCAGGCACAAAAAAAGGGCCGTCTTCTATTATTCCAATGAAAGAAAGTATTACAAATGGCGAAAAGAGCAATGCCGAAAACAAAGTATTCAGGAAAAGTACCGCAATAACAGAGTTGTCTTTCAGCGAAACTTTCTTAAAGAAGTCGTAGCAACCGAGCAGGGCTGCCGACATGAAAGCAAGTACAGCCCACATCATAGGAAAATGGATTCCGGATATTCAACACCTACCAGAAAAAGAGCCTCACCCATAGCCGAGTCGCCAGCCTCGCCACGCGCTTTGTTCTCAATTACGGCGCGGAAGCCGTCAAGTGTCATTTTACCACGACCGACCAACAGCAACGTACCTACAATGGCGCGTACCATATTACGCAAGAAACGGTCGGCCTGAATCTCGAAAACCCATTCGTTTTCTTCGACCTGACGCCATTTGGCATATGTAACCTTGCAGTTATTGGTCTTGACATCGGTATGCAGCTTGCTGAAACTTGTGAAATCGGTATATTCATACAACAGCTCCGCAGCCCTGTTCATTGCATCGAAATCGATGCCCGGCATAACACGACAAGCATAGCGCCTTGCAAACGGAGATTTAGCCGTCACCACCCTGTAATTATATCGTCTTGAGATGGCATCGAAACGCGCATGAGCATCGTCCTTGACACGACGGATATTGCTCACGGCAATATCAGGAGGCAATATCTTATTGAGTTTATACACCATTTGCGGTGTATCTATTTCGGTGGGGAAATCGGCATGCGCCACCATACACGCAGCATTGACTCCTGCGTCGGTACGTCCTGCACCCACCAACGGCACAGGCTGACGCGTCAGCTTGGCAAGCGCCTCTTCCAGCACCTGCTGTACGGTGATTGCATTAGGCTGCACCTGCCAACCATGATAGGCGGCACCGTCGTATGAGAAATATATGAAATATCGGAACATCACTTCTCGTTCTTGAGCATTAATGTATGACAAGCAACAAGCGCCGCAGTTTCTGTACGCAAGCGTGAGTTACCAAGACTAACAGGCTTATAACCGGCGTCCATCGCCATTTTCACCTCTTCGGGGCTGAAATCACCTTCAGGGCCAATGAGTATCGTAGCATCTTTGCCTGCCTCATGAACGTCCTTCAACAACAGTTTTTCACCTTCATAGCAATGAGCTATATATTTCTCGCCACTACGCTCCTCCGATATGAATTTCTTGAAATCGGTCATCTCTTCCACCAAAGGCTTGCTGTATTTAAGGGATTGCTTCATTGCAGAAACGACTATACGCTCTACACGTTCGCACTTCACGACCTTACGTTCCGAGAAACGGCAATTGATAAAAGTGATAGCGTCAAGACCTATCTCCGTAGCCTTTTCGGCAAACCATTCTATGCGGTCCATGTTCTTTGTAGGAGCAACAGCTATATGTATGTCGCCGTTCCACCCTTTGGGCATAGGAAGAACTTCCTTTGCCTCAACATGACAATGCTTGCCGACAACTGAACTTATGACAGCCTTGTAAAGATTACCCTTGCCGTCGGTTATATCCAATTCGTCACCTACCGACAGGCGCAAGACACGAAGAGCATGGGTAGCTTCCTCTTCCGACAGTTCCCAGGACTCTGCTATATCAGGTACATAAAATAGAGCCATTTTATTCTTTATCTTTTGTGTT
Source organism: Bacteroidaceae bacterium (assembly GCA_017647225.1). Lineage (GTDB taxonomy): Bacteria > Bacteroidota > Bacteroidia > Bacteroidales > Bacteroidaceae > HGM04593. Next base: position 5,377 of record JAGCLA010000045.1, on the reverse strand, counting down.
TTCCACGTTAATTGTACTTTTCTGATGACGTGAATCAATCTCCTCTTTCAGTTTCATCGCCAACTCATAATTTTCATCCTTGACAGCATTTTCCATTGCCGCGCGCAAAGTCCCCTCATCGGCCGCTGTTATAGGAATTGATATTGCCCCGTTGCGTTCGTCGCGTATGCACATGCGATTCAGCAAATCCTCACGTATATATATAGGCACATTCGCTCTCAGAGCAATAGCTATGGCATCGCTCGTGCGCGAATCGATGCTCGCTCTTTCATCGTTCTGCGCATAATACAGCGAAGAGTAGAATGTACCGTCATCAATTCTTTCTATAAGAACATGTTTCAATTCAATACCGAAAGCCTTTGACAAAGCGCCGAAGAGGTCATGCGTCAGCGGACGTCCCACATCAACACCACGCAAGGCAAATGCTATGGCCTGCGCCTCCAACAGGCCCAAAGCCACAATTATTTTGCGCAGTCCCTCTTTCTCCTGCAAGACAATTACATGAGCACGATGGTCAGAGACCTTAGACATCATATCGGAAACAACAAGCTCAACCATATTGAATTATTTTATGTAATAATATAGATATTGACCCAATGTTGATATTATTTGCGAGATTGTCATCCTGAACGTATGTGAAGGATCTCATAACCACGCAGAACAGAGATACTTCGCTTTGCTCAGTATGACATAACCTTTCGGGTCAACTGCTATATTATTGAATTATTTTATGCCTTTTTTTCCTTGAAAATAAGAGCAAACAGTATAGTAATCACCAAAGCATATCCAGAGAATATATACCATGCAGTAGGCCAACCGCCAAAGAATGTCTGGTTTTGTGTAAAATGGTTCACCACACCCTGAGCAGCTATCACGCCAATAGAAGCACCAAGACCGTTAGTCATAAGCATGAACAATCCCTGAGCGCTTGAACGCATGCTTTCGGGCACCTCATTATCGACAAACAACGAGCCGGAGATGTTGAAGAAGTCAAAAGCCACGCCATACACCACCATCGAGAGTACAAAGAAGAACACTCCCGGCACACCGGGGTTACCTACCGCAAAGAAGCCAAAGCGGAACACCCATGCCAACATAGCGATAAGCATTACCTTTTTTATACCGAACTTACTCAAGAAGAACGGAATCAAAAGAATACACAGTGTTTCGGACATCTGCGACAATGATATAAGCATGTTGGTGTGCTCTACGGCAAACGTACCTGCATATTCGGGAATATCGCCGAAGCCGTTTATGAAAGGATTGGCATAACCGTTTGATATCTGCAATGCCGCACCGAGCAACATAGAGAATATGAAGAATATCGCCATTCTCTTTTGATTGAACAGTTTGAAAGCATCAAATCCCAAAGCCGACACAAGCGATTTCTTCTCTCCGCCCTTATTGACAGGACAATGTGGCAATGACAATGAATACACAGCCAACAGAGCACCACATACAGCAGACACAAAGAACTGATTATAGTCATTCTGGAAACCTGTATAATCCACAAACAACATTGAAACGATAAAACCTATAGTTCCAAAAACCCTGATTGGAGGGAAAGCCTTGACAGTATCAAGCCCTGCCTGATCAAGTGCAGTATATGACACCGAATTAGACAAAGCGAGAGTAGGCATGTAAAAGGCCACACTTACAGTATAGGTCCAGAATATATCACCGAAGGCCACATCACCACCCTTTACCAGACCAATGTAACCGGTGATAGCCATAAACAGCGAAGCCATAGCATGACAAAAAGCCAACAGACGCTGTGCCGGCACCCAACGGTCGGCAACAACACCCATTATCGCAGGCATGAAAATTGACACGATACCCTGCACCGAATAGAACCAGCCGATGTTTGCACCAAGACCGAAACCGCCGAGATAGCGGCCCATTGATGTGAGATAAGCGCCCCAGATAGCAAACTGCAAGAAACTTAAGACTATAAGTCTGAACTTCATATTTGAATTCTGCATAAAACTATTTTTATTATTTACACTTAATAATCAAAACCAAGATAAAACTATAATGTTCATATTCAGCGGAACACGATATCCGTAATCACCTGTGCCTTGACATGTTCATTCAATTTACGGACAAGCGACTTACGGTTCATCAACAGCTCCTGACGCAGCACCGACGAAGTAACCGTCACATAAAGAACCTGATTATGTATCTGCAGGTTCTTTGTATATGATTGCACAGCCGAGCCAAGCACCTGTGTCCATGCCTTCAACAAACGATACTCGTTCAATGGCGTTTCAAGCCCCTCTTCGCGGCACATCGCACGCACAAGTTCTGCTATCGACTTTGTTTCTCCACGTTTCATAGACACCTCTCCTTTGACAATACCGTTTCTCCGCGTTTGACCTCGAACAGCCTATATTCACCGTTTATACTGTCAAGTATGCCATCGATATGTTCACGATTGACATCGGTAATGAATATCTGTCCAAAGTTCTCACCCGACACCAAAGCAATTATCTGCTCAACCCTATAGCTGTCAAGTTTGTCAAATATATCATCGAGCAGCAAAAGCGGAGTTTCACTACCCTTACGACGCAAGAAGTCGAACTGCGCAAGCTTCAACGAAACAAGATAACTCTTGTTCTGCCCCTGCGAGCCCTCTTTCTTTATGGGGAAACCATTCAGTTGCATCACCAGCTCATCGCGATGAACACCTTTCGAGGTATAGCCCATACGTCGGTCATCGGCACGCGAAGCAGCAAGCAAGGCAGCAAGGTCATTTTCGTCAAGATGTGAACGATAGCGCAAAGACACATCTTCACCACCGCCCACAATAGCATTGTGGAAAGTTGTGAATATAGGAATAAGTTCTTCTACAAACTCTCTGCGACGTTTATGGATACGCACCGCCTCGGCCACCATCATATCCTCAATCAGCGACATCATCTCCGCATCCGGCTCACGCTCCCCACGCAACATCACATTACGCTGCTGCAAGACCTTGTTATAACGCATCAAGGCATTAAGATACTCCTTGTCGTACTGCGATATCACAACATCCATAAAACGACGGCGTTCCTCACTTCCGCCGGCAATGAGTTCATTGTCGGCAGGCGATATAATAACAAGAGGAATAGAGCCTATATGGTCGGACAAACGCTCATAAGGTTTTCCACCCCTGCGGAACACCTTCTTTTCGCCACGTTTCAGGCCACACGAAATTTCGCAGTCAATACCATTGTCGCCGGTATATTCACCCTGCAACATAAAGAAAGGAGCATCGTGATAGATGTTTCCACTGTCCGAGGGCGATATGGCGCTTTTGCAGAACGAGAGATAATATACCGCATCGAGCAGATTTGTCTTTCCCATTCCGTTGCTGCCGATAAAGCAATTTATCTTTGGCGACAACTGAATGTTGACGTCAGACAAATTTCTATAATTCAATATTGAGATGCTGTTAAGTTTCACCGTTGCAATAATTAGCATTTATCTTGCGAAGATAATGAAAACCGAGCATAAAATCATCAGGATTCGCGGGAATTATAGTATAGATTTATGCACAAAAACGGTTTATGACAAATTTATTTATGCAAAAACAGCCGTTTATGCCAAATGTTTGCATTTTTCGGCTCTATTTGTAGTAAAAAAACAGCTATAATTTTTCATCAACCAAGAATTTGATTACTTTTGCATTTTAGAAATTGTAAATAATAAAAACATAACATAACTATGAGCAAGAAAGAAACAGAGAAAGCAATTCTCGCAGATGAGGTTCTTGGCAAGTCTGAGGCCTTTGTTATCGAACACAAGAATAAGTTTATCATCATCTTCGTTGCTATCATTGCGATAGTAGCAGGTTACCTCGCTTACAACACATTCGTTGCAGAGCCAAGAGAGGCAGAGGCTGCTAAAGCAATGTTCAAGGCTGAGCAGTATTTTGTAAACGGCGATTTCGAAACAGCTCTCAACGGTGATGGTATCAATGCCGGTTTCCTTCAGGTTATTGAGGACAACGGTGGTACAGACGTTGCAAACATGGCATACGCATACGCTGGTCTTTGCTACGTACAGCAGGAGAATTACGACGAGGCTATCAACTACCTTGAGAAATACAAGGGTGGCGACAAACTTGTCTCTCCTATGGTAAAATATGCGCTCGGCAACTGCTACGCATACAAGGAGAACATCGACAAGGCTATCAAGTTGGTTCTTGAAGCTGCTGACGAGGCAGAGAACATCACTGTAACTCCAAAATGCTTGTTCGATGCAGCTGCAATGTACGAGCAGCAGGGCAACGCTGAAAAGGCTATCGAGTTGTATAACAGAATCAAGAACGAGTACCCTCAGGCTCCTGAAGCTGCAAACATTGAGCGCTTTATCAACGCGAAATAAGTAATCACCAAATAAACAATATCAATCAGGGCCGACCGGGTTGCGGTTGGCCCTGATTGATATAATAGAATAAAGAAATGGCAACCGAGCTAAAGAACCTATCAAGTTACGACCCTACAAAAACCCCATGTGGCAAAGGGCGTAAAGTGGGCATTGTCTATGCCGAGTGGAACGAAGAGATAACCCATGCTCTGCGCGACGGTGCAGTAAAGACACTGTGCGATAACGGTGTCTGTGCCGACGACATTACAGTTGCAAGCGTACCCGGCAGTTTTGAGTTAATCTTCGGCGCATCGCAAATGGTAAAAAGCGGCAAGTACGATGCAGTGATAGCTATAGGCTGTGTGATACGAGGCGACACCCCACATTTTGATTATATCTGCGAAGGCGTAACAGCAGGACTGTCAAAACTGAATGTTGAGTATGATGTTCCTGTAATTTTTGGTCTTATAACGACAAACAACCTATTGCAGGCGCAGGAACGTAGCGGTGGCCGTTTGGGCAACAAAGGCGATGAATGCGCCGTAACTGCGCTACACATGATGGCGCAGTTCAAGCATCAATAACATGAGCTGCGATAAGTCGCACGATGTGTAGCAAAGTTGCACCGTGCGGGTCGCAAAAAGCGAATGTTATTAATGTGTAAAAGCCGTAACTGCGCTACACATGATGGCGCAGTTCAAGCATCAATAACATGAGTAGCGATAAGTCGCACGACGTGCAGCAAAGTTGCACCGTGCGGGTCGCAAAAAGCGAATGTTATTAATGCGCAAAAAGCTGTTACTGCACTACACATGATGGCCCAGTTTAAGTAACAGCACATCGACAATATGCACAGCAATAGTCAAGCGTGATACGGACAAAGTTCGTATAGCTTGGAGTGCGAAAAGTGCATGTTGTCAATGATAAGAATACATGATAGCGCAGTTCAAGCATCAATAACATGAGCAGCGATAAGTCGCACGATGTGCAGCAAAGTTGCACCGTGCGGGTCGCAAAAAGCGAATGT
>JAGCLA010000044.1 GCA_017647225.1 Bacteroidaceae bacterium | reverse complement strand
TGTGTGTGTGTGTTTATACAAATTTCCAAGACCACCAAATTCTTGGCAATCTTTTACACACATGATTCCGATATTTAATGAATTAACACACATAAAAAATATCTTTGCAACTTTATACGCAAATATAGTTTTTTTCACTTATTAAAGCAACTGATTACAAAAAAAAAGAAAAACAACGAGGTTTATGAAAGAAATTATAATTTTGTACAGCCATGCCACAGGTTTGTTTTAAGGACATAGATAAAATTCGTGATACAGAATTCTACTTCTGGCATATCGAAGAGGATTGCGATGAGTTATCAAGACTTATCGACGACAACAGCATGTTGCTTACCGAGGCGCAAGCAAAGTTCAAGTCGGTAACAAGGCAACGCGAATGGCTTGCCACACGCGCCCTGCTACTGCAGACACCATACAAAGGGGATACAATCTTTTACCATACCAACGGTCAGCCATATCTTGAGAAGAGATATATAAGCATAAGCCACACACGCGATTTTGTTGCCATTGCAATATCAGAAAGCCCTATAGGTATTGACATTGAGCACAAAGGACGCAATGCCCAAGGCGTAGCCGGTGGTTTCCTGCAACAGCAAGAGCTTGACAATATAACAGCCGAAGAGGCACTTAACCTATGGATAATAAAAGAGGCTGCCTTCAAGTATGCACCTGAAAAAGCAGCCACATTAAAAGATATCCGCGCCGTCAAGAACGACATAGCCTATTCAATAACCTACCCCGACGGCTCTACAGCAAAATGTTTCATTCTCTCTCTTGGAGATATTCTTCTATCGTATTGTAGAGTTTAACGAGGAACGTGGAACGTTTAACGAGGAACGTTTAACGATTAACGTTCCACGTTCCACGCTAATCGTTATTCTACTGCAGTTTTTAACCTTTACACTTTGGCTGTTTATCCTGTTTTTAATCTTTCTTTACTAACTTTTTGACGCACAAAAAGTTACAAAAACGCCCGGCACAGGGCGCTTAATTCGTTTGCTCCTTTTGCTCGTGAGTGCAAGCACATCGCTCGGCCGTCGCAAACTCGCCGTTCGTGTCTTGACGTTCCAATAGAGGGAATGGGGCAACTCGCTTCACGCAATAACAGCATCGCATGGCACACACGCTCAGACAATCCCCATTCTATTCCTCTATTGGAACTAACACTCACTCTCTCACTTACAGTGCCGGTTTTTTCAGGGAATTACTTTAGTAAGCGGAAAGCATAGTACGTTATCATAGCATGAGTATTGTTAATAATACGGCACCGATAAAAATAGAGTGAAAAGCCAAATGTTTTTGGGCCATTGTGTGAGAATGTTTGAGCGTAGTGTGGGTATAATTTTTCTTATATAGCCACACTACGCGAGTTTCGGAGCACCCCAAAAACATGAGAAAGCTTTGAATGGCAAGCGAAGTTCGGCTGAGTGCTCACCATTGGTGGCACGAACAGAAGAACAGAGCGACTATTTTTTACGCGTGCCGGGTGCTTTTGTTACTTTTCACACAATGAAAAGTAAAGAGAGAAAGACTACAAAAATAATAAACGAAAAAGTCTAAAGGTTAAGAACTTCGATTAACGTTCATCATTTTTTACCACCTGCAATGCTTAAGGCATTGCTATCCCCTTAATAGGTGGACAATAAACTCTAAACTCACCCTCTTACTTTTCTACAAGCCAGCCAACGATATACTATCGGAATAATAAATATGTTCAGCAGAGTCGAAGAGAGCAAACCACCAAGCACTACAACAGCCATTGGGCTCTGTATCTCATTACCCGATGCTGAGCCGTTCATTATCATTGGTACAAGGGCCAATGCCGATGTAAAGGCTGTCATGAGAATTGGTGTCAGGCGGTCAACAGAGCCTGCGACAACAGCTTTGTCAAGCGGCATGCCATCGGCACGCAGGTGCTGATAACGCGACACGAGCAATATACCGTTACGTGTTGCGATACCGAACAGTGTTATGAGTCCTATGATTGCAGGGATACTCATTACCGCCGATGTAAAATATGTGGCAAGGATGCCGCCTATCAATGCCAACGGCAGATTAAGCAACACGACAGCCGACAACGACGCGCTCTTGAATTCGCTATATAACAGCACAAAAACAACCAGTATGGCCAACGCCGTTGTCAACCATAGTATTCTCGATGCCGATTCTGCACTCTCGAACTGCCCGCCATATTCAAGGCGATAGCCTTCGTCGAGCGACAATGTCTTCTCAAGATGCTCTGCCACACGTTCCACGACACCGGCAACATCGCCGCTTGCTATATTTGCCGAAACAACGACCTTGCGCTGCACATTCTCACGACTGATACTTCCTGGGCCACCGACAGAAACGATAGATGCCACATCGTCGAGGGCCACCTTTCCGTTCGGAGTGTCTATGAGCGCACGTTTAACGCCGTCAACGCTTTCGGTGTAATCCTTGTTCAAACGTATTATAAGGTCAAAGCTACGTTCGTTCTCATATACGCTACCCACTCTTTTACCGGGGAATGACGATTCGATGAAGCTGTTGAATTCGCTCATTGTTATACCGTAATATGCGAGTTTCTCCCTGTCGGCACGTATCTGCAACTGTGGTGTCTCAACCTGTTGTTCCACATTGACGTCAACCACTTCGGGGAATGCCTTCAATGCCTCTTTTATCTCTGTACCCTTACGGAACAGAGTGCTGAGGTCAGGACCAAACACTTTTATGGCAAGGTCGGCCTGTGTTCCCGACACCATGTGGTCGATACGGTGCTCAAGCGGTTGTCCTACCGATGTTACCACACCGGGGATAGTGGCAAGACGCGCACGTACCTCTGTAAGGAATTCGGCTTTACTACGGCCTGAAAGGGTGAAATTGACATCAATCTCGGCACCGTTGGAAGTTTGTGAGTGCTCGTCAAGCTCGCCACGGCCTGTACGTCGTGCTGTACTCTCCACCTCCGGAATCTGCAACAGTTCCTTCTCTATCGCTGCACCAAGTTTATTGCTCTCTTCGAGCGACACTCCCGGGCGCGACACCGCAGAGATTGTTAGAGCTTTCTCGTTGAATTCAGGCAAGAAACTGCGTCCCATGCCGGAGAAGAGGAAAAGACAAACGACAAAAAGAGATACAACGGCGCCTACAATAAGTTTCGCGTGAGCAAGCACCCACTGCAATGCTGTGCTGTACTTGTCGAGCAACCATTTGTCAACCCAATTTTTCTTTTCGTTCTTTGTCAGGTATTTATCGCTTGAAAGCATCATCTTACACAACAGCGGTGTAACGGTCATTGCCACGACAAGCGACATTACAAGAGCTATGAGATAGGCAATGCCCAACGGCTTGAGCATACGTCCTTCAAGGCCACTCAAGAAGAACAACGGAGTAAATGTAACCATTATTATAAGGGTGGCATGTATTATCGATGCACGTATTTCGGACGAAGCTTCAAAGACTATGTTAAGTGTCGATTTACGCTCCTCTTTTGGCAAGGCATGGTTCTCGCGCAAGCGTTTATATACGTTTTCAACGTCGATTATGGCATCATCGACAAGTGAGCCTATGGCAATGCACATACCACCTAAAGTCATGGTATTTATATCCATTCCCAACAGATACAATACAATTACCGTACCCAACAACGACAAAGGAATGGCCAGCAGCGAGATGACCGTTGAACGTATGCTTGTGAGGAAAAGGAACAATACAAGAATCACACAAACCGCACCTTCGACAAGAGAACTTCCTACATTATTCACCGATGCCTGTATATAGTCGGCCTGACGGAAAATTTTTGTATCGAGGACAACATCGGCAGGCAATGATTTTGCAATGCTTTCGATGTTGCGCTCTATGTTCTGCGTAACGCTCAGAGTGTTTATACCCGGTTGCTTTGATATCGAAAGAATGACGGACGGAGTACCGTTCTGCGAAGCATATCCCTGTTTTACGGCCGGAGCTATGACAACGTCGGCAACGTCGGCAACACGCACAACTGTTCCGCCGTCGCTCTTCACAACCGTACTTCCAAGTTCAGCTACGTCGTTGCTACGTCCCATACCACGCAGGTTGTATTCATTACCGAAGTCACGAATGACACCTGCACCGATGTTTACACTCATGGATTCCGCCGCACTCTCAAGTTCGCTCATTGTAACACCGTACATCTCCATTCGTACAGGGTCGGCAAGAACCTGATATTGCTTATAGTCACCACCTATTATCGTTACATTGGACACGCCGCCTGTTGCAAGGATTGCTGGCTTTATTATCCATTCGGCAAGTGTTCGCAGCTCCATCATCGATGTGCTGTCGGCCTGCATGCCGATGAACATGATTTCTCCCATTACACTCGACTGCGGAGCGAGCATAGGGGTAATGCCGGTAGGCAACTGCCCCGACAACAGACTCATCTTTTCGCTTATGACCTGACGGGCGCGGTAGATATCCATGCCCCAATCAAATTCAACCCACACGAAAGAGAAACCCTGCGATGACGAAGAACGCACCCTTCGTACATTGGTCGCTCCGTTCACAGCCGTTTCAATGGGGAATGTAACAAGACGCTCCACCTCTTCGGGAGCCATATTCGATGCATCGGTAAGAATCACCACAGTAGGCATGGTCAGGTCGGGGAACACATCGACCTCGATTTTCTTTGCCGAATATATACCGCCTACCGTCACCAGCACCACCGCAAGCAATACCAGCAACCTGTTGTTCAAAGAGAACTTAATTATTTTGTTAAGCATAGCGGTAGTCTTTTAATGAACATGACCTGCATGAGGGTCGAGAGCCGCCGCACCTTGCGACAGTTTCAACACCACAGCACCTTTTGTTACAACACGCTCACCTGCATTCACGCCACTATGTACCTTGACCATAAGGCCGTCTGTTGCGCCCAACACCACACTGCGTTTCTCGAACGATACGGGATTGTTCTGGACAAATACAAAGTAGTTGCCCATCTCCTCGACAATGGCAGAACGTGGCACAACGACATTTTCGGCATCTTTGTTTTCCGATGCGAGATACAATGTAACAATGCTTCCCGGCAAGACACCGTCGATGGCATCGGCAGCAAGGGTTACAGGTATCATGTTACATTCGTTTACAGAACTACCGACAGCAAGCATGTGACCGTTGATATCATCAAGAGAATATGACTCACCTGCCAATGTTTCTATATTAACACTCTTTACATTGCGCAATTGGGGTGCATAACGCACAGGCAGTTCGGCAACTATATTCACATTGCCGTTGCGCTGGATTGTTGCAAGCGGAGTTCCCGGCTGTACATAATCGCCATTGGCAACAAGCAACGATGCCACATAGCCATCAAGCGGAGAACGAAGAGAGACCTTGCCGTCGCCATAACTGCGTTTCATGCTCTCATAACGCGCCTGGGCACGGTTATATGCGGCTTCGGCCTCCTGATATTCGCGTTCCGAAACTATCTTGTCGGCAAAAAGTTGTTTTTTACGTTCATAATCGGCCTTTGAAAGAGTGTATTCGCTTTCAGCTTCAGCATATTTCACAGCTGCATCATTGTCGGTTACATCACCGCCTTCGAGATTGAACAGCAACTCATCGACACCGACAGCCTTGCCTTCTACGATGTTTCCTGCGAACCGGACTTTGCCGTTGGCTGTAGCCACAATGGTTGTGAAATTGTCGGGCAGAGCCTCAACCTTTGCTGCAACCTTAACCACGCCGTCGAAAGAGCTTTTTTCGGCAACGGCTGTCGCAAAATCTATTTTCCAGCTCTGCTCTTTGCTGAATGATACATCTCCCGGTTTGCCATCGGTAGCAGCACCATGCCCCGGGTGAGGCTGATGTGAATGAGAATGAGCATGCGCATGAGCCGCATGGTCATGGCCTTCATGGCTATGGTCGTGAGCGCATTCACCGTTGTGGGAGTGGTGTACTTCTATGTCGAAATGGGCATGCTCGCCGGCAATGTCAAGATACAACATTCCATGTCCGTCATTCTCGGGAGTAAGGTCGAAATGATAAACACCCTTATGTCCCGCCTTGGCTGTTGCCGATACTCTTTTTCCACCAACGGAAAGAAGAATTGTTGCGCTGTCAGCATCACTCGGCTTGAAATCGACAAGATTTGTTGCATAAAGTGTTATGCACGCCTTTTTTCCACTCTCAAGCCCCTCGTGCTGCATAAAAAGTTCCATTTTATCGGTATATGCAGTGAATGAACTTATATGTGCATGTTCGTGATGTTCTGCACTCTCTTTATGGCTGTGTCCTGCACATGCCATAACAGCAATAAGAATTGCTGAATATAATATCTTTTTCATAGTAAAATTAATTGATTAGAACCCTGATAAACTCGATTGAACACAAATCAAGCGACAGGGGGAGCACGGAGTGAACGGAAAGGGAAAATTCCTATTGACGGTGGTATTTCGTCGTCAGAACATAAGACCAACTGAACACTTAGTGCATAAGCCTGCAATGACTCAGGCAACAGCATTGCCGGCTGAAAAGCCGATATCTTTTTGACGATAAATGTATCATCGTCATATATACGCAAGAAAAACTTGGAATCGCTGAAACAAGGTGTTTCCGAATGTGAATGAGCATCGTTGTGCCCGCAGTCATGTCCGCCGCCATGACTATGTTCACAGCCATCGCAGTCGCCAAACCCGAAATGCACAGAAGAGTCCGTTGCTGTAGCACAATGATGATGGGGCACAATACGTGTACCCATGAACATTATCATTGCCAGGAGTACAACCATGTATGATATTTTAGCCCTTCTTTTCATTTATTTCGCCTTTCTGTAATTTACCGCCCACTCCTTATCGACATAGTTTTCGATAAGAGTGCATGCGTGCGCACTGAAATCAAGACCACACGACACAATTCCGTTCCATTGTTCTTTGCCGAGCATCGGCAACATATCGCGTTCGGCCGACGCGGAGAGCAAGCCATATACCACTCCTGCATTGAAGTTGTCGCCGGCACCGACAGTGCTTACAACATCGACCTTCTTTACAGGGAAACGTTCTGTAAAATCCTTAGTGAAAAGGCGTACATCGCCGTCGCCACTCGTAAAGATAAAGTTCGGACAGTAGAATTTTATCTTCTCCTTATATATCTTGTCGGCATCGGTCATTTCATACAGATAGTTAAAATCGTCGGCAGAGCCACGTACTATATCTGCAAATTCAAGGTTTTCAATAAGAGCCTCGCCAAGCTTTATACGCTCGGCAACATGATTCTTACGGAAATTTATATCGTAGTAGAGTATGGCACCACTCTCCTTGGCATATTCAAGAAAAGCCTTTGTCTTTTCGCGCAAAACGGGGTTCAGCACAAAATATGAGCCATAAAGGACAATATCGCCTTTGGTTATAGAGGGGAAATCGACCTCAAGACGATTGTTGGGATAATCCTTATAGAAAAGATATTCGGCATCGTTCCTCTCATTGAGGAATGCAAGTGCAAGAGGCGATTTGCCACCCGAGAAGCTGCATACCGAAGAGGCATCGACACCGCTGTCGCGCAAATGTGAGAGTATGATTTCGCCTATCCTGTCATCGCCGACCTCGCTGATGAATGCGGCCTCGGCTCCGACACGGCCAAGAGAAATGATGCTGTTATATACAGAGCCTCCCGGCACAGCCTTTACCGGCTGACCATTCTTAAAAAGTATATCGAATACCGTTTCTCCTATGCCTATTACCCTACTCATTATATTGCCTCGTTTATCAACTTTTCCAACTCTTCGATGCTGTTTGCCACTGCCATGAAACGTTCCAGGTCACCTCTGATGAAACCTGTGGCATTGAGGTTATCCAACATGGCGACCATGCTGTCCCAAAAACCGTTGACATTATACAGCACCACACGCTTGCTGTGATAACCTATCGTCGCAGCCGCCATGACATGGAATATCTCATCGAGTGTGCCTATTCCACCGGGCAATGCCACAAGAATATCACTTTTTGCAAGCATAATATCCTTTCGGTCGCTCAAATTACGGCAAGGAACATGTTCATCAAGCAATGTGCTTACACGACCACGCTCCACAAGAATTTCGGGAACAACACCTATTATGCGCGCGCCGGCTTCTTTTGCCGACTTTGCCGTTGCCTCCATAAGCCCGAAACGGGCACCACCATAAACCAATGATGCACCAATTCGTCCTATCAAAGCACCAACCTCATAGGCCGCATCAACAAAACAAGGGGCTATCGTTTCAGATGCCGCACAAAAAACAGCTATATTTTTCTCTTTCGCCATATTACAACGATTGCATATCGTTCAAGCGCTTATATACTCCGTCAAGTTTCAGGAGTTCGTCGTGTTTGCCACGCTCAACTATCTCACCTTCACGCAACACACATATTTCATCGGCGTTCTTGATTGTTGAAAGACGGTGTGCTATGGCAATAGTGGTACGGTCTTTCATAAGACGTTCAAGAGCCTCCTGAACAAGACGTTCGCTTTCTGTGTCGAGAGCCGATGTAGCCTCGTCAAGAATCAATATCGGCGGGTTCTTGAGTATCGCACGCGCAATGCTTATACGCTGACGCTGACCACCCGACAGGCGACAACCTCTGTCGCCGACATTTGTATTATAGCCCTCTTCGGTTTCCATAATGAAGTCGTGTGCATTTGCAATTTTCGCAGCCTCTATTACCTGCTCCATTGTTGCATTCTCGACACCAAAGGTTATATTGTTGTAGAAACTGTCGTTGAAAAGTATTGCATCCTGGTTCACGTTACCCATAAGAGAACGCAATGACTTGACTTTCATATCCTTGACATTCACTCCGTCAATTGCAATTTCACCCTTCTCTACATCGTAATAACGTGGTATTAGATCAACCATTGTCGATTTTCCACTACCCGACTGACCGACAAGCGCAACCGTTTTACCTTTTGGTATCTTAAGGTTTATGTTTTTAAGCACATCGCGCTCTCCGTCGTATGAGAATGTGAGGTTCTTGAATTCGATGCCCTCTTCCATTTCTGCAATTTCCACACCCTTCTCACCATCGGTTATAGGATTTTCTGCATTCAAAATTGCATCGATACGCTCTATTGAGGCCAAACCGCGCGGAATGTTATAAGACGCCTTTGAAAGGTCTTTAAGTGGGTTTATGACACTATACAGAATTGTCAGGTAATAGATGAAGGAAGCCGCAGAGATTGGTGAGTTATCACCCAAAATCAATGTACCACCAAACCACAAGACAACAACAATAAGAGCTGTACCTAAAAGTTCGCTTACCGGGTGCGCAGAGGCTTGACGTGTAGAAACCTTTATTGTTGCCGAGCGCAACTCGTTACTACACTTTCTAAAACGTGCCGACATCTTCTTTTCGGCAAGGAAAGCTTTTATTATACGAAGTCCGCCAAGAGTTTCTTCCATTTGAGATGTTGTTTCACCCAATTTCTGTTGAGCAACAGCAGAACGAGCCTTGAGCTTACGGCCAATAGCACCCATGACCCAACCAAGAGAAGGTACAACGCACAATGTAAACAGTGTCAATTCCCAACTGATATAAAACAATGTGGTTATATATATGATTATGAACATAGGGTTCTTTATGAGCATATCAAGCGATGTAGCAATTGAATTCTCAACCTCACCAACGTCGCCAATCATTCTCGCCATAATATCGCCCTTACGTTGCTTTGAAAAAAAGCCTATAGGCAAACTTACAATCTTATCATATAGTTGAGTACGCATATCGCGGATGATACCCGTACGCATAGGTATTATAACTGCCGAAGAGCCAAAGTAACATCCTGTTTTCAGCATTGTCATGAAAATAAGGAATATACCCAAGAACAACAAGACCATAGAAGCACCATACTCCTCGCTGAAAGAATTCAGATACCAGGTTGCGTTGTTGATAACAACCTCCTTTGCATTGGAAGAGTCCATCATGGACCAATCAACGAACTGCACTCCTGAAGTATCATTTATTTTGAACAGTATCTGCAATATAGGTATTATAACCATAAAAGAGAATACATTCAGAATTGCCGAAAACAGGGTAAATATAAGAGATAGTATCAAATATTTCTTATATGGAGGGACAAAACGCTTTAGTACCTTAAAAAACTCTTTCATATATTTTGCTTTTATAAAAATGACTACAAATGTACTATTATTTATTGTTTCTTCAGGGGGAAATTTCTGATTTTAAGACCTTTTAATAACTGCATCATTCAACCCAACCGAGTTTCTTTGCAAACTCCCATATCACCATGCCTGCTGTCACCGACACGTTCAATGAGTGTTTGGTTCCGAACTGTGGAATCTCTATCGCTCCGTCAGAGGCATCAACAACCGACTGCTGCACACCTTTTACCTCATTGCCGAGAATTACGGCATAGCGTTCACCCGGCAATGTATTAAAATTCTGAAGAGCAATACTGCCGTCGCACAACTCTATGGAGTATATACGATACCCCTCTTCACGCAACATGGCAACAGCCTCGTCTGTCGATTGGAAGTATTGCCACTCGACAACATCTTCGGCACCAAGTGCTGTTTTATGGATTTCGGTATTGGGAGGTGTTGCGGTAATTCCGCACAGCACTATCTTTTGCACACGGAAGGCATCACTTGTACGGAACACCGAGCCTACATTATGCAGACTACGCACGTTGTCAAGAACGACCACCAACGGGAGCTTTTCGGCATTGCGGAAATCGTCACCGCTTATGCGTCCCATTTCTGTAACCAACTTCTTTCTGTTCATGCGAATTTTTCCCAACAAGTTTTTCTCATGTCGCCTTCACGCTCAAATGTGGCATGCATGGCAAGAGCCGCCGCAACATTGTGCGAAACATGACCTTTCTTTGTTATTTTCAGGTAATCCCACAAGAGGTTTCTATAATCGGGATGCGCACAATTCTCTATCAACAGCCTTGCGCGTTCATCCGGTCCTTTACCACGTAGGTCGGCAACACCCCACTCTGTCACAACCACACGAACATCGTGTTCGGTATGGTCGGCATGAGTAACCATTGGAACGATAGAGCTTATCATACCGTCCTTTTGTGTTGACGGACATGTAAATATCGAAACGAAGGCATTACGTGCAAAATCGCCGGAACCACCGATACCGTTCATCAGGCGAGTACCGCAGATGTGCGATGAATTGACACAACCGTACAGGTCAACCTCTATTGCCGTATTCATGGCTATTATACCCAAACGACGTATGATTTCGGGGTGGTTCGATATTTCCGACGGACGCAAGATAAGCCTGTCGCGGAAGAAATCGAGATTGTCATATACATGTTTCAGACACTCCTGACTGAGCGACAACGAACATGTACTTCCTGCCTTTACGCGTCCAAGCTCCATAAGTTTGATAACCGAATCCTGAAGCACCTCGGAATACAAATCGAGAGGCGGTATTCCGTTACAATCTTCAAGACCCTTCAGGACAGCATTTGCCACGTTGCCGATACCACTCTGTATTGGCAAGCCCGAAGCCGGTATTATTCCGCGCTTCATATCGCTGAGAATGAAATTAACCACATTTTCACCTATCTTGCTTGTCACGGGATCGAGTTCCTTGAAAACAACCTGTTCGTTAGGCTGATGAACCTCGACAATACCGATGACCTTTTTTGGATCGACCTGAACATAAGGTTTGCCGACACGGTCGGAAGCCTTGTATATAGGTATTTCGCAACGGCGAGGAGGGTCAAGAGGCTCATACACGTCGTGCAAGCCCATTGTATGGTGATAGGTATTGCGTTCGATTATTATTCTATCGGCAAGGTTTGCTACTGTCTGGCCTATACCGCCTGCCGTTGTCAGATAGACCTTTCCGTCAGGAGTGATGTCTATGGCCTCCAATATCGCAACATCGACCTTTCCCAAATATCCATAGCGCAAGTCCTGTGCCATAAGCGAAAGATGCAGGTCGGTATATGTTATCTCTCTACCGTTGATAGCATTGCGTACTGTCGGATTCGAGATGAACGGAGCGCGAAAATTGATAGCATTGGCACGTGTCAACATTCCGTCGATTGCATCACCTGTCGATGCTCCCGAATAAAGGTTTATCTTAAATGGCTTGCCGGCTGCGTGCGCCTCTTCGGCACGACGGGCAACTTCTGGAAGAACTGCCTTGGGAGTTCCTGAAAGCGTAAAACCACTAATACCTACACCATCGCCGTCATTGATATAGCATGCGGCTTCCTGCGGTGTCAAAATACGATAATTCATGTCCGTGTTTTTATGTTTGCACAAAAATCAAATTCTAATACTTCCTGTTCAGTATTTCAGCGTGGATAAAGGCTCGTCGGGCTTCCGACTTTTTCTTCAAAGAGATGGATTTATCCTCGTCGGCAACCTTTTCGGTTGTTTCAGGCTGTTTTTCCACGACCACGCGCCTTGCCGGTCTCAAAGGCTCTTTTTTCCTTGAAACGGCCTGTTGCACAGGCTCTTTCGGTTTATATTCATTGACAGATTCGTTATAGACCTCTATTTTAGGGAACACGTCACCCATAACAGGCGTACCCTTCACGTCGTCGGCTTTCGAACTCAATGTCTTCACCACAAAAACCACGACATATACCGCTACAAGAATCAAAATAAAAAACAACTCCATAGCCTAATCGTTTTTAATTTGAAAATAATCCTTGAACATATCGTCAAAGACCTCGCCACGTGTCAAACGCCCATTCTTCAGACAAACGACATCGATAACACCCTTTGCCGACAACACGCCGTCTGCCTTGTTGTATATGTCCTGGACAAAAACAAGCTTTGCACCACGACGCTCCATGTTTATACACACCACAAATTTATCACCACCACGCAAAGGACGCTTGTACTCGATGGTTATCTTTGAAACCATCAAATCGACACCCTGTTCGTGAAGAAGCGAAAAGCTGCCACCTATGGATTCAAGGAATTCATGGCGTGCATGCTCCATATAGTGCTGATAGTTTGCATTGTTGACCACGCCCTGTATATCACATTCGTAGTCACGCACTTTCATTTCAATGCTGTATGTATATTTCTCTGTCATTCCGCAAATATGTAATTACAAATATAACAATAATAAAATTATTGTTGACTTTTTTAAGAAAAATTATAGAATAAACCTATACACATTACCCCAATATTGGATAATTCTTAAATAAAATCGTTATTTTTGCATCATTGATTATGCAATCCAAAGAGATTCAGCAGAAATACGCATCGCATCCGGGCGTAACGGCACTGATGCAATTGCGCGAGGAGGGGGGCAAGAAACATGCTCTCCTTGAAGGGTTTTATGGCAGCGCTGCCGCAATGGTACTTTGCGGACTGAGAGAAAGGGCTCCCGAACAGACATTCCTTGTCGTACTGAACGATGCCGAAGAGGCAGGATATTTCTATCACGACATGGTGCAGATTATGGGAGAAAACGGAGTGCTGTTCTTCCCGTCGTCGTTCCGCAGAGCAATGAAATACGGCCAGGAAGATGATGCCAACCGCATACTCCGCACCGAGGTAATGACAAAACTGTCGTGCCGTCGCCGAAAAGAGGGGCTTGTAATAATCACTCACCCCGAAGCATTGGCCGAGAAGGTGGCTTCACAGGGCGACCTTGAGAAAAACACGCTTGAGATAGCTTTGGGCGACAGGATTGAACGCAGTGCGGTGGAGCAGAAATTGTCAGAGCTGAAATTTAAGGAAGTTACATACGTTTACGAGCCGGGAGAGTTTGCCGTAAGAGGCAGTCTTATCGATATTTTCTCCTTTTCATCGGAATATCCTTACCGTATCGACTTCTTTGGCGATGAAGTAGAGAGCATAAGAACCTTTGAGGTGGAGACACAGTTGTCGAGAGAGAAAATCGATGAAATTTCCATTGTTCCCAAAGTGACCGGCCGACAGGCTGTTCCCATAACGAACTTCTTGCCAAAGAACGCTATTCTCATAACAAAGGACTTCGATTTTGTCAAAGGCAACATCGAGAAGCTGCGCAACGAAGGCTTCACATTACAGGCCAAACTGTCGGAAACAAAGCTGCCCGACATGCCGGAGCTCATGTCTGCTGTCGAAATTGAGACATTTGCGCGAAGCGTAAAACATTGGGAACTACGCAACGACGCAAACAGCACCGACACAAAGATAAAGTTCGACATTTCGCCACAGCCACTATTCCACAAGGATTTCGATTTGGTGAGCCGCAGTTTCAGCAGCTATATCGAAAAAGGCTATAAATTGTTGCTGTTGACCGACGACCTGCACCAGGCGGAGCGATTGAAAGCCATATTTGACGACAGGGGCGACAACATTCCGTTTACCCCGGTAGGCCGCACCATACACGACGGTTTTATCGACAACACGTTGCACACTGCGTTTTTCACCGACCACCAGCTGTTTGGCCGTTTCCATAACTACAAGCTGCGAAGCGATCGTGCCCGTAGTGGCAAGGTGGCTCTGACAATAAAAGAGCTTAAAGAGTTCGGAATAGGTGATTACATAGTACACATAGACCATGGCGTCGGCAAGTTCGGCGGTTTGGTACGCATCCCCAACGGCAATTCGACACAGGAAGCCATAAAGCTTATTTACAAGAACGATGATGTCGTTTTTGTTTCGATACACAACCTGCACAAGGTATCGAAATACCATGGCAAGGAAGGTGATGCTCCGGTGCTCAACAAATTGGGTACAGGCGCTTGGGAACGACTGAAAGAGCGTACAAAGAGCAAGATAAAAGACATTGCACGCGACCTTATAAAGCTGTATTCACAGCGTTACAAGGAGGAGGGATTCGCATTCTCGCCCGACAGCTACCTACAGAATGAGCTTGAAGCAAGTTTCATATATGAGGACACGCCCGACCAGCTGAAAGCAACCAACGACGTAAAGCGCGACATGGAGCGCAAACGTCCGATGGACCGACTCATTTGTGGTGACGTGGGCTTTGGCAAGACCGAGGTTGCCATACGTGCCGCATTCAAGGCTGCTACCGACGGCAAACAGGTAGCGGTACTTGTCCCGACAACCGTGCTTGCATACCAGCACTACCTCACGTTCAAGGAACGCCTCAAGGACTTCCCATGTAACGTGCAATACCTGAGCAGAGCGCGTAGCACGACAACGACAAAAAAGATACTCGAAGAGCTCAAGGAGGGCAAAATTGATATTATCATCGGCACACACAAGCTGACAGGCAAAGAGGTCAAGTTCAAGGATTTGGGATTGCTCATCATTGACGAGGAACAGAAATTCGGTGTCGCAGTAAAGGAAAAACTGCGCCAGCTCAAAGTGAATGTTGACACACTCACAATGACAGCCACTCCTATTCCGCGCACCTTACAGTTCTCGATAATGGGAGCACGCGACCTCTCGATGATACAGACACCGCCCCCCAACCGTTATCCCATACATACCGAGATACACACCTTCGATGCCGAAGTGATAAAAGAGGCTGTAGGCTTTGAGTTGAGCCGTAACGGACAGGTATTCCTCATCACAAACAGAATTTCGGGCATGGAAGAACTTGCGAGGGTGGTAAGAAAAGCTGTTCCCGACGCACGTATATGTATAGGACACGGCCAGATGGAGCCTGCAGAGCTTGAGAAAAAGCTGTACGAATTCATAAACCACGATTACGATGTGCTCATTGCGACATCAATTGTCGAGAACGGCATAGACATACCGAATGTAAATACCATAATAATAAACCAGGCACAGAACTTTGGCCTCAGCGACCTGCACCAGATGCGCGGACGCGTAGGACGCGGAAAACGCAAAGCGTTCTGCTACATGCTTACACCGCCACGTGAGAGCCTCAGCACCGATGCACGCCGACGCCTCGAAGCCATAGAGAGTTTCAGCGAGCTTGGAAGTGGCATGCACATAGCAATGCAGGACCTCGACATACGCGGAGCAGGAAACCTTTTAGGCGCAGAGCAGAGCGGTTTCATCGCCGACCTCGGATACGAGACCTACCAGAAACTGCTTGCCGAGGCCGTTCACGAGCTCAAGGACGAAGAGTTTGCCGATATTCTGCCACAGGACGAAGAGAACGACAATGACATTTTTGTCAAAGAGTGCTTTGTCGAGAGCGACCTTGAATTGTTGTTCCCTGCCATATATGTCCCCGACAGCAACGAGCGCATATTACTTTACCGCGAACTTGACTCACTTACCGAGAGCCGTGACATAGAGGCATTCCGCACAAGAATGAAGGACCGCTTCGGAAAAATCCCCAAAGAAGGAGAAGAGCTTATACGCATGGTAACCCTGCGACGCGAAGCACAGAAAATTGGAGTGGAAAAGATATATCTGAAAGGTGGCAAGATGAGCCTTTTCTTCGTTGATGCGCGAAACGAGAAATTCTATTCAAGCGACCTGTTCGGAGGAATGATAGGCTACATTAAAAAAAGTAGCTTCAACTGCCTGGTACGCGACAACGACGGACGCTGCATAATCACCGTTGAAAACGTGAAAAATGTAGAAACGGCTCTTGCCTTTATCGAAGAGATACAACGACATGCAATGAACTTCAACTAAAGACAACATAATATAAAACATTGAGAATATGAACAAATTTTTCAAAACAGCAGGTTGCATCATCGCAACAGCCTTTATGGCGACAGGAGCAACAGCGCAGACTGCCAACGGAGGCATCGACAGCAACACTCTCAACGAGATTAGAGAGAGTTACAAACCCACAACAGCCGAGAAGGCATTGCAGAACGTGATGCTCAGCAATTCAATCAAGGTGTTGTCACTCAACCAGGAGAACCTCAACGAACTTGACACCTATTTCAGCCACAGCGTACCTTCAAAAGGTATTACCGACCAGAAATCGTCGGGACGTTGCTGGTTGTTTACAGGTATGAACGTTTTGCGTGCCAAGATGATTGCAAACGAGAACCTCGGAGCATTCGAGTTCTCACAGGTATATAACTTTTTCTACGACCAGCTGGAGAAGTCAAACCTATTCCTTCAGGGCGTTATTGACACACGCAAGAAACCTTATGACGACCGCACTGTTGAGTGGTTGTTCAAGAACCCTCTAAGCGACGGCGGTACCTTCACAGGCGTGGCCGACCTTATTGCAAAGTACGGTATAGTACCACAGGGCGTGATGAAAGAGAGCTACACAAGCGACAACACATCGGCATTTTCGGCATTGCTGAAGACAAAGTTGCGCGAGTTCGGTCTTGAATTGCGCAAGGCACACGACAGCGGCAAGAAAGAGAAAGAACTCCTTAACCTGAAGAAAGAGCAGTTGAAGGTGGTTTACAAGATGCTCGCACAGGTATATGGTGTACCGCCGACAGAATTCACATGGGCACCAAAGGATGCAAACGGCAAATACCGCGAGGAGCCACAGAAATACACTCCACGCAGTTTCTATGAGAAATATCTCAACATAAACCTACAGGACGACTATGTAATGTTCATGAACGACCCGAGCCGTCCATATTGGAAGAGCTACGAGATTGAGTACGACCGCCATGTATATGACGGACACAACTGGCTGTATATCAACCTTCCTATCGAAGAGATAAAGAAAATGGCCATTGCGTCAATAAAGGACAGCACAATGATGTATTTCTCTTGCGACGTGGGCAAGTTCCTTGACTCAAAGCGTGGAACACTCGACATCGACAACTACATTTATGAGGACATGTTCGGCACAACATTCGGCATGGACAAGAGAGAACGCATCGTAACATTTGACAGCGGTTCTTCACACGCTATGACATTGAAGGCTGTTGACATTGACAAGAACGGAAACACTGTAAAATGGCAGGTAGAGAACAGCTGGGGTGCAGGTTCAGGCTTCCAGGGAACACTTATCATGACCGACGAATGGTTCAACGAATATATGTTCCGTCTTGTTGTTGACAAGAAATATGTCCCTGAAAACATTCTCAAAATCCTTGACGAGAAACCAACTATGCTCCCGGCATGGGACCCTATGTTCATTCCTGAAGAATAATTTCCGGAAACAACAGATACAAAATTGTTATTATAGGTAATACCGACTATAAATTCCAAGTTCCTTCTTGTGTATGCAGGGAGGAACTTTTGCTTTTATCGGAAAATTCAATTGTATTAATCGAAACTAACAATAAATCGCAACTCGAACAGCGAAAAAGATAATATAATTTTGCATCCGTAAAAATTTTTCCGTCCTTTGGATTTGAAAGTCTAAAACATAAATAAAATGACAAACAACTACAGTTTTAAGAGTATGGTCAAAAAGTATGTGAACAGCAGTGCTGTTCTCATAGTATGCACCATATTGGCTCTTGTTATTGCGAACTCTCCACTAAAAGAAGCGTTCTTCAGTTTTTGGAACAATGAGGTAAGCCTTTCTATTGGCAATTTCAACCTGTTCAGCCACAACGGCCACAACATGACCTTGATTCAGGTCATCAATGATTTCCTTATGGCCATATTCTTCCTGTCGGTCGGTCTTGAAATAAAGCGTGAGATTCTTGTTGGCGAGCTGTCGTCGGCCAAGAAGGCCATGTTGCCTATTATTGGTGCTTGTGGCGGTATGCTCATTCCGGTACTTTTCTTCTGGATTACCTGCCCCAACGACCCCGACATGCTACGCGGTGTGGCAATTCCTATGGCTACCGACATTGCATTTTCGCTCGGCGTGTTGTCAATTTTTGACAAAAGAGTTCCTATCGGATTGAAAATTTTCCTTGCTGCGCTAGCCGTTGCCGATGACCTTGGCGGTATAATTGTCATTGCCCTGTTCTACTCTTCTACAATAAACCTCAGCTATCTGTTGCTTGCCGGCGCGTGCGTGGCCATTCTCATTATCGGCAATAACAGAAAAATTATGTCGAAGAACTTCTATCTTGTAACAGGAATTGTTCTTTGGTATCTGATGCTGAACTCGGGCATACATTCTACAATTGCTGGTGTGATTGTTGCTTTCTGTGTCCCCGGCTCACTACGCAAGGGAGCTACACGCTACATTGCGCGTATCAAGGAGAATATAAACAGTTTCGACCAGGTACACGTTGTTGGAAAGCACCATACAGCGATACTTACTCACGAAGAGATACACAAGTTGAAGAGTATAGAATCGGCAGCCGACAAACTTATCAGCCCATTACAGGAGTTTGAGGACAGCCTGCACAACATTATCGGATATTTCATTATTCCGCTCTTTGCCTTTGCGAATGTAGGCATTGACCTCTCTGAAATGAGTATAGGCAGCTTGGTGGGTGGCATTGGCCTCTCGGTAATCATTGGCCTTGTTGCCGGAAAGTTCATCGGAGTGTTTACATTCTCATGGATAGCCATAAAATTGGGAGTTGTACAGCTTCCTCATGGAGCAAACTGGAAATCATTTGCTTCGGTATGTATGCTTTGCGGTATAGGACTTACCGTTTCGATATTCATAGCAGACCTTTCATACGCTTCGCTCAACGGAGCCGGAGCTACATTGCTGAACGAAGCGAAATTAGGTATCCTTTGCGGCTCAATAATTTCTGCGATTTTAGGCTCTGTATTGCTTAACAGATTCCTTCCGAAAGAGCAGAATCAATAACTTGCCTCGTTTGCCAGACGCAACAGGCAGAGGTAGGCTGCACGGGTTATTTCCAAAAGATTCAGATAATTAACCTTGTCGGCAGTGTCCGACGGACGATGATAGTCGGAGTGTCCTTCGGTGTGATACCACACGATGGGCACTCCTTTTCGTGCAAAGGGTGAATTGTCACTGCCTCCAAGAAGGTTTTTGGAAGCATTGTAGAAAGGCATCAGGTCGAGTTTATAGTTCTCAACATCGGCTTGCAGCCATTCACCGAAAGCGGGATTGCCGGCCGAATAGATATAGCTCAGATTACATGGGTTCTCTTCGGCACCACGACCTACCATGTCAAAATTCATATAGGCAGAAATGTTCGATAAAAAGGGAGTTCTTTTAACAAAGAACCTTGAACCGAGAAAGCCTTTTTCCTCTCCGTCCCAAAAAGCAAAAACGATAGTACGTTCAGGACGTACCTTTGACTTTTTGATTGCTCTTGCAAGCTGAAGAACAGCCGCTACGCCTGACGCATTGTCATCAGCGCCATTGTAGCATTGGTCGCCAACGAGTGTCGTATCTATTCCCAAGTGGTCGTAATGCGCACCTACAACGACATAGCCGTCGCCTTTACCGGGTATGCATGCAAGGATATTCTTCATTATGCGTGTTTCACAACCTTTGGCCTTCAATTCATCAAGAGGCATGTCGGACTCCGTTATCCAGTTCATCTGGTTCTTAACCGATTCGAATTCCTGATAATAACCCGATTCGGACAAAGGCTTGACACCCCATTTTTCGAGCAATGACACTATATATTCGGCAGCCATCTCACCACCACGCAAACCGGCTTCACGACCTTCGAAAGAGTCGTCGGCAAGGGTATAGACAAATTCTCGCGCAGACTCCTCGGTTATGCTGTCATATCCTTTCGTTGACGAATTCTGAGCAGACACACCGACTGTGCCGAACAACAGGAATGCAAAAACAACAAATGTGAAAATTGTATTGACTCTATTTCTCATAAAATAATTTTTTGACAAAATTAAAACTTTTTTCGCAGATAACGGCTATTGCAAAAAACCTTACGTCATTTTTGTCTGAAAAAATCACGTTTTTCATGCTTGAAACACACTGTCGCCCCACTCTTAGACACAAGGCAACAACGTATTTATTATTAGCGAAATAGAGTAGCCGTTCAGATATGAACACATTGTTGAAAACTTTATAAAAATTTCCTCTGAATTTATTGTGGGGAATTGTGGGGAATTGTGTAATTTTGAAACGAAATATCTAAATTAGAGATCAATCCATGCGTTTCATAGGCAACATAGAGGCAAAAACAGACAACAAAGGCAGAGTTTTCCTGCCTGCCTGTTTCCGTCGCATCCTCCAGAGTGAAGGGTGTGACAAGATAATGCTACGCAAGGATGTGTATCAGGATTGCCTTGTCCTATACCCTGTTTCTAGCTGGAACGAACAGCTTGACCTATTGCGTTCACGCCTTGACAAGTGGAACTCGAAACACCAGATGATTTTCCGCCAGTTCGTCGCAGACGTTGAGGAACTGTCCATTGACAGCAACGGACGTATTCTTTTGCCAAAAAGATATTTAGGCTTGGCGGACATCAAGCAGGAGGTGCGTTTTATAGGTATGGACGACACTATTGAAATCTGGGCAAAAGAAAAAGTTGAAAAGCCATTCATGTCGGCCGAGGAGTTCGGACATGAACTTGAAAAAATAATGACAGCTGAAAAAAGAGATGAGCATGAACGAGAATAATGTTTACCACACACCGGTACTACTTAAGGAGAGTGTTGACGGCATGCAGATTATGCCTGACGACACCTGCATTGATGTAACCTTTGGCGGTGGGGGACACTCAAGGGAAATACTTTCACGTCTTGGAGCAAAGGGACATCTGTATAGCTTTGATCAGGACGAGGATGCCGAAAAGAATGCTCCCGAAGACAAGCGTTTTACCTTCGTGCGCGGTAATTTCCGTTTCATCTACAATTTCATGCATTACCACGACACGACAGAGGTCGATGCTATACTTGCCGACTTGGGCGTGTCGGGACACCACTTTGACGATGAGACACGCGGTTTCTCGTTCCGTTTCGATGCCGACCTTGACATGCGCATGAACAAACGCGGAGGCAACACTGCCGCCGACCTTTTGAACAAGGCTTCAG
Source organism: Bacteroidaceae bacterium (assembly GCA_017647225.1). Classification (GTDB taxonomy): domain Bacteria; phylum Bacteroidota; class Bacteroidia; order Bacteroidales; family Bacteroidaceae; genus HGM04593. Next base: position 12,651 of record JAGCLA010000044.1, on the reverse strand, counting down.
AAGAAGAGCTTGCAAGAATCTTCAAATTGTACGGAGAGCTGAACTGCGCACGCAAACTCGCATCAAGAATTGTGAAGGAGAGAGCCATAAAACCTATACAACGAGTAAACGAGCTAATAGAGATAGCCAAGCCGTTCTGCCCCCCACAGCGCGAAAAGAAAGAACTGGCAAAGGTTTTCCAGGCTTTGAGAATAGAGATAAACAAAGAGGTTGAAGCCCTGCAGGAGATGTTGATAAGTGCAAAGGACCTGCTAAAGCCCGGCGGAAGACTTGTTGTCATAACATACCACTCCATCGAAGACCGCATTGTCAAGAACTTCATGAAAAGCGGAAATTTCGAGGGTGTTTTGGAGAAAGACTTCTTCGGCAGGTCAACATCGCCGTTCGACATGAAAAAGGTGATTGTCCCCACAGACGAAGAATTGGAAGCCAACCCACGTTCAAGAAGCGCAAAACTGCGCATTGCCATAAAGATATAAACATATGAGCGAAGAGAAAAACACAAAGAAAAAGAATAAAGGCGGAATCCTCAACAGGATAATGGGCGGTCAGATATTCACAAGCAGGATTATCACCGACAACGCCTGGCTGTTCGCTCTGATAGTACTATACTCGTTCATCTATGTCGGAATACGATATGAACATGAACAGAAATTGCTGAAGATAGACCGCTTGACAAAGAGAAGAGATAAACTGAAAAACAATCTGCTTACATTGAAGAGCGAATTTTCATATAAAAGCCGTCAGACAGAAATTGAGAATTTTCTGCAAGAATCGGACAGCGAATTGAAAGTTGCGACAAGACCCACATATAAAGTTAAAAAGTAATATCAACTATGTTCAAATTCCGTAAGGATACAGTTTTTCGCTACAACATCCTTGTTGTGTTCGGTTTCACACTCTTTGCCCTTGTAATAATTGGCAATGCAGCCATTATTATGTTCAAAGAGCGTGACGAATGGAACAAAATCAAGGAGAGGAACATAAAATACAATGTTCCTATTGAGCCACGTCGCGGAAACGTCCTTAACGACAAAGGCGAACTCATTGTAAGCACATTGCCGCTATACAGGATTCATCTCGATTTCAAATATATAAACAGACATAGCCAGAAAGACGAGAACGAAACGAGGCGCAAAAGGGATTCACTATGGAATGCCGACCTGCATGACCTCTGCGTAGGGTTGAATGAGATTTTCCCGCAAAAGAGTGTGGAGAGTTTCAAGAAGGACCTTGCATACGGCCAGAAGAACAATAAAAGATACCACCCCCTGTATAACCGCAAAATTTCATACACGCAGTATATGCGTATCCTTGAATTGCCAATTATAAACCAAGGCAAGAAATACAGCGGTATAATTGTCGAGGAGGAGATACAGCGCAAGAATATCTTCGGCGACATAGGAATGAGTACATTCGGTATTGTACGCAAGACAACCGACAACAACAAGCAGGAGATTGAAGAGATCAACGGACTTGAAAAGAAATATGACAAGTACCTACGTGGTGTGCAGGGTATAGGCAGAAAGGAAAAGACAGGTGGCAAGTTTATCCTAAAGACCGACAAGGCGGCCGAAGATGGTATGGACATACAGACAACCATCAGTTCCGAGATGCTCGACATCTGCGAAAACGCCGTAAAGAAAGTTTTGAAGAAGTATCACCTTCCTGCAGGCTGGGCAATGCTCATGGAAACAGAGACTGGAGATATAAAGGCTATTGTCAATTTAACAAAACTTAGCGACGGCATTTATGCAGAAACAATCGAGAATATCCCGAACAACCCCACTCCAAACCACGCGCTATGCCGTCTTATGGAGCCAGGTTCGATATTCAAGACCATAGCACTTACCGCAGCTATTGAAGACGGCAAATTGACAACGAACGACTCCGTTAAGGCATATGCATCAAAGGTATGCAACTTCAACGGACAAAGGGTGACCGACGAGATGTACCGCGACAACGGAACAGGAATGTACAGTATGGCCGAAGCGCTTAAATACTCTTCGAACATAAGCATGGTACAATATATAAGGAAGGCATACGGAACAAACCCGAAGGAATACACAAACACTCTGCAAAGGTTTGGCTTGACCGAGAATTACAGGCTCATTGACAATGAGGCTACACCATACCTTACGCTGCCCGGCACAAAAAGGTGGAATGGATTCAGCTTGAACTCCATGTCATACGGATATGCGGTCGGCATGACCGGTATAAACATTCTGTCGTTCTACAATACTATAGCCAACGGTGGAAAGCAGATGCAGCCAAGACTTGTAAAGGCTGTAATAAAAGACAGCAAGATTATCGAGGAGTACCCGACAAAGGTTCTCAACGAACAGCTTATATCGAAGAAGACAACCGACACCGTTACCGACCTGCTTGTAGAGGTTGTAAACGGAAAGGACGGAACAGGAGCGCGTGCGAAATCAGGCATGATGCTTGTTGCCGGAAAAACAGGAACAGCCAATGTACCAAACTCGCAAACAGGCAAGTACGACAATAGCGAGAAGATGATGAGTTTCTGCGGCTTCTTCCCGGCAGACAAACCGAAATACACCCTGCTGGTGCAGATGATGTACGACAAGAAGCAGGACACACGCCCCGATTCATTAAGAATAAAGCTTGGAGGCGGTAGCACCGCGGCTGTTGCATTCAAGGAGATTGCCGAGAAGATAATGGCACAGGAATACACAATTCCGCTCGAAGCGGTAGCCGACACCATTTATCGTCATGAGCCTACGGTAAAGGACGGTAACATGACCGAAGCCTATGGCATATTGAAAGAGATGGGATTCATCAGCGGAAAGAAGAGAGAACTTGAAGATGACGAAAACATCGTATGGGGAAAAACGAAATTTGAGAACGACAGCATATATGAGTTCAACAACAAGGAATACAGCAAGGATTTTGTGCCTAACGTATGTGGCATGGGAGCAAAAGACGCTGTTTTTCTGATGCAACAATGCAATCTTGACGTTGAAGTACATGGTTACGGAACGGTCAAGTCCCAAAGCATTGTAGCAGGAACACGTGTAAGGGAAAGAAGAAAGGTAAGACTTACCCTTGCACCATAAATATAATAAGGAATAAATACTATACAGGATGAATTTAAGTGAACTTGTAAAAGAGATTCAATACACTCATTTGGTTATGCCAAAGGATGAGGTAGATGTGCTCGGCATAAATATCGATTCGCGCCTGGTACAAAAGGGTGATATGTTCATTGCCATAAAGGGTACACAGACTGACGGACATGCATACATTGCTTCGGCCGAAGAAAAAGGCGCAGTAGCCATTGTATGCGAAGAGATGCCCGAAAGACAAAACCCGAACGTGGCATACATAACTCTCCCCAATGCCCAAAGCGTCACAGGCAAGTTGGCAACAACTTTCTATGGCGACCCATCAAGAAAGCTTAAGCTGGTAGGTGTAACAGGTACAAACGGAAAGACCACCATTGCCACATTGCTGTATGCACTGTTCCGCGAAATGGGACATAAATGCGGTTTGTTGTCAACCGTATGCAACTATATTGACGGCGAGGCCTATCCTTCAACACACACCACTCCCGATGCAATTTCACTCAACAGACTATTGTCAAAAATGGTTGAGGCAGGATGCGAGTACGCCTTCATGGAGGTAAGTTCGCATGCTCTTGCACAGGAAAGAGTCGGAGGGCTGGAGTTTGCAGGAGGTATATTCACAAACCTCACACGCGACCATATGGATTTCCATGAGAACATGGAAAATTATCTTAAAGCAAAAAAGAGTTTCTTCGACAACCTGCCACGCAGCGCTTTTGCCATAACCAACCTCGACGACAAGAACGGTCCGGTCATGGTGCAGAACTGTCGTGCCGACATAAAGAACTACTCTACACGTACCTTATGTGATTACAAGGCACGCCTTGTCGAGACTCACCTCGACGGTATGATACTGGAATTCAACAATATAGAATTCAACACATTACTTACAGGCCGCTTCAACATAAGCAACCTGCTTGCCATATTCGGCGCCGCAGTAGAGCTTGGCAAAAACCCCGAAGATGTACTTTGCGTACTAAGCACATTACGACCTGTTTCGGGACGCTTTGAAACAATCCATTCAAATGACGGAATAACCGCCGTTGTGGATTATGCACATACCCCCGATGCCATAAAAAATGTCCTTGGCACTGTAAAGGAGGTTTTGCGTGGCAACGGAAATATAATAACAGTTGTCGGTGCGGGCGGTAATCGCGACAAGGGTAAACGCCCGATCATGGCGGTAGAGGCCGTAAAGAACAGCAACAGGGTCATCTTGACATCGGACAACCCACGTAACGAAGAACCACAAGACATCATAAACGACATGCTTGCCGGACTGAGCGACGAACAGAGAAGAAACGTGTTGTCGATAACCGACCGAAAAGAGGCCATAAGGACAGCATGCAGCCTGGCAAGCAAAGGAGATGTTGTTGTCGTGGCAGGAAAAGGACATGAGGATTATCAGGAGATAAAAGGTGTAAAACACCATTTCGACGACAAAGAGATTATAAGAGAATTTTTTAATTTATAAGAACTATGCTACACTACATTTTCAATCTAATACAGAATGCCGACCTGCCCGGAGCACGACTTCTTACATACACATCGTTCAGGTCGCTTCTTGCCATTGTCTTGTCATTGATTTTGTCGGCATGGTTCGGTGGTTTCCTTATCAAGTACTTCAAAAAGAAACAGATAACAGAAACCTTGCGCGAATTTGACAAGAACAATCTCAAGGCAGGTGTTCCCACAATGGGAGGACTTATAATTATCATTGCCATACTCATACCATGTCTGCTCGTAGGACGTTTGGACAACGTGTATATGATTCTCCTGCTTGTCACAACCGTCTGGATGGGTATCCTCGGATTTGCCGATGATTACATAAAGACATTCAAGAAGAACAAGGACGGCATATCGGGAAAAGTAAAGATTCTTTCACAGGTAGGACTCGGCCTTTTCATTGGCATAACCCTGTATTTGAGCCCACAGGCTGTAATGCGTGAGAACATAACCATAGAAAAGCCGAACAATGTAGAGGCCGTATATCACAAGAAGATGCCTGAGAAGCTGAACAAGACCACTATACCGTTCATAAAGAACCACAACCTCGACTACAACGAGATCATGTCGTTCTGCGGAGAGTACAAAGAGATTGCAGGCTGGATTCTCTTTATCATTGTCACTATTTTTGTTGTGACAGCTGTTTCAAACGGTGCCAACCTGAACGACGGTATGGACGGTATGCTTGCCGGAAATGCCGCCATTATAGGAGTCGCCCTAGCCCTGCTGGCATACGTTTCGAGCCACGTCGGGTGGGCCGAATACCTGAACATAATGTTCTTGCCGGGCATTGAAGAGGTGGTAGTATTCACCTTTGCATTCATAGGTGCGCTCATCGGTTTCCTCTGGTACAATGCATATCCTGCACAGGTATTTATGGGTGATACCGGCAGCCTTACCATAGGCGGTATAATTGGTGTAACAGCCATACTTATACACAAGGAGATACTTCTTGTTCTGCTTTGCGGCATATTCGTCGTTGAGAACCTGTCGGTAATTCTACAGGTTGCATATTATAAAAAAGGAAAGAAGAAAGGTGTCAAACAGCGCATCTTCCGCAGAACACCGCTTCATCACCACTATAACGTAGAGGACGAGAAACTTGACAAAGATTGCACATATATATTCAAAGGACCGTCAAGACCTATGCATGAGGCAAAAATCACATTGCGTTTCTGCATTGTGACTATCATTATGGCTGCAATCACCCTCATGACATTAAAGATAAGATAATGGAGAAAAGAATTGTTGTATTAGGAGCCGGAGAGAGCGGTTGCGGAGCAGCCATACTCGCAAACAAGTTGGGATTCGAAGTGTTTGTTTCGGATTTTGGCAGCATTGCCGATAACTACAAGAAGATGCTTGACGAGCACAGCATCGCGTGGGAAGAGAAACAGCACAGCGAAGAGATAATACTGAGCGCAGGCGAAGTCATCAAAAGCCCGGGTATTCCAAACGAAGCTCCTATTATTGTTAAGATAAAGGAAGCCGGAATTCCTATCATATCAGAGATAGAATTTGCCGGACGATATACCAAAGCGAAGATGGTCTGCATTACAGGAAGTAACGGAAAAACAACCACCACCTCGCTTATATACCATATATTCCGCGAAGCAGGGCTGAATGTGGGCCTTGCAGGAAATATCGGCAAGAGCCTTGCATTGCAGGTTGCCGAGGGTGACAAGGATTACTACATTGTAGAGCTAAGCAGTTTCCAGCTCGACAATATGTATGAATTCCGCGCAAACGTTGCCGTATTGCTGAACATAACCCCCGACCACCTCGACCGCTACGGTTACAACATGCAGAATTATGTCGATGCCAAGTTGCGTATTCTACAGAATCAAAAGCCCGAAGATGCTTTTGTATATTGGAATGACGACCCTATAATTAAAAAGGAATTGCCGAAATACAAGCATGGCAAGCTGTACCCTTTTGCCGAGGAAAGACAAACAGACGCGGCGGCATATACCGAAGCCGAAAAACTTGTCTTCACCGAACCCACACCATTCAACATGGAACTCGAGGAGTTGTCGCTGACAGGAAAACACAACCTGTACAACTCAATGGCGGCAGGTATTTCGGCCAACGTTGCAGGAATACGCAAAGAGACAATCCGCGAAGCGTTAGGCTCGTTTGCCGGCGTTGAGCACCGTCTTGAAAAGGTGGCAAAAGTGAATGGAGTCGAATATATCAACGACTCTAAAGCTACAAATGTAAACAGCTGCTGGTATGCCTTGCAGAGTATGAAGACAAAGACCGTTCTTATACTTGGCGGCAAAGACAAAGGCAATGATTACAACGAAATAGCCGAGCTTGTAAAAGAAAAATGCAGCGGACTCATTTTCCTTGGTGCCGACAACAGCAAGCTGCACGAATTCTTCAAAGGATTCGGTTTGCCCATTGCCGACACAAATTCAATACAGGAGTGCGTGAAAGAGGCATACCGCATGGCTAAACCGGGAGAAACAGTGTTGTTGAGTCCATGTTGCGCAAGCTTTGACCTTTTCAAGAGCTATGAGGAGCGTGGTAAATTATTCAAGGAGTATGTTTGTAAATTATAAACAATAAGATGGGAGGCGACCAGTTAAAACGAATACTATTCAAGGGAGATAAGACCATTTGGATTGTCTTCTTCATAATCTGCTCAATTTCGTGGGTGGAGGTCTTCAGTGCGACCAGCCGACAGATAAACGAGTCCGGCAGCTATTGGTTACCCATCATAAAACATACAATTTTCCTTGCAGGCGGCATTGTTGTCGTATGGATTATGCACAACATGAAGGTTACATGGATAAAGAAACTTACCCATGTCATCTATTGGCTCGGCCTTGCCGGACTGATATGGGCACAGTTCGACGAAGGTTCAAAAATCAATGACAGTGCACGCTGGATTAAAATCATGGGTCTCACATTCCAACCTATGGAACTTGCAAAGATGGGACTTATAATGGTGACGGCACTTATTACTTCGCAGCATCAGGACGAAGATGGAACAGACCGTTTTGCTCTCAAACGCATAGCGATATACGGAGCTCTGCCCATTCTTATAATACTTAAGGAGAACCTTTCGACTGCGGTTATAATTCTGCTTACATTGTATGCCATGATGTTTGTAAGCCGATACCCGAAGAAACAGATGCTGTATATATTGGCTGCAGCATTTGCCGTATGCATCATGGGTATAACGGCTATTATGTCAGCTCCAAAAAGCTGGGCAAACGAAGACGGTTTCAAGCAGAAAGTTATTACTTGGCAAAACCGTATTATCGATGCAAGGAAAAGAGAGCCTGTAACAGCCGAGAACTATGTCATAAAGAACGAACAGAGAACCTATGCAAACATAGCCATTGCATCGAGCCACATCTTCGGTTGCGGCCCGGGCAACTCAAAGCAACGCGATTTTATCCCACACGCATATTCCGACTTCATATATGCCATAATTATCGAAGAACTTGGTTTGGCAGGAGGCATAATTGTCCTGTTGCTTTACATGACAATTCTTTACAGATGTGGCAAAATTGCCAATAAATGTGAAGACCCTTACCCTGCATTCCTTGTAATGGGAATAGGTATGATTATAACGTTGCAGGCCCTGTTGCACATGTATATTTCCGTAGGTGACTTTGTAACAGGACAGCCGTTGCCGCTTATAAGCCAGGGAGGTACTTCGGTTATCATAAACTGCGTATATATAGGTATGATATTGAGCATAAGCCGATATGCAAAGAAGGCAAGTGCCAACCCGAAGCAGAGCCTTGAAGAGAGTGAGAACGACAATATGAACGAAAACATCAAGTTATCATGAAAAAGGAGTATAGAATAATTGTAAGTGGCGGTGGTACCGGCGGACACATATTCCCGGCACTATCGATTGCAGATGCCATAAAGAGCAAGAATCCTGAAGCAAAAATACTCTTTGTCGGAGCCAACAACAGAATGGAGATGCAGCGTGTCCCCGATGCCGGGTACGAGATTGTCGGATTACCGATAGCCGGATTTGACCGCAAGAATCTTTTCAAGAACATCAAAGTGCTTTGGCTTATACTCAAGAGCCAGCGCATGGCAAAAAAGGTCATCAAGAAATTCGCACCACAGGCTGTGGTGGGAGTTGGCGGATATGCAAGCGGACCGACATTGAAAATGGCCGCAAGCATGAACATTCCAACACTCATTCAGGAGCAGAACTCATACGCAGGAGTAACGAACAAGATATTGTCCAAGAATGCAAAGATGATTTGTGTTGCATACGACAACATGGAACGTTTCTTCCCTAAAGAGAAGATAAAGATGACAGGCAACCCCGTGCGCAAAAGCCTTATCGACATGAAAGCGAACCGCAGTGAGGCAATGAAAGCGATGGGACTTGACGAGAACAAGAAATGCGTTCTCATTGTAGGAGGCAGTTTGGGAGCACGAAGCATAAACGAAGCCGTACTTGCAAACATTGACCTTATAAAAGAAAACGAGGATATACAATTCATCTGGCAGACAGGCAAACTCTATTTCGAAGAGATGAAGGAAAGATGCGCAGCTGTGGGCAAACCAGAAAACCTGACAGTTACCGACTTTGTTTCAAACATGGCCAATGCATTGAGCGCTGCCGACCTTGTAGTTTCACGCGCAGGAGCAGGTTCAATATCGGAATTTGCACTACTTGGCAAAGCGGTCATTCTCGTTCCTTCACCTAACGTATCCGAGGACCACCAGACAAAAAATGCAATGGCATTGGTTGAAAAAGATGCGGCCATACATATTGCCGACATTAAGGCAAAGGAAGAGATGATAAAGGTTGCCATAGCTACGGTACAGGACAAGGATAGGATTGCCACTTTGGAAAGGAACGTAGTGGAACTCGGCAGACCGAATGCTGCTGAAGTAATTGCAGATGAGGTGATAAAACTTGCCGATGCATATATCGAAAAGAACACATGAGGCTAAAAGAATAATATAAAATGAAACTTGAAGATATAAAATCAGTCTATTTTCTCGGTGCCGGCGGCATTGGAATGAGTGCGCTCGTTCGCTATTTCCTTAGCGAAGGCAAGTTTGTTGCCGGATATGACCGCACCCCAAGCCCCCTCACGGAAAAGCTCATTGAGGAAGGTGCTGTACTACACTTTGAAGAGAATGTGGAACTGATTCCCGATGAATGTAAAAACCCTGAGAACACCCTCGTGGTCTATACCCCAGCAATACCGGCAGACCATAAGGAATGGGATATATTCCGCAACGGCAACTTCAGCATAAAGAAACGTGCCGAAGTGCTTGGAATCATAACAAAAGGAAAATTGGGCGTATGTGTCGCAGGCACACATGGAAAGACAACGACATCGACAATGACCGCACATCTGCTTCATCAGTCACATGTCGATTGCGCGGCATTCCTCGGCGGTATATCAAAGAACTATAAAAGCAATTTGATTCTGAGCGAGAAGAGCGACTTCGTGGTTATTGAAGCCGACGAATATGACCGTTCGTTCCTACACCTCGAGCCATACATCGCAACAATAACATCGGCCGACCCCGATCACCTCGACATCTACGGCAACAAGGAGAACTACCTTGAAGCATTTGCACAGTTTACCGAAAGGATAAGAGAAGACGGATACCTTATAATACATGAAGGCCTTGAGGTTACACCACGCACAAAAGCCGGTGTAAAGATATATACATACGGGCGCGAAAGCGGAGATTTCCATGCCGAGAACATAAGAATAGGCAATGGCAGAATAATTATCGACTACGTTTCGCCATGGCAGACCATTAAGGACGTGGAGCTTGGAGTTCCTGTCAGCATAAACATTGAAAACGGTGTTACGGCTATGGCTATGGCAGAGATTTGCGGTGCCACAGCTGAAGAAATCAAGCAGGGCATGGCAAATTTTGCAGGTGCCGACAGACGCTTTGACTTTCACATAAAGCGCGACGACCTTGTATTGTTGAGCGACTATGCACACCACCCCGACGAAGTCCGTGCATGTGCAAAATCGATAAAGGAGTTGTACGAGGGACGAAAGATAACCGTACTGTTCCAGCCACACCTTTATAGCCGCACAGCCGATTTCTACAAGGAATTTGCAGAGAGCCTCTCACTGTTTGACAAGGTCATATTGGTTGACATATACCCTGCAAGAGAGTTGCCTATGCCGGGCGTGACAAGCAAACTGATATACGATTGCCTTGCTCCGCAGGTAGAGAAATCAATGTGCAGCAGAAGCGAAGTCATCAGTTGCATCGAGAAGGAGAAAGAGAATATAGAAGTGCTTGTTTCATTAGGTGCAGGAGATATTGAAAACGACGTTCCACGAATTAAAGAGATACTTGAGAACAGATAATGCTTAAACAAATTTTCAAATATCTGATTATAGCGATTTTTGCCGGATATGCCTTGTTCGCCATAATTGCAATACCCTCGTCAAAAAAGACAGAGGTTTGCAGGGGCGTGCTTGTAAACGTGGACGACAACGACATGAATATCATCAACCGCGATGAGATTATCGATATCCTGAAGAACGAAGGACTCGACCCTATAGGCAAGATGCTCGACAATATCGTTTGTGGAGATATTGAAACATACATGAACAACATATCGGCCATAAAAGAGTGTCAGGTATATAAAAGCACAAAAGGGTATGTCGTTGTAAACGTTGATTGTCGCATACCGATAGTAAAGGTCCATGATGAAGAGAATTCCGTTTATCATATCGACAACGAAGGCAACATAATAACAGGAATACAAAAGGCACTATACCTTCCCGTTGTAAGCGGACATGTTGACAAGAGCATGGCAAAGGATATCACCGCAATGGCAGAAGAGATAAACAGGGACAAGTTCTGGAGTTCACAGATTGAACAGATATATTTCGACAAGAACGGGAAGATAATACTGATACCACGTGTCGGCAACCACATAATAGAATTTGGAGAGGCCGACAACATAGAAAAGAAATTCAACAAGCTATACACATTCTACCAGAACGGAATGAACAATATAGGATGGAATAAATACAACAAACTCAATATAGAATTTAGCGACAAGGTTATTTGTACCAAAAGAGATAGATATGGGAAAAAATGATTACATAACAGCGATTGAGATAAGTTCATCGAAGATTTCCGGAACAGTAGGCGTTAAGACCTACGAAGGAATAAAAATTCTTGCAGCGGCGAGCACCCCTGTAATAGGATTTATCTCCAAAGGTGTAGTGCGCAATGTCGATGAAACGAGCAATGCTATAAACTACATAATCAATTCACTTGAGAGCAGTCTTGACAACATAGCCATTAAAAAAGCCTATGTATCTCTTGCCGGCCTGACAGTACACTCTATCAGGTCAAAGGTTACACGTACCTTCGAGAATTACACAAAGATAACTCCCGACATAATAAACGATATGGCCGAGGAGAACGATTCAACGTTCATCACTCCCGAAGGCTACACAAGAGTGCAGGCTATCAGCCAGGAGTACCGACTCGACGGTATGATTGACAAGAACCCTATCGGAGCACCTACAAGAGTCATTGAAGGCAACTACCTTAACATTGTCATCAAGGAGCAGTATCTTAAACAGTTGAACGACAGCTTTGAACAGGCTGAAATAAAAATTGAGGACAGTTTCTGCGCGGCACGCATGGATGCCGACATAATTCTTTCAACCGATGCACGTCGCAATGGTTGCGCTCTTGTCAACATAGGTGCAGACACCACGACAATAGCCATATACAACAGCGACATGATGCGTAAACTTATCGTATTGCCTCTTGGTAGCAACAACATCACAACCGACCTATGTTCTGCGCAGATTTCAAGGGACGAGGCCGAGGAAATAAAAATCACACGTGGCTACAAACCATCGGGTAACGATTTCGGGCCTCTCGATTCAGACACTACAAATACAATTATCAAGGCAAGAATGAACGAGATTCTCCAGAACGTAAAATACCAGGTAGAAGAATTCAACGAGAATGTAAATCATCTGATATTTACCGGTGGAGGTTCAAAACTGAAGAATCTCAATCTGTTGCTTGATGAATACCTGCCCAATTTCAAATG